>CAMATO010000038.1 GCA_945861165.1 Bifidobacterium breve | reverse complement strand
AATCCCCTTATTTGGTGGCTTGGGGTAATAGCTTTAATTTTAGTGCTGCTTAATTTTTTGAGATCAAGAAATTGGCGTTCCGGAACTATTTTGTTATTGTTCTTAGCTGGTTGGGCACCATGGCTGTTGCTTCCTGATCGCACCATGTTTTATTTCTATTCCATTGTTTACTTACCATTTTTGGTCATTGCTATTGCTTATATTGCTAATGCAATTTATTGGGGATTTAACTTAAAACATTTGAACATGAATATATTTTTTGCTGTCGGAGGTTTTATCTTGATAGCTATTATTAGTGTGTCTGTTTACTACTATCCATTATGGACCGCAATTTCATTACCTAAAGAGGATTGGTTAATGCGTATGTGGTTAAAGAGTTGGATCTAAGCGCCTTGCGCGCGTCTTTCTTCTTCAACAATTTGTGGTGGAACAACAATTGGTGCAGCGATCTTTTCAAAGGGTCTTTCATCCATAATTAAATCTCGTTCCGGATCTGGTTTTATTAATGTTTTGGATAATTCAGGATTTTTATAAATTGCATAATTCTTTCTGATAACTACTTGATTTGGGTTTGCCTGAGTTAGATTTTGTTGTCTTTGGGAAGCAACAAAAGCAATACTTAACCACATTAATAACGCACCTACCGGAATAAAAGAAAAATACTCTGGAACATAACCTAGGAGAGAAGCAACAATTACTCCCACGTTTATGACGAACAAAAAGTAAGTAACATTTCTTCTTCTACTCGCTGCTTTTCTTTGCAGCTCCATTTCTAATTTATTTCTAGTGGGAGCTAAATCACTAATCAAATTCATAGCCTTATTGAAGCGTTCAATTGATTTAGTTTCACTGGTGTTAATGCGACCTTTGGAAAGGGTTGGATAGAGCACTAATCCCCATAGACCTAACACGATTGCTAAAAGAAACCCTGACCCCATGTAAATAGGTTAGAAGTTCAGTAAGTAATTTTTTCCGACTTCTGGGGTGTGTCGGTAAGTGACTTAGGTTATTTAAGAATTAGTTAACTTTGAAACTAATGATCCAGTAATTTCATCTTCGTTTATTGCAAAAATCAAATGATCTCGCCATTCACCATTTATATGTAAAAACTTAGGTCTTGCACCTTCTGATCTTAAGCCAAGCTTTTCCACAACTCTTAAAGATTTGGTATTTTCTGGTCTTATTGCTATTTCAATTCGATGCAGTTTCAAAGATTTAAAACAATGATCAATTGCCATTGCTACAGCTAAGGGGGCATATCCCCGACCGGCAAACTCCTCCCCAATCCAATAACCAATATAGGCACTTCTAGTTGAACCATAATTAATATTTGCCACAGTTACTTGGCCTGCTAGAAATCCATCTACAGTTATGACAAAGGGTAATGCTCTGAGACTTCTTGCTTCATCGCGTAAATTTTTAACGACTTGATAAAAACTAGCTGGTTTTGCGTTAAATTCTCCAGGAATAGTTGCTTCCCATTCCTTAAACCAATTTTTATTGTTTTCTCTTATTTTGAGCCAGGCACGTCTATCTCTAAAACCAAGCGGGCGCAGCACAATATTGTTGTGTTTTAATTCCACGGGCCAAAAAGGCGCCATCTTTAGTTTCCTAAATTGCCAACGAAAGTTTTAAGCCACTTTTTAAACGCTGGACCTAGGTCTTCTCTTTCACTTGCTAATTGCACTACAGATTGTAGATAAGACAATTTATCTCCAGTGTCATATCTTCTGCCTTTGAAAATTACTGCGTGTAATCCTCCGCCGTCTTCTTTTTTAACATCTTTAGCTAAAGTTTTCATGGCATCTGTTAATTGGATTTCTCCGTTTTTGCCCGGTTTTGTTTGGGCAAGTACTTCAAAAACTTTTGGATCAAATAAATATCTACCAATAACAGCGTAATTACTTGGTGCATCTTGTGCGTTTGGTTTTTCAACTAAGTCGGTAACTTTCACAACGTTTTCTTTACTTGTTTTTTCAATTTGAGCTGAACCATAAAGATGAATCTCTGTTGGTGCAACTTCCATTAGCAACACCACAGATCCGCCATGTTCTGCTTGGACTTTCAACATTTCGTCGAGCACAAAATCTCTAGGGTCAATTAAGTCATCACCTAGTAACACCGCAAATGGTTTATTGCCAACGTGTTCTTTAGCCATAGAAACAGCGTGACCCAAACCTTTAGGAACACCTTGGCGCACAAAATGTATTTTTGCTAATTCGGAAGGGTCTTTAACTTTTTCTAATAAATCATTTTTGTTTTGTTTAGCAAGCTCTGCTTCTAATTCAGGTGAATCATCAAAGTGATCTTCTAATGCTCTTTTACTTCGACCAGTAATAAACAACACGTCACTTAATCCAGCAGCAACTGCTTCTTCCACTACATATTGGATGGCCGGTTTATCAACAACGGGCAACATTTCTTTGGGGGTTGCTTTAGTGGCAGGAAGAAAACGGGTGCCATAACCAGCTACTGGCACAACTGCGCAGGTAACTTTCGACATCGCTTATTCCTTTTTCTCTAAAACTGTTATAGATAAAGATTACGCGCTTTGAGTATGCTTCTAGGTCTATGACTACGCCAGATACTCAAGAGACCAAGCAAAGTTTGCGCAAAAGTCTGCAAGAAACCAGACGAAAGACGCAACTGGGCTCATTTGATGTTGAGCAACTAACTAAACGTGGCTTATTTGAATTAGCTAAAACAACTGGTGATGTTGCTATATATATGTCGCTTCCTGAAGAACCTCCTACCCAAGATTTGATCACAGCTGTAAGCCAACTGGGCAGAAATGTTTGGCTGCCCCGAATTAATGGCGATGATTTGTTATGGGTAAAAAATCCCACTAACTTTGAAGTTGGACCCTATGGGATTAAAGAGCCATTAGGTGAAGCTTTATTAGCTAAAGACTTAACCGCATTAGGGGCAATTGTGTTACCTGCTTTAGCAGTTGATGTTAATGGCACCCGTTTAGGAAAAGGTAAAGGATTTTATGACCGAGTGCTAGTTGAGTTAGATGAAAAAGTAAAAAGAATTGTGTTGTTATTTGATTTAGAGTTTATTTTAGAAATTCCCCGGGAATCCCATGATCAACCAATTCACACTATTGCCACACCATATAGATCAATTCACTTCACAAAACCTGATTAAAGAGGAACAGAAGTTCCTAAGAAAATTCCAATACTTAACACAATTAGCCCTGCCACAAAAGTAAAACTGGCATAACCAATACTTTTCTTCCAACCATATTTTGTATGATTTTCGTGCATTTCCAACATGAAAGATGAGAATGTGGAAAGAGATCCAGCAACACCCACTGTGAGAAATGGTTGAAACCATGCTTGCCAACTTTTCATAGCAAAAAAAGCATCAGCAAATAATGCGCTCACAAAACCAAGTATTAAACACGCTAAAAGATTTGCAGGTAAAGTTCCCATAGAAATTGGGGCATTTTTTGTTACATAACGTAATCGAAAACGAAGCATCGCACCCAATGCTCCACCTAAAGCAACGGCGAAAAGTGTGGGCACTGTTTCGTTCATCGATCACTTCTTTGTTCAGATTTTTTTAGCGTAAAAGCTGCCGCTGCATAACAGGCAGCAAAGGTACTTAACACATACAAAATTGTGTAAACCCAGTTTCTTCCTTGGAGTTGCCAAGAAGTTTCCATCATGAAAGTTGAAAAAGTTGTGAAACCACCTAAAACTCCAACTACCCAAAAATGCCACACATCAAGGGAATGTTTTCGATGTCCCGCAATCCAGCCAATTGCTAAACAACCCACAACATTTACTACCAAGGTGGGCCAAGCAAATCCTTCTCTTCCTAACGGCAGTTGACCTAAAGAATCATCTAATCGAATAGAAATCATCCAACGCAGCACGCTGCCAATTGCTCCACCCAGACCAACTAAGACATATGGAGAGAAGTGCATGTAGATAAGAGTACGGCTTTGCATACACAAAAATATGTAATTGGCACAATATGTCTTGTGCCTACTTATCAATATGCGTGTAGTAACTGTGATCATGAATTTGAAGTAGTACAAAGCTTTGCTGATGAGGCAATTTCTAAATGTCCAGAATGTGGTGGTGAGGTTAGAAAGAAGTTTGGTGCGGTAGGAGTTGTTTTCAAAGGATCAGGTTTCTATCAAACCGATTCCCGGGAAAAGAAGAAAACTGAAACCACCCCTAAGAAGGACGATAAAGCTGTCAAACCGGAGAAAACTGAAAGTAAGAAAGAAACCAAAACTGAAACCAAACCAGTAAAACCTAAGACTGAAAAGTAAGTTATCCACAGTTTTTCAATTGTGTTAAGCAATATTTTTTCAAATCCTTTATCTTTAAAGGATGCAAATACCTCGAATAGATATCCAGAAATCAGATCTCGTCACACTTTTTCGGATTTATCGAAAAACTATTGCTTACTGCCTCTTAGCAGTTGTGGCTTATTCCATAATCGATAAAGCTGCTAGTAATTTTTCCACTAAAGCTGTGGTAGTGGCCAATAAAGATATTGCCGCTGGCACAACTTTGACAAGTGGTGATTTAAAAGAAATAAGAATACCAATTTCAGCTTTAGCACCAAATCTTTTAACAATAGAACAATTAATGGGTCGAATGCTTTCGGCCAATATTGCCGAAAATGAACAATTAACTAACACCAGAGTTTTAGCAACCAGTGAAATTATTAAAGATCAAAGAGTGGTGGGAATAAGAATCATCGATAGCGAAGTTGCCTCAATTCTTAAACCTGGTTCCCTGATCGATGTGGTGCGCATCAGTAACAATTCCGGAGATTTAGGTGCTGTAATAGCTCGAGATGTTTCGGTAGTTGCCCTTGCTAGTAAAAAATCTTCTTTTGGGTCAAGTGCAGGATCTGTGGTGATGGTTTCAACCAATAATGACAATGCTGTTACTTTGGCAATAAATTCAGGTGAAAAACTAACAGTTTTATTGCACTAGAGTTACAGAGAAGTCTTTGATGAATTAGGATTTAATTTGTTAGCTAAGTCTTAGCCCTCGTAGCTCAACGGATAGAGCGACTGCGTCCTAAGCAATAGGTTGGGGGTTCAATTCCCTCCGAGGGCACAAAAATGAAATTAATTTATAACCAGTTTGATTTTTTAAATTTGTAATATAAAAATCCGCTTAATATAGCAATTGAACCCATCACCAATCCATAACCATATTTCCATTGCAGTTCTGGCATGTGTTCAAAATTCATTCCATAAATTCCTGCAATCATGGTTGGTCCTGCTGCTAAAGCGACCCAAGCAGAAATTCTGCGGACATCTTCGTTTTGTCTCACTTGAACATGAGCTAAATCCGCCTGCAAAACAGTGGTCAAAAGAGAATCCATACCGCTTGCTTGTTGACAGGAATGTTGTAAATGGTCAATGGTGTCTCTGAAAAATGGCTTGATGGAATTTGGAGCAAGTGTGAAGGTTTCATTGGCAATTCTCTGTAATGGAACAACTAGTGGTTCTACGGCATGACGATACTCAATGACTTCACGTTTTAGGAAATATATTTCCTGGCTATAAGTTTTTCTCTTCCCGCCAAATACTTTGGATTCAATGTTAATGACATCATTTTCTAGTTCATTAGCAATTGTTGTGTACCCATCAATTACACGATCGATCACCGCATGTAGAACTGCAAACGGACCAATTTTTACTTGTTCTGGGTGTTGTTCAAAATCTTTTCTTACAGTGGAAAGAGGTGACCCAGAACCATGTCGTACGATCACGATGAAATTTTCATCAATAAAGCACAGTAATTCCCCAGTAGTGATTTCTGATTTGACTTCATCGTAAAAAACTGTCTTGATTACAAAAAAAGTTAATCCATCATAATCTTCCATCTTGGGACGCTGTTTTGCTAGAACGGCATCTTCGACTGCTAATGGATGAAAATTTAATTCTCCCACAATAGTGTCAAATTCTTGTTGTGTTGGTTCTGCAAGGCCAATCCATACATAGCCGTCTTTTTTCCGCGCAATATCAACTAATTCTGAAATATCCTCGGGTCCAGCTTCTCGCTGTCCATTTACGTATAGTCCCTTATCAACAATCACAAATCTTATTATTCAGCATCATTTGCCCACAAGGGAAAGTTTAAGTAAGAATTCACCAAGAATTTTCCTATTAAAGAAGATTTGCTCTCGATTATTGAGAATTAACTTAAATTTTGCCCGCTGGGTAATAAATTGATTAAGAGTAATCAACTCTTCCGTAAGAAACTCTTTTGGCATAAATATTTGTTTTAGCTAATCTCAAACCTGGTCTTCTGGCATGCCAAATCTTTCCAGCTCCTGCATAAATTGCTACATGGTAAACAGTTCCTTTTTTATTATGATAGAAAACTAAATCTCCTGGTAACAATTCTTCTCTTGTAATTTTTGGGGTTTCACGTCTCATATCTCGTGAAGTTCTATTAAAAGTTACCCCAACTGGTTTCATGGCATAAAGCACGAAACCGGAGCAATCAAATCCTTTAGTGGTAACACCGCCTAATTTGTAACGGGTTCCTTTAACACTTGCTGCTCTTGCTAAAACTTTGGAAACTTTTTCTGCTCTAATTGTTGCTGCCGCTAAATCATCACCGATCACAACTTCTTCTGGTTTAACTTGATCAACGGTGTTGTCTTCCACCACCCCTTCTTCTGTCGCTGGAGTATTACTTTCTTCTCTGTTTATTGCTTCAAATATTGCGTTCCAACCAGCAGGACCAAGTGTTGTGCCATCATCAATGTCACCTTGTACTTCATAAAAATCTGCAATGGCAGCTGTTGTGGCTGGACCATATTTTCCATTAGCAACTGGAATTGGGTAACCAAGTTTTATTAAAGCTTGTTGAACTTTCTTAACTGCACTGTTTTCCACGCCTCGTGTTAATTTTTCAACCCCTGGATAATCAGGAATGGCATCAGCCATTGCAGGTGTGGCATAGCTAGTAGCTATTAGCAATGTTGCCAAAGTGCTGATAAATAGTTTTCTTATCACCAATCCAAAATAACACGGTGAAGAGATTTAGGCGCTATAGATATAGTCACTTTTGTGAATGAAGTGACAAGTGTCTCACTGAATCTGTTCGTCAAATTTGTGCTGAAGGTAAGCAACTCCTAATCTAGAAGCATGCCTAGTGTGATGTGGTTTCGTCGCGATCTTCGATTGCATGATCATCCTGCATTAAATGCAGCAATTGAGTCCTCCCTCAATGATGGGGATGGCCAAGTAGTTGCACTATTTAATATTGATCCACAAGTTTTTGATGATGCCGGAACTCCATTACAGGCTTATCAAAATGCTTCCTTGACTGCTTTGAATGAATCAATGAATGGAAAATTACTCATTCGCTATGGCGATCCTAAAGATGTTTTACTAGAAGTTGTTAAAGCCAGTAATGCAAAATCTGTTCATATTTCAGAAGACTTCGAACCATATGGTCGAGCAAGAGATATCGCAGTTGAAAAAGAATTGGCAAAAATAAATGTGCCCTTAATCAGAACTGGTTCACCATATGCGGTGGCACCTTTTAGGGTTACCAAAGATGATGGCACGCCTTATCGAGTCTTTACCCCGTTTTACAGAACTTGGTTGAAACATGGTTGGCGAAAACCGGCACAAAAGTTTAATAAAACTCCCCCCTGGTTTATGCCCTTACCTAGTCAAGCTTTACCCCAAGTAAATAGTGAAATTGAAATACCAAAAGCTGGGGAAACAAATGCATTGGATTTATTCGATAAATTTCTTAATTCTGCTATTCATGGTTATGACCAGAACAGAAATAGACCAGATTTAAATGGAACATCAAAATTAAGTATTCCTCTGAGATTTGGGGAAATTCATCCTCGCACCATTTTGATGGAACTAAATGAAACAAAAGATCATGACACTTTTAGAAAAGAAGTCTGCTGGAGAGAATTTTATGCCGAAGTCTTAGCAACCGCCCCAGAAAGTGAAACTAAATCATTAGACCAAAAATGGGAATTAATGGGTTGGGATCAGGAAGAAGATTTTGCAGAAAGATTAAAAAAATGGCAAGAAGGTAAAACTGGTTTTCCTATTGTTGATGCAGGAATGCGCCAGTTAAAACAAACTGGATGGATGCATAACCGGGTCAGAATGATTGTGGCTTCATTCTTAGTTAAAGATTTACACATTCATTGGAGACATGGCGCAGATTGGTTCATGAAGCATTTACTTGATGGCGATATTGCAAGTAACTCTCATGGTTGGCAGTGGACTGCTGGTTGTGGCACAGATGCTTCTCCTTATTACCGCATCTTCAATCCAATGATGCAAGCAGAAAAATTTGATCCAAATGCTGAATATGTTCATAAATTTATTCCCGAACTAAACCATTTAGCAGGCATAAAAGCTCACACCCCGTGGGAACAACCTGATGGATATCTCAATAATTACCCAACCAGAATGGTTGATCACAGCCAAGAACGTGAAGAAACTTTAAGAAGATATCAAGCAAGTAAGGGTGAAAAAGTTATTACGGAGAAATTCTCTCAATAACCCAAGTGTTAGCTTTTTTAGTAAATCTAATTCGATCATGCAATCTGGAAGGTCTACCTTGCCAGAATTCAATACTTTCAGGCTTAACTAAATATCCGCCCCAATAATCTGGCATCGGCACATTTTCTGGATATTTATCCATAAATTCTTTTACTCTTATTTCTAATTCTTCTCTGTTTTTTATTACTTGTGATTGTTCACTTACCCAGGCACTAATTCTTGAACCATATGGTCTGGTTTGAAAATATTCATTTGACTCTGCTGTGCTGATTTCGCCAGCTTTACCTTTCACTATTACTTGGCGGTGTTGGCTTAACCAAGAAAATAAAAGCGTGCAATTTGGGTTTAGTTTTAAATCAGATGCTTTATCCGAAAGTTTGTTGCTAAAGAAAATAAATCCATTGTCATCAGCTGACTTAAGTAAGACGTTACGAGCACCAGGTTGACCATCTTGGTTAACTGTGGCCAGCACCATGGCGTTTGGTTCGGGAACTTGGTTTTCGATTGCTGCTTGTAACCAGTTATTGAACTGTATTAATGGGTCGTGGTTTATGTCACTCTCGTTTAGTTCACCTTGTTCATAGGAGACCCTTAAAGATTCAAACCATTGTGTGGAATCAGACATAACCCGATTCCACCATGTCGAATGCTTTAGGCAAAGATAGAGATAGTGCAACTCCTCAACAAGAAGGTGTGAAATGCCAGATTTCGTTCCCGGTCTTGAAGGAATTATTGCGTTTGAAACCACTATCGCCGAGCCCGATCGCGAAGGTGGCGCACTTCGTTATCGAGGCGTTGACATTGAAGATTTAGTTGGTCGAGTTTCATTTGGTCCCGTGTGGGGATTGTTAGTTGACGATAATTTTGCGCCAGGTTTACCAATTCCAGATGTGCACCAAATTCCTTGTAACACAGGGGATACTCGTGTTGATGTGCAATCATCTGTTGCTCAATTAGGAGCACGTTGGAAATTAAAACCAATGTTAGATATTGACCATGTACAAATTAGAGAAGATTTAGCCAGAACAACAGCTGCAACTTTAATGTATGTTGCACAATCTGCTCGTGGAGATCAAACTCCAGTTTCAGAAGCACACATCACAGATTCAAAGACTGCGGTGGAAAGATTTATGAAGAGATGGCGCGGTGAGCCAGATCCAAAACACATCAAAGCAGTTGAGGCTTATTTTGTTTCAGCAGCAGAACATGGCATGAATGCTTCTACTTTTACAGCACGCGTTATTGCATCAACTGGAGCAGATGTAGCAGCAGCAATTTCAGGTGCAATTGGTGCCATGAGTGGTCCACTGCACGGTGGAGCACCAAGTCGAGTCCTGCACATGATTGAAGATATTGAAAAAGGAATTGATCCAACAAC
>CAMATO010000037.1 GCA_945861165.1 Bifidobacterium breve | reverse complement strand
TGTTATCCACGATTAATGGAATTCCATTGTCGTGGGCAATTTTGGCAATGTTTTCAATATCTAAAATTGCATTAGATGGATTAGCAATACTTTCACCATAAAATGCTTTGGTGTTAGGTCTAATTGCTTTCTTCCAAGAATCCAAATTATCTGGATCATCAACGAAAGTTACTTCTATGCCATATCTGGGCAAAGTGTAGTGAAACAGGTTATAAGTTCCACCGTAAAGATTTGGACTAGAAACAATGTGGTCACCTGATTCTGCCAAGTTCAAGATTGCATAAGTTTCTGCAGCTTGACCACTTGCTAATAACAGTGCTGCCACACCGCCTTCTAATGAAGCAACACGTTCTTCAACGGCACCTTGTGTTGGGTTCATTATTCGGGTGTAAATGTTTCCAGGTTCTGCCAAGGCAAACAAGTCCGCAGCATGCTTGGTGTCGCGGAATGTGTAAGCCGTTGTTTGATAAATAGGCAAAGCACGTGAATTTGTTTGTGAATCAGGTGTCTGCCCGGCATGTATTTGTCGGGTTTCAAAGCTCCAGTTGGTTGACATTTCTTAGGTCCTCTTTCAGTTTTTGGGTCTTACGCCTATCGCGTTGATAGTCGTTGGCGGGATAACAATTTGGACGAAAGTCTCTATATATAAGCAATTAAAATGAGCGCGCGAATACGCCAGCTCAAAATTAATTAATTAGTTTTTTATATAGAGATAACGCAAATTAGTGCCCCTTTGTTTCGGGGTCCCACTCAAAATTGCGTAAGACCCGCGCTTGTCGAATGCAACTTCGCAATCGACCTGGTCTACACCCGGAGCACCCCACCGCGGTGGAGGGTTGCCGTTCAGCTAGCCGGGGCTTAATACTGAAACTCTTGACCTATTGGAAAGATTACTAAATCTGAATTGCGATATCAACTCCAGGGGTTAGTAATTTTTGTGAAAGCATCACGAAATTCCCAAGGCGGCATGCCACTATTCAAGGCACTGTTCAAAAGTTTGGCTAAATGAAAATCAGGATTTAATGCCACAGCAAAATCAAGGGCACTTCGGGCCAATATTCCCTCCCCTGCCTGCCACATCAAGGCAGCGATACAGGTACAAATTGGTGGCCTAAAAGCATCTGGGGCAACTCGAGCAACCTGTGCCCACTGCTGGGCAACTTGTGTTAAGTATTGACTTGGATCTTCACTGATTTGGGCCAATTCAATGTGATGAGAAAGTAACGCGTCTCTGACTGGAATGTCTGTTAAACCAAAAAGCAAACGCGCCCACAATTTTGCATCGAAATCAATGAATGCTTTCTGTTGCGAAAGAAATCTAAATTGTGTTTTACCCCACTTCAAATAATTTTCGTTGTGATCAGCTTTCGTTTTTTGCTTACTAAATTGATTAATGAGAGGAACTAAACTCTTATCAATTTTTGTTACAGCTAGAAAATCTTTTAAATCACTTCGCTTACTAAGAGCCCCTCTTCCAGCTAGTACCAGCTCTGCTTTCGCAACGCTGGTACTCGACAAATCAAGCTCTCTTCCCTCTATGGGGCAACACATTTCATCTGCGCACAGAAAAGAAGCCCATCTTCCTTGACTCACCCACAGAATGTCTCGGATATGAAATTCGGGAGCGATTTTCTCCATAAAAAGGTTTGCCACACTTTTAAGTTCGGTTGAAATTTCTTCTATATAGAAAACAGCAACTAACCCATCTGCCCCTGATCGTTTAATGGTCACCTTTAAATTGTCAACAAAATCGGTATCAAATTGTTCAGGTAAATCAAGTGTCATGGTTACAACCACTTGATCGTTGACCCCTTTTACGGCGACTACGACTAAAGACTTTTCTGGGTAAAATCCCAAAAGGTTAGGCACCGTGGCCAAAAGATTTGCTGGTCCATCTATTTGTATTTCTTTTTTTAGTTTTGTCATGTATTTATTTTGAATCAAACTGTGTTGTCACAGCATCAAAATCCACAAATCTGGGAATAACTAAGCCCTGGGGATAACTAACACCCAGGGCTTAGTTGGTAATAGTTCGTAAAATTATTTTTTCATTAACGCCTAAGTTAAGGAAGAAGTGCTACTTCCTTGATCAGTGCACTCCAATTACCACTTGGGGCAAGGACTGTGACTCGATCACCTTTCTTGTTACCCATAATTGCTTGACCTAAAGGTGATTCCACCGAGATTCGTTCATCATCCAAATGAGCTTCCACTGGGTGAACTATTCTTACTTTGAAAGTTTCCTTCGCAGTTTGAATCTTCACCACAGAACCCAAACGGATTGTTTTGTCATCAATTAAAAGATCTGGTTTACCAGATTCAGAGACAAGTGCTTCTAAAGTGTTTGCTTCTTCGGTGAGGCGAGTAAATTCAGCTACGTCTCGTTCATCACGATCAGTAGCAGAGATAAACGGTGCAAGGGCAGGTAATTGCACGTTTCTGATATTTTCAATTTGTTTATTAAGTTCAATTCGGCCCAATTCAGTAATTATTACTGGGGCGTTTTCTTTCTTTTTGCTAACTGTTTTCATGACAAACTCCCGGGTGATTTCAAATGAACGTGTTTGTTCATTTGTGTTCCCGAGGTCTCTCCCAACCAAGTTATGTTTCTCTTGGCGCTTAGCCGGAAGTATTGCTACTTCGTGTTGACGACTTTCGCTTTAGTAGGGATACTCCCCTCGTGCTTATTCCAATGTAACGAAGTAAAACGCACTGGCAAGTCGAGTTGTCTTAACGTTTCCTTAATTGTTGTGGGGAAAATGCTTAAATCTTCACTTCACCCGACTCAACTGCCAGAAAATAAAACTCATTAGCCCCAGCAGTACCTGGGGTATGTAGAAGAAACCGCGCCACAACAAAACTGCTGTCAAACTTAATTCTGCGCTGGCTCCAAAAAGCTGAAACAACGAAGCCATGATCACATCAGTTGTGCCTAATCCCCCTGGGGTTAAAGGAATCGCTGTTCCTAATCGCCCAAAACAAAATACAGCAAAAACTATTCCCGCAGAAAAATTAAGTTCCAAAGCATTAACACTTGCCCATAGCACAAGAAACATACCAATTTGAACCATAAAGTTCGAAAAAGAAATACTTCTCCACCGAGTGGTAACCAGATCATTAACTTGTAATCTAAAATCATTTATCCCTGTAGAAAAATTCAGACTTGATTTCTTGAATATCCCACGAATTGGATTAACGATTTTGGAAAATAAATTCCCCACCCACATTGAACCTGAAGCAGACTTTAAAGCAATATAAAACAATGTTAAGCTAATAAGGAGAAAAACGATTCCAATAATTGCTGATTGAATTAAACTTTGGGTTGCTTGCCCTGCAATCACTAAAGCAACTAATCCCAGTACGGGCATAAAAAATGAGATTAATCCATTCCAGACACTGGCAATTCCAATAGTGGCGCTTGTTTCCTTATTTCCAATTCCGAAAGACCTTAACATGGCATATTGGAAAGTGAGTCCTATTGTGCCACCTGCGGGAAGCGAATTACTTATGGCAAAAGAAGCATTACGAACCTGAAAAGATTGCCAATACTTTAGATTTCTTGTGGTAACCAAGTATGGGTATTGGAAAACCCAAATATTAAAGACCGCACTTAAAATAAGAAGTGTAAAGGAATTCTGAGAAACTTTTGAAAGAATCTCGCGAACAACCTTTAGATCAGCATCTTTAAGTAGCCATGTTGCTACAAACCACAGCACAACAGCTGTCACCAGGACTGAGAAAGTTGGTCCTAGATATTTTCTTATTTTAGTCATTAATAATAATTTGTTTCAGAAGATGAGCTAATTCTGCTGGCACAAAAGCGTGAATTTGTGTTCCTACGTCATTGTGTTCTGTTTGGAGCACTTTCCCGTCTTCATGAACTTTTGCCAGTAGATCCCCTCTTGAATATGGAATTGTTAACATCATTTCCACACTTGGATCTGGCAGACGATCATCAATTGCCTTTAGTAAATCATCAATACCTAAACCAGAGTGTGCTGAAACAAATATTGCTTCGGGGAAAATTCTCTTTAGATTGCCCATAATTTCATCATCAATTCGATCGCATTTATTTACAGCTATAATTTCTGGGATGTTGTCAGCTTTTATTTCTTGCAATACTTCTCTAACTGAGTTGAATTGTTCTAATGGATCTAGGTCACTCCCATCAACTACATGAACAATCAGATCTGAATCACTAACTTCTTCAAGAGTTGATTTAAAAGCATCAATTAATTGATGCGGTAAGTGACGAACAAATCCCACAGTGTCACTTAAAGTAATGTTTCGACCTGTTGGGGTTTGCGATTTTCTAACTGTGGGATCAAGTGTTGCAAATAGTGAATCTTCTACTAATACACCTGCCCCAGTTAACCGGTTTAGTAAACTTGATTTACCTGCGTTGGTGTATCCAGCGATAGCGACAGATGCAATATGACTTTTTCTTCTAGAGTTTCTTTGTATATCGCGTGATCGAGCCATATCTTTTAAATCTTTTCGAAGGCGTGTCATCTGATCATGAATACGTCTTCTGTCTGTTTCCAGTTTTGTTTCACCAGGTCCTCGCGTACCAATCCCAAGACTTCCGCCACTGGCAGCTTGTCTACTCAGCGCATCACCCCAGCCACGAAGTCTGGGCAACATGTATTGCATTTGTGCTAGAGAAACTTGTGTCTTACCTTCTCTGCTTTTTGCATGTTTAGCAAAAATATCCAGAATCAACCAAGTTCTATCAACGACTTTTACTTTCACAACATCTTCTAAATGAATTAATTGTGCTGGACTTAGTTCACCATCGATGATGACTGTGTCTGCTCCTGTTTCAGAAACAATGTTTCTTAATTCTTGTGCTTTACCTGATCCCAAATATGTTGAAGGATCTGGATTATCGCGTCTTTGAATTACTCCATCTAAAACTGTTGAACCAGCTGTTTCAGCTAATCTTGCTAATTCTTGTAATGAGCGCTCAGCTAATTCCCAAGAACCACTAGTCCACACCCCAGCAAGAACAACACGTTCAAGTTGAATCTGTCGGTATTCAACTTCAGTAATATCTTGCAGTTCGGTTGAAAATGAGGTGACTCTTCTTAAAGCAGCTCTATCTTGTAAATCTAGTTGGCCGGTATCTTTTGATTCAGCCATATTTAATTAATAAACCATTTCTCGGGCAAAGTTCCAGTTTCCTCTAAAACAACAGGACCTCTCATGATCATTTTTCCATTTAAAAAAGTTATCTGAAGATTTCCACCAGGTAAATCAATTTGCATACTATTAATTTTTTTACCACTTTGTTCTCTTATAACTGCTGCAACTGCACAAGCTCCAGTCCCACAAGAAAGGGTTTCCCCACTTCCTCGCTCAAATACTCGCATCGCAACATGATCATCAGTTATTTTCGTAACAAATTCAACATTGACTCCGTTTGGGAAAACATCACTAGGTGAAACACTCGGTGCGTTTTTTAGGTCCCCAATACTTCCTAAATCAGGAACAAAAGCTACCGCGTGCGGATTAGGGGCATCAACTGCTTGAGCATTAAATTTATGCCCATTAACAGATACTTCAACAATTATTCCCCGAAGCTTTGCTTCATCCATAGTGACACTGATATTTCCTGGGCCATGAATCTCAGCACTAATTTGTCCGGCTCTGGTATTGAAATTAAATTTCTTTTCATTAATCAGACCATTTTTAAACAAATACTGAGCAAAAACTCGTGCCCCATTTCCGCACATTTCAGCTATTGAACCATCAGCATTTTTATAGTCCATAAAGAAATCATTATTTTGTTTTACAATTCTTAAGATGCCATCAGCACCAATACCATTATCCCTATTACAGATTTGAATAATTTGCTTTTCAGTAAAAACTATCTCATCATTAAGATCTTCAATTAGTACAAAATCGTTCTTGGTGCCATGGCCCTTGGTGTAATTAATGACTACGCTCATCCGATTAGCCTAAGTGATTGCTCAAAAAGTTCTGGGCTTGTTGCATCTAACCAATGAATTAAGGGGTCTCTTCTGAACCAGGACAGTTGTCTGCGGGCGAATTTCTTGGTGGCATTGATCGTCAGGGTAATGGCCTCATCTTTTGTAATCTCACCAGCAAGATGAGAAAGTACCTGGGAATACCCCAATGCCCTAAATGCGGTTTTTCCTTTTCTTAAATTATCTTCAATTCCTTGCACTTCTTTTATGAAATCGGCGTCGAACATTTGATGAACTCGATCAATGATTCGCTGATCCAATAAGTCTCGAGGCATATCTAGAGCAATTCGAACGTCAGAATAAATAGGAGAAGCTTCAGGCAATTTTGCATTAAATGATTTCCCAGTGAACTCATTAACTTCTAATGCCCTAACTATTTTTCGGGCGTTAGTTGGCAAAATATTTTGTGAAGCTAAAGAATCAACTCTTTGTAGCATTTCAAATAAAACTTCTACACCTTGTTCGTCCAATATTTCTTCATATTTGGCGCGTACTTCTAAATTAGTACCAGGAAATTCCAAATCTTCCAGGACTGAATTCACATATAGACCACTTCCACCAACAAGCATTGGTTGCACATTTCTTGTTAACAAATCAGTGATTATTTCACGTGTTTGCTTCTGGTATTGGGAAACGTTTGCCTCATCAATTGGATCGAGCACATCTATTTGGTGATGAGTTATCCCTCTTCTTTGGGATAAAGGTAGCTTTGCCGTTCCGATGTCCATACCTTTATAAATTTGCATCGCATCAGCATTAATGATTTCAGCAGAAAACTTTTCGGCTAGATCAAGTGATAACGCAGTCTTTCCTACAGCGGTAGGTCCAACTATTGCTATTACTTTCAATGTTTATGACCGAACCAAGGTCGGAATTCCTAACAACACTCCATTTGAATTCCCTACAGTTTTGCCCTGCTCGTAAATATCTCCTGCTTTTGTTTTCTTAATCTTCAAAACAGGTTTGTCTGAGAGTAGAAAAAATGGGGCTGCATAGGTGATTTCAACTTCTACTAAATCCCCTGGTCTAATTAATTGTCGTGATTCAAAATTGAAATGAACTAAGCGATTATCTCTAGCCCGACCTGAGAGCTTAGAATTGGCTTCATCTTTTTTGCCCTCATGATTTGTCACAAGTACTTCTACTATCTTTCCAACTTGCTTTTCATTTTCCTCGAGCATAACTTGGTTTACCACAGCGGTAAGTCTGTCGTATCTTTCAGAAATAATATCGGGTGGAATTTGGTCATCCATTGCTGCAGCAGGAGTATCAGGTCTTTTTGAATACTGATAGGTGAAAGCAGTAGTAAATCTTGCTTGTTTAACTAAGTCAATTGTATCTTGAAAATCTTCTTCAGTTTCTCCTGGAAAACCAACAATAATATCGGTAGTGATCGATGCTGCGGGAATTCTTTCTCGAACTCTATCTAGGATTCCTAGATATTTACTTGTTCTATAACTTCTTTTCATACTAGCTAATATTTTGTCACTTCCAGATTGCAAAGGCATGTGCAAATGTGGCATAACATTAGGTGTTTCTGCCATTGCCTCAATTACGTCATCAGTGAAATCTTTAGGATGAGGAGAGATAAATCTCACTCTTTCCAAACCTGCGATCTCACCGCAAGCTCGGAGTAATTTTCCAAATGCTAATTTATCTCCAAATTCCACTCCATATGAATTAACATTTTGGCCCAAAAGCATTACTTCCGAAACGCCTTCAGCAACAAGTGAATTAATTTCATCTAGAATGTCACCTGCTTTACGGTCTTTTTCTTTTCCTCGCAAAGTTGGAACGATGCAAAATGTGCAAGAGTTATTGCAGCCAACACTTATTGCTACTAGGGCGGAATGAATGGAATCCCGCTTAGTTGGCAAAGTAGAAGGAAATACTTCTAATGCTTCTAAGATTTCAATTTGTGCTTCATTATTAACTCTGGCTCTTTCCAATAGAACGGGTAACGATCCAAAATTATGTGTCCCAAATACAACGTCAACCCAAGGAGCTCTTCTTAAAATTTCGTGTCGATCTTTTTGGGCCAGACATCCACCCACAGCAATCTGCATGCCGGGACGCTTTTCTCGTTTTCTAACCAGCATTCCCAGATTTCCATAAAGTTTGTTATCAGCATTTTCTCTGACAGCACAAGTGTTATAAACAACTACATCTGCATCTTCTGAATCTGCTGCTACATATCCAGCGTGCTCTAACATGCCCGATAGGCGTTGTGAATCATGAGCATTCATTTGACAACCAAAAGTTCTAACAAAATAGGTGCGAGTAGCCATATAACTAACAGGGTACGCCGTGGTTATACAATCAATTGTGACCACGGCTAAACAACAATCAAATACTGTGCAATTTGCTCAGGAATTCAAAGGTCTTTATCCATTCCTGATGGCAGCTTTTGTGGGATTACTTTTAATATCAAATGTTGGTGCGGTAAAGCTCATCCAATTTGGCCCCATCTACACAGATGGTGGAGCTTTTCTATTTCCACTGGTTTATGTAGTGGGCGATGTTTTAAGTGAAGTTTATGGCTTTAAAGCCGCTCGAAAAGCTATTTACACAGGATTTGCGATGGCTGTACTTGCATCCTTAACTTTTTATTTGGTTCAAAAATCCCCCGCAGCATCCGATTGGACTAACCAAGCGGCATTTGAAGCAGTACTTGGTTTTGTCCCCCAAATTGTTTTGGCCAGCATCTGTGGATTCTTAGTAGGACAGCTTTTAAATTCCTATGTTTTGGTGAAAATTAAAGAAAGAACAAAAGAAAAGAAATTATGGTTACGACTAATTGGATCAACAGCGGTAGGTGAATTGGCGGACACATTAGTTTTTTGCACAATTGCTTTTTACGGAATAATCACTGGTTGGGATTTCGTTAATTATGTAATCGTGGGCTATTTGTATAAAACATTACTTGAAGTGTTTCTTTTACCCATTACTTACCAAGTAATAAAAATAGTAAAGAAAAAAGAAGCTAGTTACTTGATCTAGACGCGTAAAATCGTCCTAGGAATTCTTCTTTGAATTCAAAAAAGTTTCCTGCAATTATGCTTTGTCTCATTTTTGCCACCAGATTTATAATGAAGAATTCATTATGAATAGTCAACAAAGTGGCAGCAAGCATTTCTTTTCCTTTAATTAAATGGTTTAAATAGGCTTTAGTGTAATTCACGCAGGTGTAACAATCACAACTTGCATCTATTGGTGAAAAATCTCTTTTGAAAGCACTTGCAGAAATATTGAAGCGCCCATCTAGGCCATAAACCGCATTGTTTCGGGCCACCCGAGATGCTGCTACACAGTCAAAAGTATCAGCGCCGTTTTCTACCCCAATGAATAAATCATCGGGTTCGCCTATTCCTAAAAGATGCCTAGGTTTATCAATTGGCAATTCTTCATTCACCCAATTAACTATTGTTCCTAATTTGTTTTTGTCTAGTGCTCCACCTATTCCAAAACCATCAAAGTTAAGGGTTGCTAAGTCTTGCGACGCTTTTCTTCTTAAATCTTCATACTGGGCACCTTGCACCACTCCAAAAAGTGCTTGATATGGACGATGAGACCTTTCAATAGTTAATTTCTCATGTTCTGAAATACATCTTTTAGCCCATTGGAAAGTTCTATCCAAAGATTTTTCTTGGTAATTTCGAGTATTTAATAAGGTGGTGCATTCATCAAAAGCGAAAATAATATCTGCACCAATTTGGTGTTGCACTTGCATTGAAACTTCTGGGGTAAATCTGTGCATAGATCCATCTAAATGAGATTTAAAAGTAACACCATCATCATCAACATGAGCCAGTCGATCTTTATCAGTTGCCATCACATCATCTGCTTGCACAGTTGAGGCATCCATGGCAATCACTTTTTTGTAACCAACACCAAGTGATAAAACCTGAAATCCCCCGCTATCAGT
>CAMATO010000036.1 GCA_945861165.1 Bifidobacterium breve | reverse complement strand
AATGACTGTGAACCAACTTGTGTGGAAGGAAACGACGTTGTTTCGACAGTGGAAATTAAATTAACTGCACCTATTACTGGTAAATCTGGCAAAAGTGTTTTTAGCAAGGTTGAAATTCAATACGACAAAGTACAGCCAAGTGGTTTGATGGATGAAGTACTTGATTTACCGACAGATGTTTTTAACTAGGAAAAACTAGTCTGATTCGAAGACCGTTAAACACAGAGTCTTCTAAAAATATTTGGCCATTGTGTTTATCAACAACGGATTTAATGATGCTCATTCCTAAACCAAATCCTCCAGTGTCTCGAGATCGTGACTCATCTAGTCGGGAAAATCTCTCAAATACTTGATTTCTAGCACTAGGTGGGATTCCTGGTCCAGCATCATCAATAATTATCACTGTGTTGCTATCACTTTGTTTTATTACCACTTCAACATTTGAATCAAAGGGGGTATGGCGTAAAATATTTTGTGAGATATTTGAAAAAAGCTGTCTCATTGAATCTTCATCACAGCGGATTAATGCCTTAGCATCACCTTTAAATACCACATTCCTATTTGAATTATTTGCAGTTAAGTCTTTGAAGTATTCTTCAATAATTTCTCTGATATCTAAGGATTGATAGGTCAGGGATGCCACAGAATCTGCTTTGGTTAAAGTTAGCAAATCTTTAACCAATCTTTCCATCCTTAAGCTTTCCGTTTCAATTCTTGCAGCTGCTCTATCTCGCTGCTCTTGATCAATATTATCTTTTTGCAAAATTTCTGAATAACCTCTTATTACGGTAAGCGGAGTTCTTAGTTCATGTGAGGCATCTGAAACAAATTGTCTTAAAGCCAGCATCATTTTATTAATAGCTAAAGATAATTCCCCAAATTCTGTGCCACTTTTTGCCCCAGGCATATTCCTTGAAAAATCGCCCTCTGCAACCGCATGAGCAACGTCCACCATTTGAATAACTGGTTTGAAGAATCTACTCACAGTAAACCAGGCGAGAATTCCACTTAATAGCGAAATAATTATTGCCGCAAAAGCTGTATTAGTTAATACTTCCCCGGTTGCCCTTCGAGACTCTTTCAATGAAGCAGCCAATACATAAATCTCATTAGTACGACCTTGAAATGCTAAAACTCTATAGAAATCTTTATCTCTCACAGTGATTATTTTGGTACTTGCTTCAAACACTTGAGCAGGAGTTAATTGTGGAAATACGTCATCGTCATCATTTATACCTGCGGATCTAAGAATTGTTAAAGATCCATCTGCCTCAAATCGCGCGATGGAAATATAGGAATCCGCTAAACCCCTGGCTGGGGCAAGTGTTTCGCCACGTAATTCTTTCAAAAGTCTTGGTTGGCTTATAGAGGTAATTAATGCATTATCAATTGAGTCGCTAAATGTTTTTTGCGCATTATTTACTGCGATGCCGCCAAGTGCAAAGGTAGGTATTGCGGACAAAACGGCTGTCAAAATAGAAATTCTTGTCCTAAGTTTCATTTGGCTTCAATCTGGTAGCCAATACCACGCACAGTTCGAATGTATGCGCTATCTCCTAATTTTTTTCTTAAATAAGAAATATATGTGTCAAGTACTGCTCCATCCGTTGCAAAATCTAAACCCCAGACAGCGCTTAGAATTTGTTCTCGAGTTAAAACTCGTCCAGAATTTTCCATCAGATATTGTAATAATTTAAATTCGGTTGGTGAAGTTTCAATTTCTTTATCATTAACACTCACTCGATAGTTTAAAAAATCTAAAGAGATATTTCCATTTACTAAAACGTTTCCCTCAGTAGGCTTATTCTTGGATCTTCTTAAAACTGCTGCTACTCGCATAAGTAGTTCTTCTAAACCAAAAGGCTTGGTAACAAAGTCATCTGCGCCCAAACCAAAACCAATTGACTTATCATCTTTTTGATCTCGAGCGGTTAAAACAATTATGGGGATATTGTTATTTTCATTTCTCAGTTTTTCTATTACGCCGAAACCATCTAATTGCGGCATATTTATATCAAGGATTACTAAATCGGGTTTTTCTTCCCGAATAAGTCTTACAGCTTCCATGCCATGTTTGGCAGAAATAGTTTCATAACCATTCATGCGTAGAGCATCTTGCAATAGATCATTAAGTGACGTCTCGTCTTCTGCTACCAGAATTCGAGCTAGGGAGTTAGTCACGGTTACTAATCTATTCGCTTTAGTTTGCAAGATGCTCTACAAGCCACTGGTTTTAGTAGGTCAGTGATGCAGTTTGGGCGGTTCCCAAATCAGCACCACGATGACTTCCTAATTTTCCGACCCAGGCTGCTTTGGCTGCCTTGATTGCATCAGCTTGCGCTTGGGTGATTGTGCTCTTAGAAACCAAGGAAGTAAGAACTTCGTCTCTAATTACTGTGATGTCTTCTTTTGGAAGAGCACGCAATGCGGTTTTAATTGATGTTGCTTCAGCAGTAGTTATAGTTCCTGCTGTTACAAGATCTTTAATTGATTTTTTAGTTGTAGCTGCAGCTTTAACTGCATTTGCTTTTGTTTGAGTCAAGCTTGAATTACTAACTAAACCTGTTAAAACTGTGTTTAATTTAGTTACAAACTTGGCATCAAGCTTTATTTTCATTGCTGCTTTAAAAGCATCAGCTTGTGTTTGGTTAATCGTTCCAGCGGTAACAAGAGATGCGATTGCGCCACCTCCACGGTTACCTTCACCTCTGCCGCCGTTTCCGCCACCATGGTTAGCGAATGCTGCAGAAGAAGTTGAAGCAATTAGTCCAGTAACAACTAAAGCTGCTAGTACAGTTCTTTTCTTGATCATCTTTTCCTCTTTCTGTTGACTTGCCTTACCTAAACTTTGATGGGCTTACCCTTAAATCATCTAAAACTATTCTGAGAGTTTCCTGAGAATAAGTGCCGTTTTAAGTCGCCCATCCCTCACAAATCAGCCATACTTAGATACATGAGAGTTGTAATTGTGGGAGCAGGCTTTGGTGGACTTGCTGCTGCGCGAAAACTTTCTCAGCAAAAAGACATAAATGTCACAGTGGTCGATAAACATCCTTACCAACTTTTTTCTCCCCTGCTTTATCAAGTAGCAACCGGTGGATTACCTGAAGATGACATTGCTTATCCAGTACGAGCAGCTATTCCTGGAGTTAGTTTTCGAAAAGGTGAAGTAACAAAGGTAAATAGTAATTCCAATTCCATTACCTTAGCTGATCAATCAACTATCGAATATGACCAATTAGTTTTAGCAACCGGAAGTACTGGCACCACCTTTGGTGTACCTGGTGTGCAAGAAAATGCTTTGCAAATGAAATCAATTTTGGAAGCCCGCGTAATTAAGAAACAATTGCTGGGCATGTATGAAGAAGTTGAAGCAGGACATAAACCCAAAGAATCTCTCAAAGTTGTTGTGATTGGGGCAGGTCCAACCGGTGTTGAAGTTTCCGGTGCAGTAGCTGAATTACAAAAAAGTATGAAACATGAATTTCCCAATATATACAAAATGGCATCAGTAACTTTAGTTGAAGCAGGTCCCAGAGTTTTACCAATGTTTCATGAGAAATCTTCCAAACATGCCCAGTCTGAATTAGAAGACATTGGGGTAGTTGTTAAAACTAATTCGGCTGTTGATCGAATGTATGAAACCGATGTCCATTTAAAGGGTGGCGAAATACTTTCTGGTGGAACTCTCATTTGGGCGGCAGGCGTTGCGGCGTATCAAACTTGGACTTCCCTTGGTGAAACAGATCGATCTAATCGAATCAAAATAGATGAAAATCTTCAAACCAGTGCAGGAATCTTTGTGATTGGTGATGGTGCTCATTTGCAATTCAAAGGAAACCCTCTTCCCATGATCGCACCGGTTGCTTTACAAATGGGCAAACATGTTGCTAAGCAAATAATGAGTTTAAAAAACAATAAGCCGTTACGCCCTTTCAAATACACCGATAAGGGACAAATGGCCACAATTGGTAGAAGAAGAGCCGTGGTGGAAATGCCTGGTGGGTTAAGAATGCATGGAACAATTGCTTGGTTAACCTGGTTAGCTTTACACGTTTTCTATTTAGCTGGCGGAAGAAATCGAATCAGTGTTATTGCTGATTGGATGTGGAATTACATTGCCTGGGGTGTTGGCCCTCGAAGAACTGTGATTGATTAAATAAAAAGACCCCCGAATTTTCGGGGGTCTTTTTTAGTTCTTAATTATCTTTGGTTTGCACCTGAGTCATAATCATCCAAAGGCACAGCTTGTCCGCCACCTACCCCAAATGAGGTGTAATCAATATCGTCATAACTTGACATTGAGGCATACATTGCTGCTTTTGCTTCTTCGGTTGGTTCAACTCGAACATGTCGGTAACGAGGCAAACCAGTTCCAGCTGGAATCAGTTTTCCAATGATCACGTTTTCTTTTAGCCCAACAAGTGAATCTGATTTTTCGTTGATAGCAGCATCAGTTAGAACACGAGTGGTTTCTTGGAATGATGCAGCAGACAACCATGATTCGGTAGCAAGTGATGCCTTAGTGATACCCATAAGTTCTGGTCTTCCTGAACCTGGTTTACCACTTTCTTGCACAACTCTTCTGTTTTCGGTTTCAAATATTACGCGATCAACCAATTCACCTGGCAAAAGATTTGCATCTCCTGATTCGATGATGGTTACGCGACGAAGCATTTGTCGAACAATTACTTCGATGTGCTTATCGTGAATGCTTACCCCTTGGGAGCGATAAACTTCTTGCACCGCATTTACTAAGTGAATTTGCACTTCACGAGGTCCTAGTACTCGAAGGACTTGTTTTGGATCAACGGCACCAACAACTAGTTGATGACCAACTTCAACTGCTTGACCGTCTTCCACCATTAAACGAGTTCGCTTAGAAACTGGGTAAGCAACTTCTTCAGCGCCATCATTTGGAATAACGACAATTCTTCTAGTCTTGTCAGTTTCTTCAATACGAATACGTCCAGTTACTTCACTGATTGGTGCCACACCTTTAGGGGTTCGTGCTTCAAATAATTCAACAACACGTGGCAAACCGTGGGTGATGTCTGCACCTGCCACACCACCGGTGTGGAAAGTACGCATTGTTAATTGTGTTCCTGGTTCACCAATTGATTGAGCAGCAATAATTCCTACTGCCTCGCCCACATCAACTAACTTGCCACTGGCCATTGAGCGACCGTAACAACGAGCACAAGTTCCTAGTTTAGATTCACAAGTTAAAATTGAGCGAACCCTAATTTCAGTAACACCGTCTCCAATAAGTTCATTGATTAAACTCATTGATAATTCATCATCACGATGAGCAAGTGTTTCTTGGTTATTTTTGACTTCATCAGCTAACACGCGGGATGCAACTGTGGTGTCAACAAATTCAACTGCACGAGTAACTTTGTCTTGGCCAATTTCTCCAATAATTACTTTGAGACCACGATCAGTTCCACAATCTTCTTCTCTAATAATTACGTCTTGGGCAACATCAACAAGTCGACGAGTTAAGTAACCAGAGTCTGCGGTACGAAGTGCGGTGTCGGCCAAACCTTTACGAGCACCGTGTGTGGAAATGAAGTATTCCAACACTGAAAGGCCTTCGCGGAAGTTTGATTTAATGGGGCGAGGAATAATTTCACCCTTTGGATTTGATACCAAACCGCGCATGCCTGCAAGTTGTCTGATTTGCATCATGTTTCCACGTGCACCAGAGTGAGCCATCATCCAAACCGGGTTTGAAATAGGGAAATTCTCTTCCATTGCCTTAGCAATTTCAGCAGTTACTTTGGTCCAGATATCAATTAATTCTTGGCGGCGTTCAGCATCAGAAATCATGCCTCGTTCAAAATTCTTTTGAACTTTAGCTGCCACATCTTCAGCTTTCTTTAATAACGCATCTTTACTTGGTGGTTCCAGCACGTCATCGATAGAAATGGTGACACCACTTCTGGTTGCCCAACGGAAACCTAATTCTTTCAATAGATCAAGAATTTGTGCCACTTGAATTTTTGGATACTTTTCGGTTAATTCAGTTACAATTGCGCCAAGTTTTTTCTTGTCAACCACTGAATTAATGAATGGGTAATTATCTGGCAACGCTTCATTGAATAAAGATCTGCCTAGAGTTGTTTTCATGGTCAAAGGTTTACCAAATGACCAACCTTTTGGTGTCACATGTTCGTGAGGTGGGTAAACATTTCTCAGTCGGATTGTGATTTCTGATTGCAAATCAAGTTCGTGACGGTCATAGGCCATCACAGCTTCGGCCACTGAAGAGAAAATTCTTCCTTCACCTTTAGCGCCAGCTGTTTGCAGTGTTAGGTAATAAATTCCCAACACCATGTCTTGGGTTGGTGTGGTAATTGGTTTACCTGAAGCTGGAGACAAAATGTTGTTGGAAGACAACATCAAAATACGAGCTTCAGCTTGAGCTTCTGGGGAAAGTGGAACGTGCACAGCCATCTGGTCACCGTCGAAGTCTGCGTTAAATGCAGTACAAACTAAAGGATGAATTTGGATTGCTTTACCTTCAATTAATAGTGGCTCAAATGCTTGAATACCTAAACGATGCAAGGTTGGGGCACGGTTAAGCATTACTGGATGTTCAGTAATTACTTCTTCTAATACGTCCCACACCACAGCACGAGATCTTTCGACCATGCGCTTGGCAGATTTAATATTTTGGGCATGGTTTAAATCAACCAGACGTTTCATCACAAATGGTTTGAACAGTTCTAGTGCCATTTGTTTTGGCAAACCGCATTGGTGCAGTTTCAATTGTGGACCAACCACAATTACCGAACGGCCTGAATAATCAACACGTTTTCCAAGCAAGTTTTGACGGAAACGTCCTTGCTTACCTTTCAACATGTCAGACAAAGATTTCAATGGACGATTTCCTGGTCCGGTAACTGGTCGACCACGACGACCGTTATCAAACAGCGCATCAACTGCTTCTTGCAGCATTCGGCGTTCGTTGTTCACAATAATTTCTGGTGCACCGAGATCTAACAATCTTTTTAAACGATTGTTTCTGTTGATTACACGGCGATATAAATCGTTGAGATCTGAGGTGGCAAATCTTCCACCATCAAGTTGAACCATGGGGCGAAGATCTGGTGGGATAACTGGAATGGCATCGAGCACCATTGAAGCTGGTGAATTGGTGGTGGCATCAAAAGCGTTAATTACTTTAAGTCTTTTTAGGGCACGTGTTTTCTTCTGACCTTTACCTGAATGCACTAATTCTTTCAACAATGCAGCTTCGGCAACTAAATCAAAGGTTTCTAAACGACGTTTGATGGCAGCAGCACCCATGCCACCTGTGAAATAGCGACCGTATCTATCGCGCATTTCGCGATACAACATTTCGTCACCTTCAAGATCTTGCACTTTTAGGTTTCTAAAACGATCAAAAACTGAAGCTAGGCGGTCGATTTCAGCATCAATTTTTCTACGAATTGAGTTCATTTCACGTTCTGCTGATTCTTTTACTTTACGTTTTTGATCAGACTTAGCGCCATCTTTTTCTAATGCTTTTAAGTCTTCTTCAAGTTTTTTCGCACGAGCGTTGATGTCAGCATCGCGACGATTGGTAATTTTCTTCTTCTCAGAATCAAGTTTTGCTTCTAAAGATGGTAGATCTTCGTGGCGTGCGTCCACATCAACATCTGTGATCATGTAGGCAGCAAAATAAATAACTTTTTCTAAATCTTTTGGTGCTAGATCAAGTAGGTAACCTAAACGTGAAGGAACACCTTTGAAGTACCAAATATGTGTCACTGGTGCTGCTAATTCAATGTGACCCATTCTTTCGCGACGAACTTTTGCACGTGTTACTTCAACACCGCAACGTTCGCAAATGATGCCTTTGAATCGAACGCGTTTGTATTTACCGCAATAACATTCCCAATCACGGGTTGGTCCAAAAATCTTTTCACAGAACAAGCCGTCTTTCTCGGGCTTTAATGTTCGGTAGTTAATGGTTTCAGGTTTCTTAACCTCACCATGTGACCAGCTACGAATATCTGTTGCAGAAGCTAGGCCGATACGTAATTCGTCAAAGTTATTTACATCTAACACTTTTCTTTTTCCGCCCTTTTCCTAGTTTCTTAAACTTCTTCTACAGAACTTGGTTCACGACGAGATAAGTCGATACCTAGTTCTTCTGCTGTTCTGAATACGTCTTCATCTGTGTCACGCATTTCAATTGCTTTACCGTCACCTGACAAAACTTCAACGTTTAGTCCTAGTGATTGCATTTCTTTAACAAGAACTTTGAAGGATTCTGGAATTCCAGGTTCTGGAATATTTTCACCCTTCACGATTGCTTCGTAAACTTTTACTCGACCTAGTACGTCATCTGATTTGATAGTTAATAATTCTTGTAGTGCATATGCAGCACCGTATGCTTCCAGAGCCCAAACTTCCATTTCCCCAAATCTTTGACCACCAAATTGTGCTTTTCCACCAAGTGGTTGTTGGGTAATCATTGAGTATGGACCAGTTGAACGAGCATGGATCTTGTCGTCAACCAAATGTAGAAGTTTCAAAATGTATTTGTATCCAACTGCAATTGGCATTGGGAATGGTTCGCCACTTCGTCCGTCAAACAGACGAGCTTTCCCATTTGCACCAATTAAGCGTTCACCGTTTGAAGATGGCAGTGATGCTGTCATCAAGCCAGTTATTTCAGATTCTCTAGCACCATCAAATACTGGTGTGGCAAGTTTGGTGTTAGGGGGAACTTTTCTCATGTTTTCTGGAATATTTTCGGCCCACTTTGGACTGCCTTCAATGTCCCAACCAGATTTAGCTAACCAACCTAAATGGAATTCCAAAACTTGACCTAAGTTCATACGGCCAGGAACTCCCAGTGGGTTTAACACAATGTCAACAGGTGTGCCATCTTCTAGGAAAGGCATATCTTCGGCAGGAAGAATTTTTGCAATAACACCTTTATTACCGTGGCGTCCGGCTAACTTGTCACCTTCAGTAATTTTTCTTTTTTGAGCGATGTAAACGCGAACGATTTGGTTAACACCTGGTCCCATTTCATCATCGTGTTCACGATCGAAAACTTTGATGTCAATAACAGTTCCACTTTCACCGTGGGGAACTTTCAAAGATGTATCTCTTACTTCACGAGCTTTCTCACCGAAAATTGCGCGTAACAATCTTTCTTCAGGTGTTAATTCTGTTTCACCTTTTGGTGTTACTTTTCCAACCAAAATGTCACCCGGCACAACTTCAGCACCAATGCGGATCACACCTCGTTCATCCAAATCGGCTAACACTTCTTCTGAAACGTTTGGTAAATCTCTAGTAATTTCTTCGGCACCTAGTTTGGTATCGCGTGCATCAATTTCGTGTTCTTCGATGTGAATGGAAGTTAATACGTCATCTTGCACGAGTCTTTGATTTAAAATGATGGCGTCTTCGTAGTTGTGGCCCTCCCATGGCATGTATGCCACAAGTAAGTTTCGACCCAGTGCCATTTCTCCACCATCGGTGCAAGGACCATCAGCCAAAACTTGTCCAGCTTTAACTTTTTCGCCTTCTTTAACAATTGGCTTTTGGTTATAAGAGGTTCCTTGGTTTGATCTACGGAATTTTTGAACTTTGTAAGTAGTAGCAGATCCATCTTCGTTAGCCACATCAATTGTGTCGGCACTTATTTCTGAAATCACACCAGCTTTTTCAGAAACAACTACGTCTCCGGCATCAACTGCGGCACGATATTCCATACCAGTTCCAATTAAAGGTGCTTCAGTTCTAATTAAAGGCACGGATTGACGTTGCATGTTAGAACCCATCAACGCACGGTTGGCATCATCGTGTTCTAAGAACGGAATCATGGCAGTGGCAACAGACCAAACTTGGCGTGGAGAAACGTCCATGAAGTCAACTTCATCAGGTAAAACAAAATCAACATCTCC
>CAMATO010000035.1 GCA_945861165.1 Bifidobacterium breve | reverse complement strand
CCAACAATTGATCCGATTAAAACCATATATACCCAAGCCCATTTAGAGGTTGTTGACATGTTGTTAATTAATTCAAATTTGAATCTTTCACCATGAAAATAACTTGCAACTGTTAAAACTAATCCTCCAAATAGCATTTCGTAGGCAGTTAAAACAAATGGATCTTTTGGTATAGGAATTCTTTGCGTCATAAATGTTCCGAAAGCCCAAGCTACATTTCCGATCAAAATCATAAACATCCAAAATTTAACTTTTGTGGGATCAGCACCTGGGGCAGGACCGGTTCCACCGGGAAGCACAATGATGGCAACACCGATTAATCCAATAAAAATACCTGTCAATGTTATTCTTCTAGGTTTAACGCCTGCAATTCTTTGAAATATCGTTACCCAAATTGGTAATGCTGCAATTATTAATGCTGCAATTCCTGAAGGAACATATCTTTCAGCAAGAGTTAAGTTACCAATACCAAATCCAAGTAACAATCCACCTAAAAACAATGCAGAAAGTAATTCTTGTTTCTTAACTTTTAGCGCATTCTTGCCTTTAACTATTAGCAAAATAATTGCTAAAACCAAAAAAGCGGAAACGAATCTCAAACCCATAGAAAGCAGAGGGGGAGCAGTGTCAATAACAAGTGCGATACCTAAGTAGGTAGAGCCCCAAACCAGATAAACAGTTACTAGGGCAAACCAAACTTTTGGTGTTATTCGCTTAGCAACAGTAGCCACAGCACATCTGACCACATCCTTAATGAGAGACTTAGAAGTGACCTACTACTTTATTTAAGGACGAGACACCGTGGCTGATGCTCAAGTTCGTCCTATTCGAATTGCACTAATTGGTGCTGGCACTGTGGGTTCCAAAGTTGCTTCACTCATGTTGGAACAATCCGAAGATTTAGAAGCTCGAAGTGGTGCACCACTGGTTTTAGTAGGAGTGGGCGTTAAAGATGCCAGCAAACTACGACCAGGAATTCCCAAAGAATTAATTACTGCAGATGTTTCAGGATTACTTGCTAAAGATATAGACATTGTGGTGGAAGTTATGGGTGGAATAGAACCAGCTAGAACTCACATCCTTGATGCCATGTCACGAGGAATCAGTGTGGTTACTGCCAATAAAGAACTCCTTGCTCGCGATGGTGCAACTTTGGCAGCTGCAGCTGAAAAAAATAATGTTGATCTTTATTACGAAGCAAGTGTGGCAGGAGCAATTCCATTACTTCGCCCCTTAAGAGAATCTTTAGTTGGTGATCGAGTGCAGAAAATATTAGGAATAGTTAACGGAACTACTAATTATATTTTAACTAAAATGGATGAAACAGGTGCAAGTTTTCAAGAGGCACTTGCTGAAGCACAAAAACTTGGTTATGCCGAAGCAGATCCAAGTGCTGACGTGGAAGGACACGATGCAGCAGCAAAAGCTGCCATTGTTGCTCAACTTGCTTTTCACACCCGCGTAACAATAGACGATGTTTACTGTGAAGGTATTTCTAAAGTTTCTGCCAGCGATGTTAAAGCTGCCCAAGAAATGGGATTTGTAATTAAATTATTAGCAATTGCCGAGCGACTTGGTGATGAATCAATTGTGGTGCGAGTGCATCCAGCCATGATTCCTCGAAGCCATCCCTTAGCAAGTGTGCGCGAAGCATTCAATGCCGTATTTGTGGAAGCAGAAGCTGCCGGATCATTAATGTTTTATGGTCGAGGAGCAGGTGGTGCACCTACTGCATCTGCAGTCTTAGGTGATTTAGTTGCGGTGGCGCGAAACAGAATGAGTGGACGTCGTGGACCTGGTGAAAGTATTTATGCTGACTTGAAAATTAAACCAGTTTCTGAAGCGATAACAAGTTATTACATTTCATTACAAGTTGCTGATAAACCAGGTGTTTTGGCACAAATAAGTCAAAAGATTGCAGATAACAACGTTTCGATTCAAACTGTTCGACAAGACGGTTTAGAAAATGACGCACAACTTATAATTAGAACTCATAAAGCTTTAGAAAAAGATTTAGCAAAAACTTTAGAAGCGCTAAGAAATCTTGATGCTGTTAAAGAAATCTCTGATTACATGAGAGTAGAAGGCGAAGCGTAATAAATGGCTGCTCATTTATGGCGTGGCATAATCGAAGAATATAAAACTCGATTACCAATTAACGCTAAAACTCCAATAGTTACTTTGGGTGAGGGTGGTACCCCACTTGTTTATGCCTGCACTTTAAGTGAAATGTTTAATAATCAAGTTTATTTAAAAGTTGAAGGTACTAACCCAACTGGATCATTTAAAGATCGCGGCATGACTGTGGCGATATCTAAAGCAGCAGAAGTGGGTGCAAAAGCAGTAATTTGTGCGTCAACTGGAAATACTTCAGCAGCAGCCACTGCCTATGCAGTTAAGGCGGGTATGAAAAGTGCGGTATTAATCCCCGATGGAAAAATTGCGATGGGAAAACTTGCCCAAGCCATTGTTCATGGCGCTAATGTTTTGCAAGTAAACGGAAACTTTGATGACTGTTTAGTTTTGGCTCAAGAATTAGCCAACAAATACCCAGTGGCATTAGTTAACTCTGTAAATCCAGATCGTATTGAAGGACAAAAAACTGCTTCCTTTGAAATTGTGGATCGATTAGGCGACGCTCCAGATATACATGTGCTACCAGTTGGAAATGCGGGAAACATAACTGCTTATTGGAAAGGTTATGTGGAATACAAAAACGATGCTCTTTGCACACACTTGCCACAAATGTGGGGATTCCAAGCCGCTGGTGCCGCACCAATAGTTGATGGTGCACCAGTTTTAAAACCTGAAACAATTGCGACCGCAATTCGAATTGGAAATCCTGCATCTTGGAAACCAGCATTGCTGGCATTAGATGAATCAAAAGGCAGAATTGGCAAAGTAACCGACGAAGAAATTCTTTACGCTTATCATCTGTTAGCAGAAAAAGAGGGTGTTTTTGTGGAGCCTTCCTCTGCTGCTGGAGTTGCTGGATTAATTAAAGCTAAAGCTAATGGTGAATTACCAAATGGCAAAGTAATAGTAATTACAGTTACTGGAAACGGCTTAAAAGATCCTCATTGGGCACTTGAATCAGCTCCTAATCCTGTGAAAATATCTGTCAACGCAGATGCTGCTGCTGAAGCTTTAGGGTTGAAATAAATGTCAAAAGTTTCCGGTGCAGTTCGTATCGTGGTTCCAGCATCTAGTGCCAATTTGGGTTCTGGTTTTGATTCAGCAGGTTTAGCTTTATCAATGTTTGATGAAATTGAAGCATCGTTTACTGACAAACCTGGGGTGCAAGTTGATGTGGACGGAGAAGGTCGAAACTCACTTCCCAGAGATGAAAATCATTTAATTGCTCGGGTGATGTTAAAAACTTTTGCTAATTTATCTGTGCCAGTGCACGGTCTTTATCTTCGATGCATAAATAGAATTCCACACGGTCGAGGCTTAGGATCTTCTGCTGCTGCAATTTCTGCTGCCGTAGTTGCAGCTAGAGCTTTAGCTGGAACTCAAGGAACCAGAATGGATGATGAAGGTGCTTTAGAGTTAGCAAGTTCACTTGAAGGCCATCCAGATAATGTGGCCGCTTGTCTTTACGGTGGATTTACTGTTTCCTGGATTGACGAAAATTCATTAGCTAGAGCTGTGAAAATTAATGCGCATGAATCAATAATTCCTGTGGTAATGATTCCTAGATTTGAAGTTGACACCGAACAAGCCAGAGCGTTACTGCCTTCCCATGTGCCACATCGTGATGCTGCTTACAACGTTTCGCGAAGTGCACTATTAGTTCATGCCATGACAATTGATCCCGACTATTTGTTTGAAGCAACTTCGGATCGAATTCATCAGGAATACCGCAGACCTTCAATGCAGTCAGCTTCTGCGCTAGTTACCAATTTAAGAATGAAAAACCATGCTGCCTATATTTCTGGCTCAGGGCCCACTGTTTGTATTTTGACAAATGCGGAAAAAGTTGAAGAAGTTATTTCGCTAGTTCCCGAGGAATTCGAAGCACAACAACTTGAAATTGCTGTTGCAGGAGCAAGCATTCAATAGGGCTTTGTCCCCGGGCGAGTTTGCCCCCATACTTGAACCCTAGACACTGACTCTGCTATTCTTTAGTTGTCCGGCCCATACTGGCCAAAGATGGCAAATTCTAAAAAATAATTCGCTAACTTTTCAAACCAAAATAAAACAGGTCTGGATCTCTCACACGAAACTAATTAAAAATTGATTGTGTGAAGAAGTATTGAAGGGAAAACTCCTTAAGGTGACTGACACCTCGTCAAAGCTTTTGCCCGAATTAAGGCAAATGGCTGCAGCTCTGGGAATTCCTGACGCAGCAACAATGAGAAAAAGTGAACTTGTCGAAGCAATCGATCAACGCGGAAATGGCGGAAATAAAAGTATGACCACAAATTCTGATATCCCAGAAGATGATGTTATTGAAGAATTTAGAGAAGAAACAGATAATCGTGTAGAAAGTAATGACAGAAACGGCGACGATCGCGGCACTTATAACCGTGAAGATCGTGGCAGCTACAACAGAAACGATCGCGGAAATGATGACCGCGGCGGTTATAGAAGAAATGACCGTAATGACAGAAATGATCGCAACGACAGAAACGGCGATCGCAATCCTCGTTCCAGATTTAGAGAACGTGGTTCTAGAAGAGAACGCGATGATTTCGAAATCAAAGAAGACGACGTATTACTGCCAGTAGCAGGAATTATTGATCTATTAGAAAACTATGCATTTGTGAGAACTTCAGGTTATTTGCCTGGTCCTAACGATGTTTATGTTTCTATGGGATTAGTTCGTAAATTTGGTTTAAGAAAAGGTGACGCAGTCACCGGTTCAATTCGTCAACCTAAAGAAGGCGAACAAAGACAAAAGTTTAATCCCTTAGTTCGGGTTGAGACAATTAACGGTTTAACTGCTGAAGAGTCAGCAACCAGACTAGATTTCTCAAAACTTACTCCCTTGTATCCACAAGAGCGTTTAAGATTAGAAACTGAAGGAAATAACTTAACCACTCGTATTATTGATTTAGTTTCACCAATTGGTAAAGGTCAAAGAGGTTTGATTGTTTCACCACCAAAAGCTGGTAAAACAATGGTCTTGCAAGCAATTGCTAATGCGATCACAACTAACAACCCAGAAGTACATTTGATGGTTGTGTTGGTTGATGAAAGACCAGAAGAAGTAACAGATATGCAACGTTCTGTTAAGGGTGAAGTTATTGCTTCAACTTTTGATAGACCTGCAGAAGATCACACCACTGTGGCTGAACTTTCAATTGAAAGAGCAAAACGTTTAGTGGAAATGGGTCACGACGTTGTGATCTTGCTTGATTCCATGACACGTCTTGGTCGTGCATATAACTTGTCTGCTCCAACTTCAGGAAGAATTCTTTCTGGTGGTGTGGATTCAGCAGCTTTGTATCCACCAAAGAAGTTCTTCGGTGCTGCTCGAAACATCGAAAACGGCGGATCTTTAACAATTATTGCTACAGCTTTGGTTGAAACAGGTTCACGTATGGATGAAGTTATTTTCGAAGAATTCAAAGGAACAGGAAACATGGAACTTAAACTCGATCGCAAACTTGCTGATCGAAGAATTTTCCCTGCTGTGGATATTGATTCTTCTGGTACTCGAAAAGAAGAAATTCTTATGTCTCCAGATGAATTAAAGATCATTTGGACGCTGCGCAGAGTGCTTCATGCTTTGGACCCACAACAGGCCATTGAGCTCTTGCTCAACAAGTTGCGTGAGACAAAAACCAACTTTGAGTTCCTGGTTCAGGTGCAAAAGACCACCCCAACCACTAACGGCGACGACGCCGAATAGAATTAAGTCTTACCGGAATTAGAAATCGGAGCATTAAAAAGATGAAACCAGAAATTCATCCAGATTACGCAGAGACAACTGTCACCTGCTCATGTGGAAATACATTTCAAACTCGTAGCACCGCACAAAATGGTGTTATGCATGCTGAAATTTGTCAACAATGTCATCCGTTTTACACCGGTAAACAAAAGATTTTGGATACCGCAGGTCGCGTATCAAAGTTCGAAAAGCGTTACGGCAAAAGCGCCAACAAATAGCTAATCTTACGGACGTCGGTTTTAAGACACATTTGCTTGTGTTTTAAAAAACCGGCGTCCGTTTTGTTTTACCAAAAGAAAGTAAACTTAGAAAAGGGGTGAGGAAAGATGTTTGAAGGCGTAGTCGACTTAGCTGCTGAATTAGTTGAGTTAGAACACAAAATGTCTGATCCTAAACTTCACTCTGATCAAAATAAAGCTCGACAAGTTGGTCGACGTTTTGCTGAATTAAAACCAATCGTTGCTACCTGGCGCGAATATCAAAAAATTGTAGAAGATCATGCTGCTGCTGTTGAATTATCAATGGATGATTCCAGCTTTAAAGCAGAAGCAGAAAAAATAGCAGAAGAACTTCAAGCTTTAGCTGACAAATTACAACTGATGTTAATTCCTCGAGATCCACTTGATAGCAAAGATGTGATCGTGGAAGTTAAATCTGGCGAAGGAGGAGAGGAGTCTGCTTTGTTTGCTGGAGACTTAGTTCGCATGTATTTACGATTTGCTGAAAAACGTGGTTGGAAAGCATCTTTAATTGATGCAGTTGATTCTGATATGGGTGGGTATAAGAGCGCATCTATTGCAATTAAAGCTAAAGCAAATCCTGAATTAGGAAATGCTCCTTATGCGTGGATGAAACACGAAGGTGGAGTTCATCGTGTGCAAAGAGTTCCCGTTACAGAATCTCAAGGTCGAGTACACACTTCAGCTGCCGGAGTTTTAGTTTTTCCTGAAGCAGAAGAAATTGATGTTGAAATTAAAAACGAAGAAATTCGAGTAGATGTTTATAGATCCTCTGGTCCTGGTGGACAATCTGTTAACACCACAGATTCTGCAGTTCGAATCACACACATTCCAACTGGAATAGTCGTATCTTGCCAAAATGAAAAAAGTCAATTACAAAACAAAGAATCTGCCTTACGAATTTTAAGAGCAAGATTACTTTCAGCAGCCGAGGAAACCCGAGCTCAAGAAGAATCTGCTTCCAGAAAATTGCAGGTAAGAACAGTTGATAGATCTGAAAGAATTAGAACTTACAATTTTCCAGAAAATCGTTTAACGGATCACCGTACCGGTTACAAATCACATAATTTGGATCAAATATTAAATGGTGATCTAGATCCTGTTTTGCAATCTTGTGTGGATATGGAAATTACGCAAAAGTTGGCTGAGGTTGGGGAAACTCGGTGAGCAAACCCACTAGAAGTGTTCTGGTTGATATTGAGTTAAGACTTAAAAATGCTGGGGTACCTAGTCCGCGAGTGGATGCAGAATTATTGGTCGCTTTTTCCTTAGGAATTGAAAGAAATCGTACTGGTCTAGTTAGAGAAATAGATGATGATCAATATAGAGAAATTGAAAAACTTGTTGAAAAAAGAGTCAGAAGAATTCCACTGCAACACATTTTAGGCGAACAGGGATTTAGAAGATTAGTTTTAGAAGTTGGACCTGGAGTTTTTATTCCTCGTCCGGAAACAGAATTGTTGGTTGAATCCACAGTTAGATATTTAAAAGATAAAAAACAAGACAGAAATATTGTGATTGATCTCTGTGCTGGATCAGGAGCAATAGCCTTAGCTCTTGCGACTGAAGTTGGTAATAGTGATGTTTATGCGGTGGAAAAATCTTTAGAAGCATTTAGCTATTTGACTAAGAATGTTGCAGCAAACCAAGATTTAATGAAAACAGTTAATTCAAAATTTATAGCCTTAAATGCCAGCATCCTAGAACCAATAACTGAATTTGAAAAACTAAATGGCATAGTAGATGCACTTGTTTCAAATCCTCCTTATATTCCAAACAAGATGATTCCCCGTGAACCAGAAGTCAAAAATCATGAACCAGAAATGGCGCTTTTTGGCGGCAAGGACGGATTAGATTTTGTCCGAGTGGTCATAAAACTTGCCCAAGATTTATTGAAACCAGGTGGCTTTATTGCTATCGAACATGCTGATGTGCAAGGTTCAACTGTGGAAGAAACAGGTGTTCCTTATTTATTACTGGAATCAAAGTCCTTTACTAAAGTTGAAGACCGAAGAGATTTGAATGGGTTAGCCCGATACACCGTGGGAATAAAAATATGATTCGTAAATTTGCTATGAGTAAAGAACTTGAAAGAAAAGATGGCATCTCTGCAGCTATTGCTGCTGCTAAACGTGGTGATCTGGTGGTTTTACCAACAGACACAGTTTATGGACTGGGTACTGATGCGTTTTCTAAGAATGGTCCACAAAAATTATTAGCCGCTAAAGGTAGAGATCGTAATATGCCAATTCCTGTTTTAGTAGGTCACGTTAAAGCATTAGATGGTTTAGCTCACAAAGTTGATGCTGTTACTAAGGCATTAGCTGAAGCTTTTTGGCCAGGTGCTTTAACAATTGTGGTGAAAGCTCAACCAACACTTAGCTGGGATTTAGGAGAAACAAATCAAACCGTAGCGTTAAGAATGCCACTTAATCCAATTGCAATTGAGTTACTAAATGCAGTAGGTCCTATGGCAGTAAGTAGCGCCAATAAAACTGGTCAACCAGCAGCAACCAGTGTTGATGAAGCCATTTCGCAATTAGGTGATGCGGTGACGATTTATTTGGATGGGGGACCAACCCCAGGAAATGTGGCATCAACAATTGTTGATGTTTCATCTGGTGGAATGAAACTGCTCCGGCAAGGTGTCATTTCGCTTGAGGAGATTCGTCTGGTCGTGCCAAACATTGAAGTTCTGCCATAGTATTTAGTGCAAGTGAAATAGAGAGGCAATTAAAAAATGGGTAATAGCACATTTTGGGGTCCAGATTGGGATTCTCTTCAAAACCAAGATCCAGAAATTGCATCCTTATTACTTAAAGAATTAGAACGAGCTCGTGGTGGCTTGCAATTAATTGCCAGTGAGAATTTTACTTCTCCTGCAGTGTTAGCAGCTTTAGGAAGTACTTTTAGTAATAAATATGCCGAAGGTTATCCTGGCAAACGTTATTACGGTGGCTGTTCAGTTGTTGATGAAGCAGAAGTTATTGGTATTGAAAGAGCAAAGAAACTTTTTGAGGCAGATCATGCAAACCTGCAACCACATTCTGGGGCAAGTGCAAACATTGCAGTTTATGGTGCATTCACCAAACCTGGTGACACAGTTTTGGCAATGAGTCTTGCTCAAGGTGGACACTTAACCCACGGTTCACCAGTAAGTTTTTCTGGTAAATGGTTTAACCCAGTTGGTTATTCAGTTGATCCCAAAACAGAATTAATTGATTATGACAATGTGCGTGATTTAGCAAAACAACACAAACCAAAAATGATTGTCGCTGGAGCAACTGCATATCCTCGTTTAGTTGATTTCAAATTAATGCGTGAAATTGCTGATGAAGTAGGAGCAATTCTTTGGGTTGATGCAGCCCATTTCATTGGTCTAGTTGCAGGTAAAGCAATTCCAAGTCCTGTTCCTTATGCTGACGTCGTTTCATTTACAACTCATAAAGTTTTGCGTGGACCACGTGGCGGAATGATTGTGTGTAAAGCACAACATGCTCAAGCAATTGATAAAGCAGTATTTCCAATGATGCAAGGTGGCCCATTAATGCATGGTGTCGCCGCAAAAGCGGTGGCCTTAAAAGAATGTGCCACACCTGAATATCAGCAATATGCAAAGAATGTAATTACTAATGCTCAAGCTTTATCTGAAGGATTAAAAGCAGAAGGTATGCGACCAGTGAGTGGTGGCACAGATACTCATCTTGTGTTGCTTGACTTAACACCAGTTGGTGTGACTGGTAAAGATGCTGAGAAGCGTTGCGATGCGTCTCGAATTACTTTGAATAAGAATCCAATTCCAAATGATCCACTGCCACCAATGACTGCAAGTGGTATCAGAGTTGGATCACCATCTGTGACAACCCAAGGAATGGGTGAACCTGAGATGAGGCAGGTTGCTTCATTTATTGCTCAAGCTGTGAAGAGTGAATCAGGTCATGACAAGATTGCTGAAGAAGTTAACAAACTTTGTAAAGCATTTCCCGCTTACCCACACAGTTAATTAAATAAGAAAGTAGTAAAACTTTGCGCGAGTATTTGTTAGTACTCTTGGCAACTGCTTTCATTACCTATTTAACAACTCCCATTGCGCGATACTTTGCGCTTCGTTTTGGTTTCATGGCCAAAGTTCGCGATAGAGATGTGCATGATCGCCCAATTCCACGTTTAGGTGGATTAGCAATGGTGGCAGGGTTATTAGCAGGACTTTCTCTTGCTTCGCAGTTACCTTTAATTAGTAATGTTTTTAAAGACGGCAGCCAAATAAGAGCATTACTGGCTGGTGCTGGAATTTTAGTTTTGTTAGGTGTTATTGATGATAAATGGTCAATTGATGGACCAGTTAAATTAGCGGGACAAACTCTGGCCGCAGCGGTTATGGCGTCGCAAGGAATTTCATTGATTTGGCTGCCACTGCCATTTGTGCAAGGAACATTAAGCCTTGATCCTTTAACAGGAGTTTTATTGACCGTGTTAATTGTGTTAATCACAGTCAATGCAGTGAACTTTGTTGACGGCTTAGATGGTTTAGCTGCCGGAGTTGTTGGTTTAGGGGCTGCCGCATTCTTTGCTTACAGTTATTTATTGAGTGTGGAATACGGTTTCTCTCGG
>CAMATO010000034.1 GCA_945861165.1 Bifidobacterium breve | reverse complement strand
TCACAGCGGGCGATGATGCTGAATGGCACAAAGTATTGGACGTAAACGTAGTAGGAACAGCTCGAATGAGTGCTGCAGCTATTCCATTTTTAAGAAAATCAAAGAATGCAGCAATAGTTAACGTTTCATCAATTGTGGCAACAGATGGTTTTCCACAACGCGCTATTTATTCAGCATCTAAGGGTGCTGTTCATTCGTTGACTCTTGCTATGGCTGCAGATCACATTAGAGAAGGAATAAGAATTAATTGCGTAGTTCCAGCAACTGCTGATACTCCTTGGGTGGGAAGACTGCTTGATCAAGCCTCGGATGCAAAAGCTATGAAAGAAGCATTAATTGCAAGACAACCCATGGGAAGACTAGTTACTGCTGAAGAAATTGCCCATGCAATTTGTTATTTAGCTTCACCTCTTTCTTCTTCCACAACTGGAATTGGTTTAAATGTTGATGGCGGAGTTGGTGGATTAAGAGTCCCACCTAAATAAATGATTTCAGTTGAAGTATTTGATGATCGTCGTTGCTGGTTAGGAGAAGGTCCCACAGCAACTGGGGAAAACAATAACCATGTGCAATGGGTTGATATTTTAAATGGCAAAGTCTTAAGTAAAAATCTTGAAACAAGTGAAACTACTGAATATAAATTAGATGATCATGTTGGTTTTGCAATTCCTAGAACTGGCGGAGGAGATGTTCTAGGTACATCAAATGGGCCAGTTTTAAGAGATGTTGAAGGAAATGTTTCTGGACTACCAAAAAGAGAAACAGATTTATACAAATCAAGATGGAATGATGCCAAGGTTTCTCACACAGGAGATCTTTTCCTTGGGACTCTTTCTTACGATCTTGTGCCCAAAGCAAGTGGGCTTTATCGAATTTCTCAAGACGGCAGTGAAATAAAGAAATTACTCAGTGAATTAACTCTTGCCAATGGACTTGATTGGTCAGTAGATACGCAAACTTTTTACTTCATTGATTCCCTTGAACATTGCGTTGATGCATTTTCCTACGATGGTCAAGAAATAACTGATCGAAGAACCGTTATTAAATTTGGAGAAAATGAAATCCCTGATGGAATGTGTGTAGATGGCGAAGATGGACTCTGGATTGCTTTTTGGGATGGATCACAATTTAGAAGATATGACGAGAAATACAAACTAAGTGAGAAAATTGATCTTCCTGTTTCCTACACAACATCATGTACCTTTGCTGGTAAAGATTTAGACCAATTGGTGATTACAACAGCTCACAACAACGAAATGGGAAAGCATCCTCAAGCCGGGATGACTTTCATTTGTAAACCAGGAATTAAAGGAAAAAAGACCACCCTATTTGGAATCTAAAAAGAGTTAAGCGAAAGACTAAGGTTGGAGTGGAAAGGTAGAAACATGAAACTAGCTCGTTTGGGAAATTTTGGTTCTGAAAAACCAGCCATAGTAATAAGTGATACTGAAGCAGTTTTTGTTGATGACGTTGTAGCAGATTTTAATCGTGAAACACTTTCCAATGGAGCAATTGAAAAATTAAAGAAACTTGATTTAACCAGTAGACCAAAAGTTAAGATTGCAGATTACAGACTTGGTTCTCCAGTTGCGAGACCAACCAAAGCAATTTGCGTAGGCCTTAATTACGCCAAGCACGCCAAAGAATCAGGAGCTGAACCACCAAAAGAACCAGTTATTTTCATGAAAGCACCAGACACAGTTGTAGGTGGCTTTGATGACATTGTTATTCCACCAAACTCTGTTAAGACGGATTATGAAGTAGAAATTTGTGTAGTAATTGGTAAAGATGCACTTTATTTAGATTCACCTGCAAAAGCTAAAGAACACATACTCGGTTACACAATTTCTCAAGACGTTTCTGAGCGTCATTGGCAAATTGAAAGAAGTGGACAATGGGTAAAAGGAAAATCTTTCCCAACCTTTAATCCAGTAGGTCCCTGGATTGTTACAGGTGATGAATTTGATCCAACCGATGTCAGACTTTGGTCAACTGTTGATGGAGAAAAACGACAAGATTCAAAAACCAGTGACATGATTTTTGGAATAGATCACTGTGTTTGGTACATCTCTCAATTTATGGAATTAAAAGCAGGAGACATCATCAACACTGGAACCCCAGAAGGTGTCGGAATGGGTCATAAGCCTGAGAAGTATTTAAAAGCTGGTCAAGTTGTTGAAACAGGCATTGATGGTTTAGGAACCATTAAGTCAAACGTTGTTGCTTACAAGTAGAGGAAAAGAATAAATGGAAAAAGTTAGATTTGGTTTTATTGGAGCAGGCTCAATTGCTAAGAAAGCTCTTTATCCGGCGTTAGTGAATTCCTCAATTAGTGAAATTTATGCAGTGGCAGGAAAAGATGAGACCCGAGCAAAAGCACTTTCGCCATCAGGAAAATTTTATACCGATTACCAAGACTTAATTGATGATCCAAAAGTTGAAGCAGTTTATATTTCACTTCCAAATTCACTTCACATTCCTTGGGCGATAAAGGCAATGCAAGCAGGAAAGCATGTTTTGTGTGAAAAACCAATAGCTATGAATGCTCAAGAACTAAAAGAAGCCATAAAGGTTTCTGAAAGCACAGGCAAATTATTGATGGAAGCAAGTTGGAATAGATGGCATCCTCGAACTAAGAGAATTAAACAATTAGTTGACTCAGGTGTTATTGGCAAAATTACAGCAATTGATGCAAGTTTTACCTATGACGGCCTTGATGCAGGAAACATCAGAACAGTTCCTGAATTAGGTGGTGGAAGTCTTTATGACCTTGGTCCTTATTCTGCAGTCGCACCATTGTGGATAACTAATTTTGCCCCAGTAAAAGATATTGCAACAGAAGTTACCTGGCATCCGGGTGGAAGTGATGAAACTTTAAAAGCCACTTACATAATTGGGGATGTTAAAGCGACAATTCTTACTTCAATGAACATTCCAGACAAAATCACATTATTAATAACTGGAACTGAAGGAACAATTTCCACAGGTGGAAATGACGCATTTGTTTCCCACAATAATCCAAGTACTTTGATTATTGAGAACAAAGATGGAAAAAAAGTTGAAGAATTTGCTGCGTGTGACCCTTATCAATTAATGGCTGATTCATTTGCTAAAAAAATCAGGGGAGAACAGGCTTGGTTGTTACCTTTGACTGAATCAGTTAAATTCGCTGAATTCTTTGATTCTGTTTTTGCTACTTTAAAGAAATAACTTTATTCGTAAGAATGATCTTTATCAGGGTATTTCCCTGAGGTGACATCATCACTAAAATCTTTGACTGCTTTTTCAATATCTTGTCGAAGGTTTAAGTAATTCTTCACAAATTTAGGCTTTGGCCCAGGAGTTAATCCAACTAAGTCTTGCCAAACCATAACTTGAGCATCGGTGTCTGATCCTGCACCAATTCCAATGGTAGGAATAGAAACAGAGTCAGTAATTTGCTTAGCCAATTCACTTGGTATTGCCTCTAACACAATTGCAAAAGCACCTGAGTTTTCTAATGATTTTGCATCTTGCAGCAATGATTGTGCTTGTTCACCACGACCTTGAACTTTGTATCCACCAAAAACGTTTACTGATTGTGGAGTTAAACCAATGTTTCCCATGACAGGAATTCCAGATTCAACAAGATGAGAAACAGTTTCAGCAACTCTTAGTCCACCTTCAAGTTTTACTGCTTGAGCTCCAGCTTTTAAAAACTTTGTCGCTGATTCAAGTGCTGTTGATGTGGAAGTTTGGTATGAACCAAATGGCATATCTGCCACAACCATTGCTTTTTTAGTAGATCTAGCAACGGCTTTAACAATTGGTAGCATTTCTTCAACAGTGATTGGCACAGTTGAGTCGTAACCAAAAACTAGATTGGCTGCAGAATCACCTACTAATAAAACTGGGATTCCAGATTCGTCGAACAAAGAAGCAGTCAAAGAGTCATAGCTTGTGAGAACTGTGAAACGTTTTTTGGATTGTTTAAAAGAAGATAGGTCATTAACAGAAATACGAACCATAACCATTTTCCTCTCGAAGCCAAATTTCTTGGTCCCCGGATTTATCTAGGTAATGTCTTAATTGTCGCAGATTTAAGATTAAGCACTCATAGTCCCCTTTAATTTGCTTGACACAAGAGGAGACTCTGGGGAGAATTATCCAAATTGTTCCTTTTTCAAACGGAGACTTCGATAAATGCCGACTGGTTATGTTTGGGAAGAAATCTATGGTTGGCACAACACCGGAAATTCTGCTGGTGCTGTTCCTGCGGGTTTAAACGCACAACCTTATCAACATTTTGAAAGTGCCGAATCAAAAGTTAGATTAGCAAGTGCGATTGAAGTTTCAGGTTTGAGTAAAAAACTTAAAAGAATTCCTGCATTTCAAGCAAGTGTTGAAGATATAACACTTGTACATAAAAAAGATTACATTGATTTAATAAAACAAAAGAGTGCATCACCTTTTGGTGGAGATGCAGGGGATGGCTTAAGTCCATTTGGAACTGGTTCTTATGAAATTGCACTTTGGGCAGCAGGTGGTGCAATTGCTGCGATGAAAGCAGTTGTCAGTGGTGAAGTTTCTAATGCATACGCACTAATAAGACCACCGGGACATCACGCTCGTGTTGAAACTGGAATGGGTTTTTGTATTTTTGCTAACGCTGCCATTGCAATTCGTTATGCCCAAAAACATCTGGGAATAAAGCGAGTGGCAGTTCTAGATTGGGATGTTCATCATGGAAATGGAACACAATCTATTTTTTATCAGGATCCAAATGTTTTAACAATTTCCATGCATCAAGATGGACTCTTCCCACCTAATAGTGGCAATGTTGAAGAGCAAGGCGAAGGTGATGGTACCAATTACGCACTAAATATTCCGCTTCCAGCAGGAAGTGGTAACGGTGCATACCTTCGTAGCTTAGAAGAAATTGCATTTCCAGCTATCGAAAAATTTAAACCAGAGATTATTGTTGTCTGCTGTGGATTTGATGCGGCAATGACTGACCCCCTGGGAAGAATGATCGTCACAGCAAATGGTTATCGCGAGATGACCAAAATGTTAAAGAAAGTTGCTGACAAAGTTTGTGGGGGAAAAATAGTTATGACCCATGAAGGTGGTTATTCACCAACTTACGTACCTTTTTGCGGACTAGCCGTTATTGAAACTTTGGCTGATGCAACAACTGAGATGAAAGATGCTTTAGCAGAATTTTGGGACGTACTTCCTGATCAAAAACTGCATGATTGGCAAGAAAGTTCAATTCAAGATATTAAGTCCAAGATCAATTTTCTTTCCAGCGGGAAAGGCTAAGTTGAGATGAGTGCACAAATAATTCGTGGAATTTTTGACGTTTTGAGTCTTTCCTCAATCCTTATTCTTTTAGTTATCGGAATGGCCATCATTGTTGGCATGATGAAAGTTTTTAACATGTGCCAAGGAGAGCTTGTTTTATTAGGAGCAGTAACGGGATATCTATGTGGCATTTATTTAGGTAATTTATGGATTGGAATTTTACTTGCCCCTATTGTGGTTGGACTTTTTGGTTTAGTGCTGGAGCGAACCATCATTCATCGCTTCTATATAAATCCTCAAGGCGCTTTGCTTGCAACATTTGCTATTGGATTAGTAATGCGTGAAACTCTTCGAAACAGAATGTCAAGACAGGGCACACCCGTTGATGCACCGATTCAAGGTTCCATAGATATCGGAGGAGCAAGTCTTCCAGTCTGGCGTATCGTTATTATGGTTGTGACTTTGTTACTTGCACTTGCAATTGGTTATGTATTACTTAAAACAAATTTAGGAATAAAAGTTCGGGCCACTCTTGATAATCCAGATCTTGTTTCAGTTTCTGGTATTTCAACTAAGTGGATGTATGCCGGCACTTATGCTTTTGGATCAGCGCTTTCAGGATTTGCTGGGGCCATGATTGTTCCGCTACAAACTCTTTACCCAAATTTAGGTTACGACAATTTAATATTAATGTTTATTGCAGTCATGATTGGTGGGTTAGGACAATTTGCAGGCCCTCTTGCAGGAGCGGCATTAATTGCAGTGCCGGGAGCAATTATTGGTCAATTCATTAGCCCAGTTACAGGACAAATTTTGATTCTTTTTTTGGCAATAATTTTTATGAGGTTTAGACCCGGTGGAATTTTTCAGAGGGGGCGATAGCTCGGTTTCATCGTCGAAGTAACAAAGAAAAATCGAAAAACAAAAGAAAAAGGAGAAGTAAATGAGTGAAATCAAGAAAGTACGCTTTCGACGCAGTGCTGCAATTGCAACGTCATTAGCTGCTGTATTAGTACTTGCCGCATGTACATCTGGAGGTAGCGATACTGCTGCATCTGCTGACAATGCTGAACCTGTCAAAGTTGGAGTTCTGACAGACATGACTGGTGCATTCGGAATTGTTGGAAAATCCAATGAGGCCGTTGCCAAGTTCACAATCAACGAAATCAACGCAAATGGTGGAGTACTAGGCCGCCAATTAGAAATGGTTTTGGCTGATAGCGCAACTGACGCAGCAATTGCAACCCAAGTTGCAAGCCGTCTGGTAAATCAAGACAAAGTTGCAGTAGTTGTGGGTGGTGTTGCCAGCTTTACTCGTGTAGCTGTACGCGATGTTATCGCTGATAAAGGAAACACTATTTACATCTGGCCAGCATCATATGAAGGTGGCGAGTGCAGCACCAACGTTTGGAACACAGGTTCTGCTCCAAATCAACAAGTGGATCCAACAGTGGAACACCTACTTGCAGAAGGAAATAAAACATTCTTCTTAGCAGGAAGTGACTACTTATATCCAAGAAATATTCTTGCTCGTGTTCGACAAGTCGTTGAAGCTGGCGGCGGTTCGATTGTGGGCGAAGAATATGTGCCACTAGATATGACAGATCCATCAAACCTTGTAAGCAAAGTTCTTGCTGCCAAGGCTGATGTGTTATTTGAAGTGGTTGTACTTCCAGGAACAGCACCATTTATTAAGGGTGTAGTTGATGGAGGATACAAAGGAAAAATTGCAGGAACCCTGTTCGATGAGGGTATTAATCCACTAATTGGAGCCCAAGCAGAAGGCTTAATTGGAGTTCAGGATTTCTATCTTTCTGTAGAAGATCCATTCACAAAATCACAAGTTGCAAAGTTTAACGAGCAACATCCAGAAGCTGCAGGATTGTTCTCTGCAACTTTCAACGCAACTGCTTGGTATCGCAGTTTTTACTTATGGAAAGCAGCTGTAGAAAAGGCAAACTCCTTTGACACTGCAGAAGTAAATAAGGCAATGGATTCAGTTTCACTAAAAGATTCAATTGGTGGACCTGTATCTTTCGAACCAGGAACTAAGCATGTTAACTTGCAAATGTATCTGGGCGAATCAAAGGCGGACGGTTCAAACGTAATTCTAAAAAGTTTGGGCAGTATCAAGCCTTTAGAGTGCAAGTAAAAAAGTAGGGAAAAGAAAATCAATAAAAATAGGGTAAAGATCGGTATCGCATTAATATTTGCCATACCGGTCTTTACCCTATTCCCATATTTTGCTGGCGATAATTTCTTAATACAGGTAATTACTCGAATTCTAATTTATGGAATTCTGGTGCTAAGTGTGGAAATGTGTTGGGGTCAAGCAGGAATTTTTACATTTGGCCAAGCTGCACTTTTTGGATTAGGTGGCTACACAGTAGGTCTAATTACAAAGAATTCGTCCATCACTGACATTGGGGTACTGCTATTAATGGCCATAGTAATCGGAGCTGTTGCCGGGTTAATTATCGGAATATTTCTCTTTTCAGGAAAAAGAGTTGGTGAGCTATATGTTGTATTAGTAACTTTAGCTATTTCATATATTTTTGAGCGATTAGCAAATAGTTGGACCGTTTTAGGATCAGGAAACGGTATTCCAGGAATTCCATCTCCAACACTATTCGGCATGGAGATAAAATCAATTATAGGTTTATTTATTTTGGCTTTTACAGTTTTTGCTCTAATACTATTTATATGTATTTTCTTAGTAAATTCACAATTTGGCTTAACTATGAACGCTGTTCGTGATGATGAAGAAAGAGCTGAGTTTTTTGGTTATAAGCGCTCAAGAATTCAAATTGTAGTATTTGTCTTTGCGGCCGTTCTGGCATCAATTGGTGGAGCATTATTTGCAGTAACAGAAAGCTTTGTTTCTTCATCAATGACAGGTTTAGGACTATCTACCACAATTGTTCTTTGGGTGGTACTTGGTGGACGTGGCACGTTCTTTGGACCATTAATCGCTCTAGCCGTACTACAAGCTGTTAATACTAAAATGCAAGAAGTTTTACCAAGTCTGTGGCCAATTTTGGTCGGATTGCTATTGGTTCTTGCCATGATCTTTTTACCTAAAGGACTCATGTCACTTCCTGCAACGATTCGTGAATCTCTGAGAAAGAAGTCATCTGTATGAAACTTTTAGAAGTAAATTCTGTTACCAAAAAATTTGGAGCCTTAACTGCTGTTGATAAAGCTTCTATTTTTATAAATCAAAACGAAATCGTAGGACTAATCGGTCCAAATGGTTCTGGTAAATCTACTCTTTTACACACTGTGTGTGGACGAACTATTGCCACTGAGGGACAAATTCTGCTTCAAGGATTAGACATCACAAAACAAGATCCACAAGATAGAGCAATCGCTGGGATGGCCATCAAGTTCCAATTAGCGCGAATATATCTAGAAAAAACAGTACGAGAAAATCTTCTAATTTCACTACAAGCCAAGGAAACAATTTGGAGTCAATTACGAAATAAGTCTCTGGCAAAATTTGAGGAAAAGATTACAACTTTAGCTGACGAATTTCAGCTTGCAGACTATTTGAATGAATTCGCCAAATCATTGTCACATGGTCAGCAGCAGTGGCTTGAAATTGCGATGGCTATGGCTTCTGACCCAATTTTGTTATTACTTGATGAACCTACAGCTGGCATGAGCCCTAAGGAACGTGCTGATACTGCGATCTTGATTAAAAAGGCATCTAAAAAGTGTGGAGTCTTAATCGTGGAACATGATCTAGATTTCATTAAAGAAATTTGTGATCGCATTTCAGTTTTGCATCAAGGAAACATTATCGCTACTGGTACTTCTGCCGAAATTGAAAAAGATCCTAAGGTTAAAGAGGTTTATCTAACTCGTGTCTGAAAAATACTTAGAAGTTAAGAATTTATGTGGAGGATATGAAGCAAGCCAGGTGCTTTTCGATATTTCATTTGCAATGCCTAGAACAGGCGTGACAGCGATTGTTGGTAGAAATGGGGCTGGCAAATCAACTCTTCTCCAAACAATTATGGGATTTATTAAGCCAACAAGTGGCGCAATTTTGCATGATGGAAAAGATATAACAAAAATCTCATCTTATTCTCGTACCCGTTTGGGAATTGGATATGTACCACAAGATCGACCAGTGTTTTCAGATTTAACTGTTCGAGAGAATTTAATAATTGGGGCAACTCGATTACCAAAAAATCAGCGCATGAATCTAGATCCGATGTTGGAATTTTTTCCAAAATTGGCAGATCGTTTAGATCAAAAAGCTGGAACCATGAGTGGAGGAGAGCGTAAGATGGTTGGAATTGCTCGCGCTTTAATTGGTCAACCATCACTACTTGTCATGGATGAACCAACAGAAGGTGTGTGGCACGGAGTTGTCGAAGAAATAAAAGATCGTCTTATTAGTTATGGCAAGAACAATGCAATATTAATTGTTGAACAAAACTTAGATTTTGTTACTGCGATTTCTTCTCAAATTCTGCTTTTGGAGCGAGGCGTTATATCTCAACGTGTTACAACTGCTGATAAAAGCGAACTAGAGCAACTTCGAAAGAAATTAACAGTCTAAATAAGGGTTACTTCTTAGAGACTTTCTCGCCAACTATTAGTAATTGGCTGTCTTCTATCTCGACCAAATGCTTTAGCTGAAATCTTGGTACCAGGTGGATACTGGCGCCTTTTGTATTCAGCTTGATCAATAAGTTTTAGTACTTTTTCAATTAAATTCTTATCTAAACCTTTGGTTGCCATTTCAAACGCACCTTGATCTTGCTCTACATAAGCATTAATCATGGGATCAAGTTTTTCATAATCTGGAAGCGAATCAGTATCTAGTTGACCAGGGCGTAATTCTGCACTTGGTTCTTTAGTGATGCTTGCTTCTGGAATTGGGGGATTTCCTGCTTGTTTATTTCTCCATTTAGATAATTCCCAAACTAAAGTTTTTGGTACATCCTTAATAGGAGCAAAGCCACCCACAGCATCACCATAAATAGTTGAGTAGCCAACAGCTAATTCACTTTTGTTTCCAGTAGCAAGCACAAGGTGTCCTTCTTGATTAGAAATTCCCATCAAGGTCATGCCACGAAGTCTTGCTTGCAGATTTTCTTCAGCTAATCCTGTTAAAGACAATGATGCTTGGTAAGCGTCAAACATTGGTTTGATTGGCACACTTCGATAATTTAAACCAGTTCTTGTGGCAAGATCTTGGGCATCGCTTACTGAATGTTCAGATGAATATGGACTTGGCATTGAAACACCATATACATTATTTGCACCTAATGCATCAACGGCAATCGCAGCGACTAATGCTGAATCAATTCCACCACTAAGTCCAAGTACAACTGATTCCATATTATTCTTTAAAACGTAATCTCTTAAGCCCACAACTAAAGCTTGGTAAACCTCTTCAAGGTCATCACTTCTTTTTCTAACCATTGAGCTTTCAATATTCTTACCCTTTTCTACTTCAAAAAGGATTATTTCTTCCACAAATTGGCTAGCTCTATTAGCGACAGATCCATCTTTATTAACAACAATTGAGT
>CAMATO010000033.1 GCA_945861165.1 Bifidobacterium breve | reverse complement strand
GGAATATTTTCGTCAACAAATTCTTGCAAGAACGCAGCACCCACCATCATTCCTGCTGCTGGATTTGGGGTGAAACCGACATTGGCAATATCGGCAGTTTTCGAATCTAAAACAGTTCTTACTTCTTCAGGTATTTGCATAGGCCACATTGATTCACCAGATTCTTGAGCGCTGGCAAAAACTTGATCACGGGCTTCATCTTTATTGGACATGATGCCGGCAGTTCTGGAACCCAATGCAACTGTGGCCGCACCGGTTAAGGTTGCAATATCTATTATTAAATCTGGTTTATCAATTTGTGCTCTTCCTAAAGCATCAGCTAACACTAATCTGCCTTCAGCATCAGTGTTGAGCACTTCAATTGTTTTTCCACCAAAAGTTGTCACCACATCACTTGGTCTTTGCGCACTGGCTGAGGGCATATTTTCAGCTAAAGCTGCATAAGCAGTGACGTTTATTTTTAATTCCAATTGCATGATTGCCCTTAAAGCTTCAACTACAGTTGCTGCACCTGCCATGTCACATTTCATGGTGTGCATTGAGGCTGGTGGTTTTAAAGAAATTCCGCCAGTGTCAAAGGTGATTCCTTTGCCAACTAATGCCAAATGAAACTTTGCACCTTTAGATTTGTATGCCAAGCGCACAAATCTTGGTGGATTAATTGAACCTTGACCCACTCCAATTAGTGCACCAAATCCTTGTTTCTTAAGAGCCTTTTCCTCCAAGATTTCCAGAGTCAACTTAGAGTTTTTCTTAAAAGTTTTTTTCACATAGCTAGCAAAAGTTTCTGGATACATGTGGCTGGGGGGAGTATTAACTAAGTTTCTCACATTTTTAACTGACTCAGCAATAATTTGGGCTTCTTGGAAACTTGCCTTATTTAAAAATTCATCTTGCACCAAAATGTTGGCACGTTTTAAATTTTCTGAACCTTTATCATTTTTGGTTTTAAATTCAGTAAACGTATAGGCACCTAATTCCACACCTAAGGTCACAGCATGAGTTGCCACAGTTGTTGAGGTGGGAAGAGCAAAAAGAGCAGATGATTTTCCGGCTAAAGATCTAGCAGCAACAGCTGCAGCTCTTCTGAGAGTTTCCATTTCCAATGGTTGTGTTTTTGAAACTTTGCCCAACCCAACACATAAAACACCACTTTTGATTGTTAAATAAGTTAGTTCTGATTTCTTGCCAGTAAAGTTTGTTAATTTCAGTGCGCCCATAATTTCATTTTTTGAAAAAGTTTCAAAGGAAACAACTGGATTCAAGATTTCAGGACCTTTGTCACCTTGGGTAAAACCCACAACCAGTACATCATCTGTAGAAATCTTTTTATATTCTGTGAGGCGAGTAATTGACATGAGAATGAGCCTAGTAGCGTTTTGTTTTATGAGCGATTCAGCCAAACTAACCCATTCACCACTTCATCAACGACATGTTGATTTGGGTGCAAAACTTGCTCCTTTTGGTGGCTGGGAGATGCCACTGGAATATGCAAATGGTGGTGTTCTAGCAGAGCATGCTGCCACCAGAGAAGCAATAGGAATTTTTGATGTTTCACATTTGGGAACAGCAACCATAACTGGACCTAATGCAGCACAAAGACTCAATGAGGTTTTAACCAACGACATTGATCGTTTAAAACCTGGCCAAGCACAATATTCCACAATTTTATCTGCTGATGGAAAAGTTATTGATGATCTAATAGTTTATCTAAAATCGGAAAGCGAAATTCTGATAATTCCTAACGCAGGAAATTCAACTAAAGTATTAGAAACAATAAAACAAAATATTCCTACAGAAATTGTCGTTAAGAATCTTCATGAAGATATAGCAATTATTGCTATCCAGGGCCCTAAGGCTATTGAGTTGGTAAATGAGTTGGGGTTACCAACTGATATGGATTACATGTCATTTAAAGACGCTGTTTTTCAGGGCAAGCAGGTCACAATTTGTCGTACCGGTTACACCGGGGAAAAAGGTTTCGAAGTTTTAATTCCAGCACAAGATGCTGTGAAGTTCTGGGATGAAGTTTTTACTAAAGGGAAAAAATATGGTGCTAAACCAGTTGGTTTAGGGGCCAGAGACACTTTAAGAACAGAGATGGCTTATCCGTTACATGGGCAAGACATTTCGTTAAGTATTTCACCTTTAGAAGCAGGATTGAGTTGGGCCGTTAATCTTGCTAAACCAAAATTCTTAGGAAAAGATGCGCTAGTCAAAGAAAAATCAAATGGGGTAACAAGAAAATTAGTGGGCATAAAAGCTGTGGATCGAGCAATTCCTAGAAGTCATATGAAAGTCATGGATGGAAATAGTATTGAATTAGGTGAAATTACCAGCGGAACATTTTCACCAACATTGAAAGCAGGTATTGCGCTGGCTTTAGTTGATTCCAAGATCAAGATAGGTGACAAAGTCTTTGTTGACGTCAGAGGAAAAGCTGCAGAATTTTTAGTGGTTAAACCACCATTTGTGGAATCTAAAGTTCGCTAGCTTTAAGAGAACTTACCGCTAAGGCAAGTTCTGCCAAGGGATGAGTGTTTTCTTTGGTATTCATTATCACTGGGCAGCTCATGAATTTAATTGCTTCACTAAGCGCTGGAATTAAAGGGGTATTAGCAATTAGCAAATAATCTTTCAGTTTGGAATTAGATCTCATAGCCACAAAACCTAAAGCAATTGCTCCTGGTCCAACTAATATTGTTCTTGTTTGTCTTGCACAAGCAGTGTTCAGGGCATTAAAAGTTTCAAAATAGTTTTCACCCAGTGTTTTAGTAATGACGTCTTTTGGTTCAGATTTGATTGTTCGGGTAGTTCTTAATAAATCTCTTAAAGAGGCAACATTTTTAATCCATTGCTCATCGTTTCCAACACTTGATTTACCTAACAGTGAGGCAGCATCAATTGTTAGATATGCACCAATTAAGCCACAAGCTAAAACTAAATCAGCCGAAGCATAAATTCCGATAACTGAAACATTGGCGTCTATTGCCTTATTTACATCACTTTCATTTTCAACAGCAATTTTTTTATGATCAATAGCAATAGGTGTTAGTTCAGACCAATTAAAGGTAGAGGAATCAAAGCCAAGTGCAAGAACTGAATTAATCACGCATTCAAGACTACAGGTTTAGAAAAATTGGCTTTCTTGGTCATGCGTCTCATCGCTTTAAGTAACGGGTGAGCAAGAAAAAATAATAAAGTAGCGGTAAGGATTCCTCTGGGTAAGTCATAACCAAAACTTGTAAAAAGAGTAAATCTGACCCAGCGGGTTAATTGTTCGGTAATAGCTAATCCAGGTTGGAAAGATATTTCAGGCAATAGTCCATTTGCAAAAGGCCAGAACCAAAGGTTGAGCAGTAAACCTGCGATAAAACCAACTAGAAATCCGTAACAGACAATCAACACTAATTCTTTTTTTCCGGTTAGTTTAGGAAGTAATCCCGCACCTGCCCCAACCCACGCTGCCACCAACATTTGAAACGGCAGCCAAGGTCCAATCCCACCAGTTAAAATCGCTGAACCGAGAATTCCAATTGCACCCAACACAAAACCAAAACTTGCACCTAATGCTCTTCCACCAATGATGATGATTGCCCACACTGGTTCCAGACCAGCAACGTGTCCACCCAATGGCCTAACAGCTGCCACAACTGCGCTGAGTACTCCCAAAATTGCTAAAGATCTTGAATCAATACCGCCTTGCATCACATCAGCTAAAGCCACCATTAAAACTAAAGGGACTATTAGCAGCAACAAAATTGAAGCGTTATCAGAATTATTACTAAATGCAGAATCATTTTGTAACAGAAAGGGCCATAAGAATGCCATCAAACCAATCAAAGTTGTCACAACCATAGAAATGGTTGTTAAAGAATTAACTCTTAAAAGTTTCATCTTAAATCTTCGAGTGCAAACGCAACATCTGAAACAGTGAGCCAATTAGCTGGTGACATAACTTTGGAAACTTGTGGCGAAAACATAGGGGAGCTAGATAGCACTTCATTAACTGGACCATCGGTAACAATTTCTCCATCAGCCAACAAAATAACCCGAGTGGCAACTTCAGCTGCCAATTCAACATCATGTGTGGCAAGAATTATGGTGTGATTCTTTTTACCTAATTTTTGTAAGCTACTAACTAATTGTCTTTTAGCTGCATAATCAAGTCCCCGAGTTGGTTCGTCTAATAGAATCAAAGGTGGTTTAGCGGCCAGCACTACTGCCAGCGCTAAAGATAATTTTTCCCCTTCAGATAGATCACGGGGATGAGCATTTTCTGAAACATCAGTTGTTAATTGCTCAAAAATACTAAACGTGGTGCCCGGCACAGCATCAGAATCACTGTCACTGGCAATGCATTCATTAATTACTGAATCAGCAATTAGTAAATCTGTGGGTTCTTGGGGAACAAGTCCCACACTTTCAATTAAGGATTTACCTTTTAGGGTTAAAGGATTTTTTCCGTTGATTGAAATTTTTCCACTCGTTGGTTCAAGTAAACCCACAAGTTGGGACAGCAGTGTTGATTTACCAGATCCATTTCTACCCATTAGGGCCACAATTTCACCATCAGAGATGTTTAAATCAATATGTCTTAAGGCACGAAGGTTCCCATAATTAAAATTAAGATTTTCTACATTCACCAAAGTTTTGGTGGGAACATTTACTCTAATTCTTGGTTTAGATTTCTCTAATCTGGTTCTTAATTCATCAGCAAATTTGCGCGCATCTCTAACAGTTAAAGGAAGTGGTGACCAGCCTGCAGCTCTGCCCAATTCCACAACTGGGGGAGCCAGTAAAGAACTAGCGAAAACTTGGGCTGGTCTATCTGCATAAACTTCAGCTTCACGATCAACCACAATCACGCGATCTGCATATTGCACAACTCTTTCTAATCTGTGTTCAGCTAATACAACTGTTAACCCCAAATCGTGTACCAGTCTTTGTATTGCTGCTAAAACTTCCTCGGCAGCACTGGGATCAAGTGCGCTGGTTGGTTCATCTAGTACTAATACTTTGGGATTAGTTGTTAAAACTGAAGCAATAGCAACTCGTTGTCTTTGTCCTCCAGAAAGAGTGGCTAGTGATCTATTTCTTAACTCAGCCAAACCTAATAAATCGAGAACTTCTTCTACTCTTCTTCGCATTGTGCTGGGAGAGATACCGAGTTGTTCCATGCCATAGGCAAGTTCATCTTCGACAAGATCGGTAACAAAAGATGCGCGGGGATCTTGCCTGACCACTCCTACTAGGTCAGCAAAATCTCTGGGAGGAAAATCTCTAATGGAACGACCATTAACAGAAACATCTCCAGTTAAATCTCCACCCGTAAAATTAGGAACTAAACCGTTGATTAGTCCCAGCAGAGTTGATTTACCTGAACCAGTCTTACCAACTACTAACACCAATTCACCGGATGGAATTGTCAGATTCACATTTTCAAGAATTGCAAAATTAGTGTCGCTATATTTAAACGTTACGTTTTCAAATTTGATCATGCAGCTTGCCTATCTATTTGATTGGAAATTTTAAATAAATCTGAAGCTGGCCGAGAAGTCAATGGTGGTTTTGGGGAAAAGGTTATCGCTAAAACTGACACCCAAATGCTGGAAAGTGTTATGAAATTTATTTGCGGAGAACTTAGTGGACTACTCAGAGGGTTAAGCACAATATTTTCAGTAAATCTCATTGCCACTAAACCAAACAGTGCAGTGGTAATGACTAGTACTTCTGGAATGTGCCACTTATCTGGACGATATTTAGTCCTAGAAGCATTCTGGCCAGCAAACCTCAGCGCAAAAAAGGAAAGTGCGATACCGATAATCATTGTTAATAAACCAATTTTTGACTGACTAAATACGCCTAATAATCCAGCCAACCCTAAAAGTATTCCTAGTAATCCACCCAGCATAAAAATATTTGTAAGTTTTCTTTTTAAAGTGCTTTGATGTATTCGTCTGCCATAACCTCGAGAGTCCATGGCTGAGGCTAACAGCAAAGCTCTTTCCATAGCACCTTCTAAAACGGGCACAAATGTTTTAGCTAAGGCAGGAATCCCAGTAGTTTTTCTGCCTCTCAAATATTGTGCATCTCTTACCCGCTTGGCATCAAATGCAAGTTGGGGAGCAAAAGTTAAAGCCACCGTTATTGATAAACCTACTTCATAAAGTGCTGCCGGAATTGATTTGAGCATTCTGGTTGGTGAAGCTAAAGATTGAGCACCACCAATGCAAACCAGAATTGTGGCAAGCCTTAAGCCTTCTTGGAAAGCAAGGAAAACAGTATTGGCTTTAATTTCACCACCTAATTTAACTCCTGCAAAAAAACTGGGTAGATCAATTTCAGGAAGAGTAAACAATAAGGTGTCACCGAAAATATCGGGTGTAATGATCACTAAAAGTATTCTAAAAATAATCACAAATCCAGCAGCAAATAAATAGCCTTTAATTGATTTAGACCAGGGGGCATCACTTTTTCTAAACCTCACAACAAGTAAAACTACCGAAATTATTGAAAGTAAAAATATTGGATTTTTAGTACCTGCAGCCATTGCTGCTAACAAAATTGCCCATAACCACCAAGCACCAGAGTGTAAAAATCGTTGTTCAGTTAAGGACAAGGGCTTATGCCATCTGCGGGGGGCAGATGGCATGAGAGTCTTATTTTTAAGCAATTTAATTATTTCTTTTTACGCATTTTCAAAACTAGCGCCAAAGCTACAATCACAACTGCTGCTAAACCAATAAGTTGCAAGTTAGCGCCTATTGGATTGTTACTTTCTTCTGCTGGCATTTCCTTCGTCGCCATATCTTCAGCTGTAGCAGTTTCAGGTGCGCCTGAAGTTGTGGAAGCAATTTCTAAACCACATTCTTCTTTAGGATAACCGTTGATACCACAAACGAATCCATCATTTGCTCTAACATCTAAACCTGCTGCATTTAAAGCATCTGCGGCAGTTTTACCTGTTTTAACAGTTACACACTTAATAACATTTGCTGTTGGAGGAGTTTCTCCTTCAGGGGCGATTGCTTGATCACCGAACTCAACAACCACGGCAACTCTTGAAGCTCCTGCTTGTTCAGCAGTATCTGGACAAAGTTCTGCAAATACTGCACTTTCACTTGGTGGCAAACCGTTGTCTACTCCAGTGATTGCAAATTTGTATCCAGTAACCATTTGATCTGTTGCTAATGAACCTTTTTCATCAGCAGGACCAAAATTTGAAAACGACCATGATTCGTCTGCTGTTACCCAATATGTCCAATAACGATAATCAGCAGCACTTGCTGGGGTTATTGAAAATAGGGATGTGAAAATACTTGCAACAAAAACTATTGCAATGTTTCTTTTTAATTGCTTCATTCGTTTCTCCTGTTGGTTTTAGCCGTGGATGAGCGAAATGAGCGAGGCTTAAGAAAAATAAATCTAAATACAAAACCCCTTGTACCAAAAAGATACAAAGGGAAGGTGGATTCAGAAAAACAATCCGGCCTGCCCCGTTTTCCTCGACGGTGCGTTGGTCGACTCATTCCTTGTTAGGTAATCCGACTTGTCATTTGGCACCACAGTGCTTGCTGGTGAATGACCCACGGTTGCGGGACAGCGCCGGTATCCGACCGGCTTCCCCTTTTACAAGGAACAGGTTTCTTGCTTGTAATACAACTTACCTGTGAAGACTATCCGCCAGTCAATGACAATGCCCAGGCGAGTTGTGAAACGATTTAGCTAGAGAAAACAAGTTGTCGCGGGGGCACACTTGATCAGCTCTTGAAAGCAGGACTAATTCTTATGGCATTTACTTGGGTTTATTTAGATGAGGCTGGAAAACCAGTTGCCGATTTACCAACAGCAGCTGTGATTGCAGAATTCACAACAAGATCTGAAGCAGAAATTTGGTTAACTACTAATTGGAGATTATTACTCAATGGGGGAGTGCATCAGGTTTCTCTTTGGGATGGAACAGAATTGGCCATGGAAAACATGAGCCTTCATCCAGCTTAAATAAAAATTATTTAAATTCTTTTGGCGCTCCGCCAATTTTAACTACTGATGGCGGAATTCTTAAAGATCTTAATTGCAATGCCCGCATTAAACCGTAAAAAATTGCGCCTTTTCGCTCTTTAGGGTCAGCGTAATTCTGGTTGACTTCTTTCTTGATTTTCAAAGCCAGTAACACTTCATCAATCACAGTGCCCAGCATCATGGCTAACCATAAGAAATAAACAACTCGGGCCACAGCTGGATTTGGAATTAGGGACAAAACTAAAACCACTAATGCTAAGGGAAGAAATAATTCTCCAAAGTGCCAGCGGGAATCAACTAGGTTTCTAATGTGTCTTCTAACTGGGCCTTTGTCTCTAAATGGCATTGCCCATTCTTCGCCACGGTTCATTGCTAAACGAGTTTGCAATCTTTGTTCACGAGTACGTTCGCGAACTGCCTTCTTGGCATCTTTAGAATCTCGGGGAACTTTCAAAGATTTTTTGCGCGCGGCTTCAGCGTCTTTGCGTTTGGGGGTTGGTTCAGATTTCATAAGTGTTTTCTAGGTTATCAGTATTTGAGTTACGCACCAGGCAACGCCAACATTTGGTTTAGGGCTATCCGGGCATAGTGTTTTGTGTCTTGGTCAACTTTGATCTGGTTAACAATATTTCCTGAAACCAAATTTTCTAAAGATGCCACTAGGTGGGGTAAATCAATTCTGTTCATGGTGGAGCAGTAACAAATAGTTTTATCTAAAAATGAAATGTTTTTATCTGGAAATTCTCGGGCTAAGCGACGCACCAAATTTAGTTCAGTTCCTACTGCCCAACTAGTTCCAGGGCTAGAAGCTCTGATGGTTTTGATAATGCCCTCAGTTGAGGCCACCACATCGGCTGCTTCTGCTACTTCGTTGACGCATTCGGGATGAACAATGATTTTTACGTCTTTAATTCTTTCTCTAACATCAAGAACTGATTTCATATTAAATCGTGCATGAACAGAACAATGTCCTTTCCATAAAATCATTTTTGCGTTCAAAAGTTGGGCATCAGTTAAACCACCCCGAGGTTTATTAGGATTAAAAACAACACAATCTTCTTTCTTTAAACCTAACTTCATAACAGCGGTGTTTCTGCCTAAATGTTGATCGGGTAAAAATAAAACTCTTTCCCCTTTGGCAAATGACCATTCCAATGCTTTTTGAGCATTAGAAGATGTGCAAACTGTTCCACCGTTTTTCCCAGTGAAACTTTTTATGGCGGCAGTTGAGTTCATGTACACCACTGGAACAGTGGTTTTATCAATTCCTAAATCTTCTAATACTGACCAACAAGATTCCACTTGACCAATTTCTGCCATATCAGCCATGGAACAACCTGCTGCTAAATCAGGCAGGATCACATTTTGTAAATCAGAGGTAAGAATGTCAGCACTTTCGGCCATGAAATGAACACCACAAAAAATTATGTAATCAGCATTTGGTCTGGCTGCTGCATCTTTAGCAAGTTTAAAAGAATCACCAGTAGTATCCGCAAATTGAACTACTTCATCACGTTGATAATGGTGACCCAAAATAAATAAACGATCACCTAGTTTTTCTTTGGCAGCGTATGCCCTTTCAACTAAATCAGGAGCCGAAGCCTTTGGTAATTCACCAGGACACTCCACCCCTTTTTCAGTCTCAGAATCAGCGAAATTTCCTAAAAGATGCAACAAAGGGGTTGCAGCTGGTTCAGTCCAAGTTGGTGCCATATACCAATCGTGTCACGTTCTACTAATGTTCGCGAGGTGCGCATAGTTATAGCCCCCGATTCATTTACTGGCACCCTCACCGCAGCCCAGGCAGCATTGGCTATCAAAACCGGTTGGGAAAAAACCAGCAAAGCTGATTTCTTTTTAGCACCCATGAGTGATGGCGGTCCTGGTTTTATTGACGCCATTGAATTTGGTTTTGGGGGAAATAAAACTCATCACCAGGTCACAGGTTTAGAAGGAACTCAAATAACTGCCCCACTTTTAATTGTGGGCAAAACTGCTTACATTGAATCAAATTTAATTGTTGGTCCGCAATTGATTACTAAAGAACAAAGAACCCCAGATAAGTACACATCCCGAGGCATTGGGGAATTAATCAATATTGCTTTAGCAGCAGATTGCCAAACAATATTTGTGGGAGTGGGTGGAACTGCCTCAATAGATGCAGGATTAGGAATATTAGAAGTTGTTGATAAAGAAAAACTTAACGACGTGGAATTAATCGCTGCAACTGATGTGGATGTTTTATTACTGGGCAATAGAGGAGCAGCTAAAGGTTTTGGGGAACAAAAAGGTGCCAGTAAAGAACTAATTGCACAATTAGAAGCAAAGCATGAAGAATTAGCAAAAACTACACCCAAAAGAAAAGACAAAAAAGATGCAGCAATGATGTTGGGAGCAGGTGCTGGGGGCGGAATTGGTTTTGCACTTATGGCACTTGGGGCAAACCGAGTTAGTGGCTTAGAACTAGTAACTGAATCATTTGATTTAGCAAACGAAATAGCAAATAGTGATCTAGTAATAACAGGAGAAGGCAAACTTGATTGGCAAACCTTAAGAGGAAAAGTAATTACTGGTGTGGCAGATATTGCTACTGAAAGTGCCATTTCATGTTTGGCACTCTGTGGCCAAGTAATAGCTGGGAAAAGAGAATTAGCTGCTGCAGGAATCGTTGGGGCTTATGGCTGCATCGAAGAAGGTGAAGAATTACCTGAAGACCCATTTATGGCCTTGGTTTTCCTAGCGGAGCGGGTCAGCAAGACATGGTCGCAATAACGTGGCAATATAGAGAGTGAAAGAAAGGTAAAACTAATGACAACTGAGACCACAAACACCCAAGGTGTTTCATTAACCGATTTTGCAACAACCAAAGTTCGTACCCTTTTAAGTCAAGAAGGCAGAGACGACTTAGCTCTTCGAATTGCTGTGCAACCAGGTGGCTGTTCAGGCATG
>CAMATO010000032.1 GCA_945861165.1 Bifidobacterium breve | reverse complement strand
ATGTTTCTTCTGCTTATTCACTTCGCTATGGCACAGCCCTGCCTGAAAAAATAGTTGCCCAAGCTTCATTTCATAACTTTTCCAAAATTGCACTAACTGATCAAGACACCATGTCTGGAGCAATTAACTTTGTGCACCATTGCATGATTACTGGCATAACTCCCATCGTTGGAGTTGATTTTAATTTAGGTAAATCAAGAGCCTTAGTGCTTGCTCGCGGCAAAAATGGTTGGAGAGATCTATGCCGACTAGTAAGCAGTGCTCACCAAAAAGAACGAGGTAAACCTGTTTTAGATGTGTCTTTGTTATGGGAAAAGATGCAGCAAGGAAACCTAGTAGCAATACTAGGAAGTAATTCTGAAATTGGGCAAAGTGTGTTACGAAACAGAATTGATTTAGCAAATAGTTTCTTACAAAACTGGCTAAGTCATGTTGATAGAAATGATGTAGTAATTGAAGTAACCGCTCACCCTAATTCTCATAAAGTCGTAGAACCCAAATACTCATTAAGTACAGCTAGTAAAATGGCTGCGTTTGCTAAAGACAATCGTTTAAGAGCAGTTCTTACCAATGCTGTGAGATATCTTGAATCAGAAGATGCAATTGTGGCTGAATTACTCGATTCAGTTGAAACTAAGAAACAAATGAGATTTGAACAAGTAACAGGCTTTAGAGGTTCTGCTTATTTAAAATCTAGTGCTGACATGTCACAAGTTGCGTACAATATTGGAAAACATTTAAGCAGTCCTGAAACTGGAATGTTGTTATTAAAATTTACTCAACAAATAGCAGAAGAATGCAGCTTAGATCCTGTTAAAGATATTGGAATTGGATCTATCAGTGTTCCTGAAAATGATGTGGTTTTAGGCAAAAATAGTTTAGAGCCCATGAAAGTATTAGTAGATAAATGTCAATCTGGCTTAACTAAATTAGGTTTTGGACATAAATCTGAATATCAAGAAAGATTAAACCAAGAATTAGCTGTTATTAGTCAATTAGGTTTTGCAGGCTATTTCTTAACTGTAGGTGAAGTTGTTGACTTAACTAAACAAATGGGGATACGAGTAGCAGCAAGAGGATCAGGGGCGGGAAGTTTAGTTAATTTCACCTTAGGAATATCAGGTATTGATCCAATTAAATATGGACTGTTAATGGAAAGGTTTTTATCTCCTTTAAGAAGTGCGCTACCTGATATTGATATTGATGTGGAATCAGATCGAAGACTTGATATTTATGATGCAATTTATGAAAGATTTGGCAAAGACCGTGTGGTTTGTATTTCAATGCGCGAAACCTATCGAGTAAGGCATGCCGTTAGAGATGTTGGTGCAGCACTTGGTTTACCCCCTGGAGAAATTGATGCTTTTGCAAAGACTTTTCCTCGAGTAAGTGCCAGAAGAGCTAGAGAAGTTTTAAGTCAATTACCAGAGTTAAAAAAATCATCTTTTACTCGTTTAATGAGTGAAGGAAATCTTGATTTATATCTTGACTTAGTTGAAAAACTAGACGGGTTACCTAGGCATTTAGCAATGCATCCTTGCGGAGTTATTTTGTCGGATAAAACACTTTTAGATAGAACCCCAGTTGAATCAAGCGGGGCCAAGTTTCCTATGAGCCAATTTGATAAAGATGATGTGGAATTAATGGGTTTTCTTAAACTTGATGTTTTAGGTATCAGAATGCAATCTGCCATGGCTTATAGCTTGCAGGAAATAAAACGAGTAGACAAAGTAGATATCAATCTTGATCAAATCTCTTTGGAAGATGAGAAGACTTTTAAGTTAATTCAATCAACTAAAACTCTAGGTTGCTTTCAAATAGAGTCCCCGGGACAAAGAGAGCTAATTGGCAAATTTGGGCCACAAAACTTTAATGATCTAATAATTGATATTTCTCTATTTAGACCAGGTCCAGTTAAATCTGACATGATCACACCTTTTCTAGAAGTAAGACAAGGCAGAAAAGCTCATCCTGTGTTACATGAAAAAATTGATCCCATTGTTCAAGAAACTAGCGGGGTAGTGGTTTTTCATGAACAAGTTATAAAACTAATTAGTGCCATGACTGATTGCTCTTTAGCGCTGGGGGATGAAAAACGTCGCGCTATGGGCTCTTTTGAAGGCCAATTAGAAGTTGAAGAGTGGTTTATTTCCTCCGCCCGAAAGTTGAAATATTCTCATGAGTTAATTAACCATATTTGGGAAATACTTAAAGCTTTTGCTTCCTTTGGGTTCTGTAAAGCCCATGCTGGTGCTTTTGCATTGCCTACTTATCAATCAGCTTGGTTAAAAACTCACCACACTGCAGCCTTCTTAGCTGGAGTGTTAACCCATGATCCTGGAATGTATCCCAAAAGATTAATAGCCAATGATGCGAAAAACTTTGGCATAGCTTTACTTGGTCTTGATGTTAATAAATCAGATCAGTGTTACCGAGTAGAAAAAAGTGGAGAAAGATATGGCATCAGATTATCTTTGTTAGACGTGAGATCAATTAGTAATGCTGAAATAACAAGAATTGTAGAAAACAGACCCTTTGCATCTTTAGCTGATTTTTGGCAAAGAGCACAAGTTTCTAAAAATGTCACTGAAAATATTATTTTAGCTGGTGGATTTGATTCAATACTACCCAGTCAATTAAATAGAAGAGATTTATTACTGCAGCTATCTGATTTAGAACATAACTTAGGAGTAATCAGCAATCAACTAATTTTAGATGTTGCTACTACACCTGAAAATGTTTCTTCAGGTTTACCCGATTTCACAATGAGTGAAAACATTATTAATGAGTTACAAGTATTAGGTCTTGATGCCAGTACTCATTTAGTTAATTCCTATATCCCGTTTTTTAAAGATTTAGGAGTAACTCCTGCTAAATCTTTAGTTTCTTTAACTGGGGGCAGGGAAGTATTGGTGGCCGGAGTAAAAGTAACTACTCAAACTCCACCGGTTCGAAGTGGCAAAAGAGTTATTTTTTTAACCATTGATGATCCCACTGGACCAAGTGATGCAGCTTTTTTTGAAGATGTGCAAAGTCATTACGCCTCAACTGTTTATGACTCAGTTCTACTTTTAGTAAGAGGGATTTTGAGAAGAACTGGACCTAGGGGAGTTTCAGTAAGAGCAACTGGTTGCTGGGATCTAGGTGAAATGTTTACCCTTTATCAGCAAAAAGGAATCAATGAAGTTAGAAAAGTAATTGAGTTAAGCCCAGGACAAAAATCTAACTCTTACCGGGCAAAAGCAGGCGGCATGTCTGTGGGAAGAAGAACTTTGTTAACTAATAAAAGCGAGATGATTGAACTATGACTCATCGCCAAATCTTAAAACTTCCCCATATAGAACTAACAGGTGATGATTCAGAAACAAACATTTTACATGTGGACATGGATGCTTTCTTTGCTTCGGTGGAATTAAAAGATCGACCTGAATTAAGAGGAACCCCAGTAATTGTTGGTCACAGTGGAGGACGAGGAGTGGTTACTTCTGCTACTTATGAAGCCCGCAAATTTGGGATTCATGCTGCAATGTCAATGAGTGAAGCTTTAAGAAAATGTCCTGGGGCAACAGTAATTGAGCCAAGTCATGAAAAATATGAAGAAGTATCAAATCGTTTGCAAGATATTTATTACTCGATGACACCTTTAGTCGAACCCTTAAGTGTGGATGAAGCTTTCTTAGATGTTTCAGGTTCAAGAAAACTTTTAGGTACCCCTACTGAAATTGGGCATAAGTTAAGGGAAAAAGTTTTCCAAGAAGAAAATATCACTTGCTCAGTGGGGATTGCGCCCACAAAATTTATTGCCAAACTTGCTTCCACCAGAGCTAAACCTGATGGACTACTAGTGGTTTCACCTGAGGAGGTAATTGCTTTTTTGCATCCTTTACCAGTTGGTGCGCTATGGGGAGTGGGAGGAAAAACTGAAGAAGTATTAGCACGCTTAGGTTTATTTAAAGTTTCAGATATAGCAAATTTGCCACTTAACACTTTAAGAAGAGCACTAGGTGATGGACTGGCTGAACATTTACATGAATTGTCTTGGGGTCGAGATGAAAGATCAGTTGAACCCTATGAACCAGAAAAAAGTATTGGCAACGAAGAAACATTTTCAAAAGACTTAGATCAAGCAGCAGATATTTTAAGAGAAGTTTTAAGACTAAGTGAAAAAGTTGCCACCAGATTACGAGCAGCAGAACTAATGGGTCGAACCATTGTGTTAAAGGTTAGATTTGCCAACTTTTCCACCATCACCAGATCCAAAACCATCACCGATCCAATTGATGGGACCAAAGACATTTATGCCATCACTAAAACTCTCTTTGAAAACCTAAAACTTGATCGAGTCAGAGTCAGATTGGTCGGAGTAAGAGTAGAGAAGCTCGAAGAAGCAGAAACTGCCTCCAGGCAGCTGCTGTTAGGGGAAAGTGAGAAGGGATGGCGCGAAATTGATAAGGCCAGTGACAAGGCCAGTGCCCGATTTGGGGATGACGCCGTTAAGCCAGCACGACTCATCGATTAAGACCCGCACTCCAATGTGCTTGGGCAGAGTAAAAGTCGTATTCTAGAAAGTAGGAAATACTCCTTACACAAAACAGGGCGGGGCATAACCAAACGTGGCACTCTCAGACCGTGAACAAAAGCTGTTGGAACAAATGGAAAAAGCCCTTTATGCTGAGGACCCAAAATTTGCTTCCAGCCTTCGTCGTTCCGGTTTTACTATTGCTCCCGGTGAGCGCCGCAACGTTATCTTTGGGCTTTTGGCCCTTGTTTCTGGATTAGTTTTAGTTTTTGGTTCAGTGGTCTCCAAAACTGTGATCGTGGGAATACCAGGATTCTTATTAGTGTTAACAGGATTTGTTTTTATTGCTCGTGGTCTGCAAGAGCCCGTTGGCGCAGCTACCCCAACTCCTACCAAGGTTCGAAATAGAACCAAGAATTCTAAATTGATGTCAAGACTTGAAGAACGCTGGCAACAACGCCGCGACGGTGGATTTTAGTCTTACTTTTTCTTTACCACTGAAATAATTGCAAAAACAATCCCTAACACAAAACTCAAATAACTAAAAGGAATCAAGAAAAAAGGTTCCTGTAAAGTTCCATTTGCATCAACTTGTGATCCAATTAACTTAAAAGCCAACATAAATATTATTGTTAAAGAAATAAAAATATAAGCAAGTTTACGACTAATTTGTTTCAAAGTATTATTTTCTAGACTTTGCTTTCTTCTTTGTTCTAGGTGCTTTTTCGACCACAAACCAGGTTTTCCAAATAGCCAAAACCGTTGCGTAAGCAGGCAAACTTAGCAATAACACTTTGGTTAATATGGAAGGTTCTGGCAATGGTTCTGTGTAATTAAGCGACATCATCGTAATTGCTAATAGGTAAACAACCGAAACAGTGATTGAAAATGGTCTCAAAACTGCAACTCTTACCGGGTGTGGGAATTTGATGTTTGTTAATTGCAATGCACAAAGAATCAAAGAAATGACAACTACCCAAGTTGGTGGAGTCTTTAGAAGCAGGAAGCTGATAACTACCAAATTCCACATACAAGGAAAACCAACAAACCAAGAATCATCTGTTTTATGATCAGTTCTAGCCCACCAAATAGCACAAGTTAAAAGAATTGTTCCAGCTACAAAAGTTTCATATTGACTAGGCAGCATGTTCATATTTAATAAAAACATCACAGGAATAATTACGTAAGTAAAATAATCAACGATTTCATCTAAAACCACACCACTTAGCCATGGAGCATGAATTACTACATCAAGTTTTCTAGCAATTGGTCCATCAATGCCATCAAGTATTTGACAAATGATTAACCAAATTAATGAATCTCGAACTCTGCCATCAATGATTGCTTGTAAGGCCAACATTCCAAAGACTGCGCCACTGGCAGTAAATACGTGAAGCGCATATCCAGCGTTTCGTTTAGCTTTTTTACGAGTTGTAGCCATCGCTTCATCTTAGGTGTCAGAAGAAGACCTTCTGGTTGGGAATCACGCCTATGGCCCAGGGGAGATGGGGGAGTGGATATGAGTTATTTGGGGGCTGGGGGTTGTAATTGGAGGAAAAGGGAGTATTGTGGTCGAAGCACCAGTTATGGGTGTTTTGGTGACTCGGCCAGAGGCTGATCGAGCACTAGGGGATCTAGGGAAAAAGGGGAGGCCTCATGTTTTTGGGCACTCATGCCCCACGGCTAGATGACAAAGGTCGATTAGTGCTGCCCGCAAAATTTCGGGATGGCTTCTCAAACGATGTGGTCTTAACTAAAGGTCAAGATCTTTCCGTTGTGATGTGGCCAGCAAGTGAATTTCAAATTTATGCTCAACGTTTACGTGAAGCATCTCGTAATGATGCACGCGTTAGAAGTTATTTAAGAGTTTTCTTTTCATCTGCCTTTGATGACCAAATTGATAAACAAGGTCGCATTACTCTGCCAACGCCATTACGAGAATATGCCCGACTTGACCGTGACGTAATCGTGGTTGGCGCTGATACCACTGTTGAAATTTGGGATCCAAAAGCTTGGGAAACATATTTGGCTGAAGCTGAACCAAAGTTTGCCTCAACTGCTGAAGAGGTGGTGCCAGGGATTTTTTAGAAGCTAAAAGAGTTAAACGAAAACATTTTTTCGTTTCGCTTGAGGCCTCTCTCTGCAAATTATTGTCCGCCGACTTTCTTCCCCGAAGCCGGAAGCAATGTTTGCAGAGGGGGACCTCGGTGAAACGCAAAGCCGAAATGTTAAGGGGAGGGGGAAACAGTAAATGGCTGAAAAGTCTTTGCAAGAACAACACATACCTGTGATGCGCGATCGTGTTATCGAAATGTTTGCCCCTGCACTAAATGTTTCAGATCCCCTCTTAATTGATGGCACTCTTGGATTAGCTGGTCACACAGAATCATTATTGAAAGAATTTCCAAACCTAAAAATTATTGGCATAGATAGAGATCCGATTGCAATCGAAAGAGCCAAAGAAAGACTTGGGGAACTTGCCAGTCGCGTTGAATTTGTTAATGAAACATACGACCAAATTGAAAAAGTGTTAGCTGGCAGAAAAGTAAATGCAGTTTTATTGGACCTAGGAGTTTCTTCAATCCAATTAGATGAGGCTAATCGTGGTTTTTCTTACGCTTATGATGCTCCACTTGATATGAGAATGAATGCCAATGATTCATTAACAGCTGCAGATATTTTAAATTCATATGATGTGAAAGATTTGACCTATATTTTAGGTACCTATGGTGAAGAAAAGTTTGCTAAACGAATTGCCCAAGAATTAGTTAAAAGAAGAAGTAATAAATCCTGGACCACAACTTTTGAATTAGTAGAACTAATTAAAGACGTAATTCCTGCACCAGCGCGAAGAACTGGCGGAAATCCAGCCAAAAGAACTTTCCAAGCATTAAGAATTGCTGTCAATAACGAATTACAAATTTTGGAAAAAGCCATCCCACAAGCTATGGCAGCTTTAATGGTTGGTGGAAGAATTCTGGTTTTGTCTTACCACTCCTTAGAAGATCGAATTGTTAAGAACGCCTTCAAGGAACAATCTTCAGTTATCGATGCACTTCCTGGTTTACCAGTACTGCTATCTAAGAAAAAAGCCCCATTTGAATTAGTTAATAAAAAAGCAGAACAAGCATCTGATTCTGAGATCTCCTCTAACCCTCGCTCTACTTCAGTTCGATTAAGAGTTGCGCAGAGAGTGGAGGTGGCAGCATGAGTGTTGCCCCAATATCACTAAGTAGCCCACAAGCAACACCTAAGCAAATTGCTGCTGTTGGATTCGGATTAATTATTTCTGGAATTGTACTTTTGGGAATGTTAGGCGGATTATTTGTCAACACTTTGTTATCACAAGGACAATATGAGATTCAAGAATTACAGAACTTATCAATTGACTTAGCCGATGAGCATGAAGTGTTGGCGCAAAATGTGTCACGCTTGGAATCACCAGAAATTCTTAAAATGCGTGCAATTGAAATTGGCATGATTCCAAATCCGGGTTCTGCTTTTATTGATTTAAGAGACGGCCGACTAATTGGTGCAGGGGTCGACCCGATTCTTAATGAACCAGATCCAAATGTTGTTACTTCGATGGGCACACCGTGAATCCAAACGAAGTAATCAAACTTAAAACTAGTCCACGCAGAATGCGCGGAGCTTTAGCTTTCTGTTTAATTGTGTTATCAATTTTTGGGTTAAGACTTTTTCAATTGCAGGCACTAGATGCACCAAGATTGGCTGCAGCTGCCGCTGAAAACAGAACGAGAACATTAATTCTGCCAGCACAACGTGGTGAAATAACTGATCGAAATGGTGCCCCATTAGCAATTACTGTTGATGCCAGAGATATCACAGTTGATCAAACAATGGTTACTGATCCAGTTGCCACTGCAAATGCAATCTCTCAAGTAACCGGTGCAGATGTTGCAACTTTAATTCCTGAATTAACTGGGGAGAGAAGATTTAATTATGTTTTGAAAAAAATCACTCCGGAACAATGGAACAAATTAAAGCAATTAAAACTACCAGGAATTTTTAGTGAGAAAACAACAAAAAGAATTTATCCTTCTAACACCCTTGCTGCGAGCACAATTGGTTTTGTAGGTGGCGAGGGCAAAGGCTTAGCTGGTTTGGAATACGGATTTGAAAGTGAATTAGCTGGTTCTCAAGGTGAAGTCACCGTTGAAATAAGTGCAGGAGGTAGACCACTTCCCTCTGGTATTGCTTCAGAGAAAAAATCTGTTCCAGGAATGGGAATACGTTTAACAATAGATAGAGATTTGCAATTTGTTGCCGAACAATCTTTGGCTGCCAGAGTGCAGTTTGCGCAAGCAGATAGCGGCACACTTGTAGCAATTTCACCTAAAACCGGAAAGATTTTAGCTCTAGCAACTTATCCAACTTTTGATGCCAATTACCCCAGTGAAGCTCAACCAGGGGTAACGGTGAATCACGCATTAGTTGATGCATATGAACCAGGTTCAACAGCAAAAGTAATGACGATGGCAGGTTTGTTAAACGAAGGTGTAGCAAACCCTGCAACTCCATTTACTATCCCCCCGGTGTTAAAACGAAATGGTAAAACTTTCCATGATAGTGAGCCGCATCCAACTTTGAAATTAACAATGACTGGTGTGCTAGCAAAATCGAGCAACATTGGAACAATTCAAGCAGCCGAATTAATGGGGGCAGAAAAATTTAATAATTACTTAACCAAATTTGGGGTGGGACAAGAAACAGGAATGCAATTTCCGGGTGAATCAAAAGGCCGATTACCTAAGTTAGAAAAATGGTCTGGCACAAGTTTTCCTACGTTTGCTTTTGGTCAGGGTTATATGGTTTCCGCAGTTCAAATTGCCAGTATGTATGCAACTATTGCAAATGATGGGGTGAGAATGAATCCATCGCTTATTGAAGGCTACGTGATGCCTAATGGTGAATACCAAACTTCTGCACCTACTACTAGAACTGAAGTTATATCTGCTGCTGCGGCAAAAACTTTAAGGGAAATGATGGAAATAGTGGTTTCAGATGAAGGTACTGCTCCTTTGGCAGAAATTCCTGGTTACCGAGTTGCTGGAAAAACTGGTACAGCTGAAGTTGTGGATCCGATTTGTAAGTGTTATTCCAATGAAGTGATTGCTTCATTTATTGGAATGGCGCCAGCAGAAAATCCAGAAATTGTGGTGGCAGTGGCAATTCATAAACCACAAAATGGTCGCTGGGGAGGATCGTTGGCAGGTCCTGTTTTCAAGGAAGTTGCACAATATTCTCTAAAGCAACTAAATATTCCTCCTTCTAATGGAAAGCCCACGGGCTATCCTGTGGAGTGGTGATTTAAATGAAGTTTGCCCGCCCCAGAGTAAAGCCTGTGTCGTTAGGTGAACTTGCCCAAAAATTTAAAATTGAAACAAATAATTCTGATTTAAAAATAACTGGAATAACTCTCAATACAAAAAGTGTTGAACCAGGAGATCTATTTGTTGCTTTACCTGGAGAAAATAGTCATGGTGCAAATTTTGTTCCAGAAGCAAAATCAAATGGTGCAGTAGCTGTTTTAACAGACACACAAGGGTTAAAAGCACTTGGTAAAACAGATTTTCCAGTCATCAGTATTGAAAACCCTCGCCACCAGCTAGGTGAAATATCTTCCTTTGTTTTCGGTAATCCATCTGAATCCTTGAAGATTTTTGGTATCACTGGCACTAACGGAAAAACTACCTCTGCATGGTTAATGCGTTCTGGTTTGGAAAAATGTGGCATTCCCACTTCACTATTAGGAACAGCAGGGATAACTATTGCGGGCACCAACTTACCTAGCGCTAGAACCACTCCTGAGGCACCAGAATTACAAGCGCTGTTTGCTTTAGCTTTAGAAAAAGGTTCAAAAGCAATTTCAATGGAAGTTTCTTCCCACGCACTTGTTTTAGAAAGAATTAATGGCACAAAATTTGTTTGTACTGGGTTTACAAATTTGAGTCAAGATCATCTTGATTTTCACAAAAATATGGATAGTTACTTTGAATCTAAAGCAAAACTCTTCACTAAAGAATTCTCTAACAAAGCTGTAATAACAGAAGTAGATATTTGGGGTAAGAAACTAATAGATAACCTGGAAATTCCTGCGGTAACACTGGGCGGTGGTGTCCAAAACGACTGGCGAGTCAATGACATCACCGCAGCTCTAGGACATGTCTATTTCGAATTAATTGATCCTAGGAAAAAATCACACAAAGTAACTTTAGGTTTTGCTGGTGCCTTCAATGCCTATAACGCAGCTTTAGTTATTGCTATGGCCGATCAAATTGGTATTGATAGCAAAGAATTTATTAATGGAATTAAAGACACCCAAATACCTGGCAGAATGCAACCAGTCGTTATTCCTGGTGCCGCACTAGGAATTGTTGATTACGCTCATACTCCCGCAGCAATAAACAATGTTTTGGTTGCACTTAAGAATCAGACTCAAGGCAAATTAATTGTGGTACTTGGTGCAGGTGGAAATAGGGATGCCGAGAA
>CAMATO010000031.1 GCA_945861165.1 Bifidobacterium breve | reverse complement strand
GCTGCTTTTGGTTCCGATCTTGATGCTGCTTCAAAATCACAACTAGAACGTGGTTCACGATTAGTGCAACTTCTAATTCAAGGTCAATATGCACCACTTCCTATGGAAAAAGCAGTTGCATCTCTTTGGGCTGGAACTACCGGAAATCTTGATGATGTTCCAGTGGAAGATATTGGTCGCTTTGAAGTTGAATTCCATACCTATCTAGATCGCGAACATGCCTCTACATTGGCAGCAATTAGAGACACTCGTGATTTAAGTGATGAAAATATTGAAGACATTAAAAAAGGTATCAATAACTTCAAGAAGCAATTTGTGAAAGCAAATGGCCAACCATTATTGGTTGATGCAAATGTTGACCCATTAGCTGCTGAAGATGTTGAACAAGCCCAAATCAAAGTTAAGAAAAGAGCTTAAGACTTAAATCATGGGTGCCCAATTACGCGTATTTAGAAGACGCATTCGCTCGGTGCAAGCGACCAAGAAGATTACTAGAGCAATGGAATTAATTGCCTCTAGTCGAATCATCAAGGCGCAAAACCAAGTGGCTGCGGCAACTCCTTATGCAACAGCTCTTTATAAAGCTGTGTCATTGGCTGCCTCAAATGCTCGCGGAAATCATCCTTTGTTGTTAAACAAAAAAGATGGCAAACGTGCAGCAGTTTTGTTAATCACTGCTGACCGTGGTTTGGCTGGGGCCTATTCTGCAAATATTTTGAAAGAAGGCGAAAGATTAACTGAATTACTACGCGATGAACAAGGTAAAGAAGTAATTCCTTTCATCGTGGGTCGAAAAGGTGTTGGTTACTATAAGTTCCGTAACCGTGAAGTAGCAGCAAGTTGGACCGGAATTACCGATCGACCAACCTATGACAATGCTCGAGAAATTGCTAAAGCATTGTTAGAAGTTTTCTTAAAAGAAGAAGCACAAGGTGGTGTTGATGAAATTCAAATCATTTACACCCGTTTTGTGAATAGAATTTCTCAAGTTCCAGTGGTGCAAAGAATTGTGCCCCTAGAAATTGTAGAAGAACTAGTTCAATCATCAGCAAAGATGACCGAAGTTGAGCAACATAAACCAACTTTGCCTCTTTATGATTTTGAGCCATCAGCTGATGCTGTGCTCGATGAACTATTACCTAAATACATTGAATATTTGGTGTATGCGGGATTGTTGCAAGCAGCTGCTTCAGAACATGCTGCTAGACAACGCGCAATGAAATCAGCAACAGAAAATGCTGAAGATCTAATCAAGAATTTGACTCGTCGTGCTAACCAAGCACGTCAGGCCGAAATTACCCAGGAAATTAGTGAAATCGTCGGTGGCGCCGACTCACTAAAGACTGCCAAATAGGAGAAAACAAAAATGAGTAGCACAACAGAAACAAAGAATGTAACCGGAAGAGTTGCACGCGTTACTGGTCCCGTTGTAGACGTGGAGTTCCCAGTAGATGCGATACCTGAATTGTTTTTTGCCCTTCATGTCGAAGTGACATTGCCAGGGGCAGAAACTAGAACACTTACTTTAGAAGTTGCTCAACATATTGGTGATGGCATGGTTCGTGCTATTTCTATGCAACCAACTGATGGTTTGATTCGCGGCGCCACCGTGAAATCAACTGGTTCTCCAATTTCTGTTCCAGTAGGCGATGTAACACTTGGACACGTTTGGAACACTTTAGGTAAACCACTTGATGTTGAAGAATCAAGTTTAAAAATTACTGAACGCTGGCCAATTCATCGTCAACCACCTAAGTTTGACGAACTTGAACCAAAAACAGAAATGTTTGTGACCGGTATCAAAGTTATTGATCTTTTAACACCTTATGTAAAAGGTGGAAAGATTGGATTGTTCGGTGGTGCAGGAGTAGGAAAAACAGTTTTAATTCAAGAAATGATTTACCGTGTTTCTGAAAACTTCGGTGGTGTGTCAGTATTCGCCGGCGTTGGGGAAAGAACACGTGAAGGAAACGACTTATTTTTGGAAATGACCGAGTCAGGTGTTATTAACAAAACTGCACTCGTGTTTGGTCAAATGGATGAGCCACCTGGTACTCGTATGAGAGTTGCTCTTTCAGCTTTAACTATGGCTGAGTATTTTCGTGATGTGAAAAATCAAGACGTGTTGTTGTTCATTGACAATATTTTCCGTTTCACCCAAGCAGGATCAGAAGTTTCCACCTTGTTGGGACGTATGCCATCTGCTGTGGGTTATCAGCCAACACTTGCTGATGAGATGGGTCAATTGCAAGAACGTATTACTTCAACTCGTGGTAACTCCATTACCTCGATGCAAGCAATTTATGTTCCAGCAGACGACATCACAGATCCAGCACCTCACACCACTTTCGCGCACTTGGATGCCACAACAGTGTTGAGCCGTCCAATTTCAGAATTGGGAATTTATCCAGCGGTTGATCCACTTGATTCAACTTCTCGTATTCTTTCTCCACTTTATTTGGGTGAAGAACACTACGCAGTTGCGCAAAGAGTTAAAGAAGTGCTACAGAGATACAAAGACTTGCAAGACATCATTGCAATTCTTGGTATTGATGAACTAAGTGAAGAAGATCGAGTACTAGTAGGCCGTGCTCGAAGAATTCAAAGATTCTTGTCACAAAACATGTTCGTGGCAGAAGCATTCACTGGCCAAGCAGGATCATTTGTGCCTTTGGAAGAAACCATTGCCTCATTTAGAGCATTAACAAATGGTGACTATGACCATCTTCCAGAACAAGCATTCTTCATGGCCGGAAATATTGAAGATGTTGAAAAGAATGCAAGCAAATTGGCAGGAAAGTAACTAACACATGCCACTCAAAGTTGAAGTTGTTGCAACTGACGGACAAGTTTGGTCAGGTGAAGCAAGCACGGTAGTTTTGCGAACTAAATCAGGTGAAATTGGTTTACTTCCAGGACATGCACCAATGCTTGCTTCTCTGTCTGATGGACCGATCACAATTAGACCCGTGGAAGGTCCAGAATTGAAAGCAGCAGCACACGGTGGATTTGTAATTGTTGATAGCAATAACGTCATCGTGTTGGCAGAAACTGCAGAATTAGCAAGTGAAGTTGATGTAAAACGTGCCCAAAAAGCTAAAGATGAAGCCGAAAAATCTGGCGACAAAGACGCACTTAGAAGAGCAGAGTCAAGACTAACTATTGCGATAGGCTGAAATTAGAAATCTCACTAAAGGAGATCAAGAATGGCTAAGCAAGTTCAAACGAAGTTAATTGTAAAAATGCGCCAAAGAAACAGGGCAACAACTTTCTTTCGCCCGTTATTGATTTTACCGATGTTTATATTTGTTGGAACTTTTTCAACCAGTAACACCGGAGCAGTGAGTATTGCGTTTACCTTAGCTGTGCCTGTGCTCCTGGCGTTAGTTTTTAGAAATAAGTACCCAAGTTATATTTTGGGATTCAATCATTCATTTTTAGAACTACAAAACCGCATAGCAATCTATGCATTGTATTTGACTGACGTTTTTCCAACTATCGAAAAGAATAGAAGCGTAGTTATTACTTTGCCTGAAATTAGAGGCGGCAAAGCACTAAATCGTTGGTTACCACTTGTTAAATGGTTTCTAGCTATTCCGCTTTATGTTGTGGGCATAGTTTATTTATTAGTCACAATTATCTACACCGTGCTTGCTTGGTTTAGCATTGTGTTTACTGGTAAATATCCAAAATTTGCTATCGAATTTGTGGTCGGAACAGTAGATTATTGGAACCGAGTAAGTGGTTACGCTTTCATTTTGGTAACTGATGAATACCCATCTTTTTCGTTAACTGCATAACATAAAAGACATTTAAGAGGGTGCCTACTAATTAAGTAGGCACCCTCTTTTACATTTCTACGCGCTTAACGTTGGCACCAAGTCCATTTAAGTTTTCCACAAAATTTGAATATCCACGATCAACGTGGTGAACTTCGGTTACATAAGTTACATCATCGGCAACTAAGCCTGCTAACACCAAAGATGCACCAGCTCTGACATCTGTTCCTTCGACAGGGGCACCTGATAAATTCTTAATTCCTTTAACTAAACAATGATGACCATTAATTTTCACATCAGCACCAAGTCGTGCTAATTCATTAACAAATCTAAATCGTGCTTCGAAAAGATTTTCAGTAACCATGGAAGAACCTGCGGAGACGGAATTTAGCGCAATCATTTGAGGTTGTAGATCTGTGGGGAAACCTGGGTAGGGAAGGGTAACAATATCTACAGCTTTTGGTCTGGTGTGCATGGAAACAATTAGTCGATCTTCAACTGATTTAATTTCAGCACCTGTGTCACGTAATTTTTCTAACACTAATTCCATATCACCTGGTTTAACCCCGTGAATTGTGATGTCACCTTGCGTCATGATGGCAGCAATTGCCCAAGTTCCAGCCACAATGCGATCAGGAACAACGTGATGTGTGGTGGGAGTAAGTTTTTCTACTCCAGTTATTTCTAGAACACTTGAGCCAATGCCAATAATTTTGGCACCCATTTTTACCAACATGTTGCATAGATCAACAATTTCTGGTTCACGGGCAACGTTGTCAATAGTGGAATTTCCTTTTGCTAAAACTGCTGCCATCACAACATTTTCTGTTGCCCCAACGCTTGGAAAATCAAGTACAATTTTTGCACCACTTAAACCATTTTCAGCTCTGACAATTAAGTAACCGTGTTCAGAATGAACATGACAACCTAGTTTTTCTAAACCTTGCAAGTGAATATCTAGACCACGAGAGCCAATGGCATCGCCACCAGGAAGGGCAATGTCTGCTTCACCACATCTTGCAACCAATGGTCCAAGTACTGATATTGAGGCGCGCATTTTTCTTACTAAGTCGTAATCTGCTTTATGTCCAATTTTTGCTGGAACAGCAATTGTTACGGTGGCAGTTGCCAGATCATGTTCTACTTTGCAACCAAGTCTTCTTAAGAGTTCGGCCATAATTTCAACATCTAATATTTCTGGGACGTTTGTTAAAGTTGTTAATCCTTCTGCCATGACAGAGGCAGCCATGAGTTTTAAAACACTATTTTTTGCACCTGGAACGCGCACCTCACCCTTTAAGGGACCTGAGCGTTCAACTCTAAAAGCTTCCATGACTCACCAGAGTACCCAACCAAAGTGTGTAAACGCCAATTCACACATAGGCTTTACTCATGGTAAATCTCACTCGCATCTATACCCGTACCGGTGATGACGGAACTACTGCTTTGGGAGATATGTCCCGGGCTTTAAAAACAGATTTAAGAATCGAAGCATTTGCTGACGTTGATGAAGCTAATTCATCGATCGGTGTTGTAATTGCATTGGGAAATTTGGATCAAGATATTAAAGATTTACTTACTCGAGTGCAAAATGATTTGTTTGATGTTGGTGCAGATTTGGCAACTCCGGTGGGAAAAAAGAGTGAGTATCCTCAATTAAGGGTTTTACCTAGTTATGTTGATGAATTAGAAAAAGCCATTGATCATTACAACTCATTTTTAGAACCTCTAAGTTCATTTATTCTTCCCGGTGGAAGTTCAGGTGCAGCCCTTTTACACTTAGCGAGAACAATTGTTAGACGAGCTGAAAGATCAACGTGGACAGCTTTTACTGAACACAAAATTGTTATGACGGAAACTCCAGCAAGATATTTAAATAGACTTTCTGATTTATTGTTTGTGTTAGCTCGTTACAGCAATCGTGAACAAGGCGATGTGTTGTGGGTACCTGGAGCAAATAGATAATTTAAACGCGACCGCGTATTAAATTTCTTGCTTTTGTTTCATCATCGGGCCAAACCATTAATTGTGGTCCTTCTAAAGTAAATGCCAAAGTGGCTTTGATGTTATGAGCAATTAACTCTTGTCGAAGTTTTTCTCCCTCTGCATAATTTGCAGGATTTCCTATGGGCACTAAAACTCCGTAATCATCTTTAAAGCTTGCTTTAGTTGGTCTTTCAATAAGAGAAGTTTTTTTAGGACTGTAGGCCCAGCGCAAAAACATAATTAAAACTAATAACCCAAATCCCACCAGTAACGGAAGAGTCAAATAGGTGGTGCTACTCCAAGTCATCATGACAGCCATTGTTGCGCATATTGAGTCATCGGGCATCATCGAGATATGCGTTTATTAGTTGCTACCTGCACGGTTGATTATGTGGGGAGGCTTACCGCCCATTTGTCCGCAGCAACCCGATTAATTCTTTTTAAAGCTGATGGATCGGTTTCTATTCACGCCGATGATCGAGCTTACAAACCACTTAACTGGATGAGCCCACCATGTTTTACCACAGAAACTAATGAAACGGATAAAAAAATAATTACGGTTGAAAATAAAGCCGGAGAAAGATTAGTAATAACAGTTAGTCAAGTATTTCATAATTCAGTGCACGAGTTAGGTGTTGATCCAGGTTTAGTTAAAGATGGGGTGGAAGCACACCTACAAGAATTACTTGCAGAACACGTAGAAACTTTTGGTAAAGATTGGCAACTAATTAGAAGAGAATATCCAACAGCAATTGGTCCTGTTGATTTACTTTGTAAGGATGAAAATGGCAATAATGTAGCTGTAGAAATAAAAAGACGTGGCGATATTGATGGGGTTGAGCAATTAACTAGATATTTGGAATTACTAAATCGAGACGGATTAATTGCTCCAGTAGGCGGAGTATTTGCCGCTCAAGAAATCAAACCTCAAGCCAAAGTCTTAGCTGAAGACAGAGGAATACGTTGTGTTGTGGTTGATTACGATGCGTTACGTGGTTTAGATCGCAAAGACGAAAGACTGTTCTAGAATATAAAAATGCCTAGAAGAAATAGACCAAAGAATTCAAAAAAAGACGAAAGTGAAGAATTTAACGTTGATCGTTTACTAGGCATTCAAAGAAGTGAAAATTGGTCAGATGATGATTGGATCGTCAGAAGAGTCACCGGATCTGCTGCCACTAAGGCTTATAGATGTCCAGGTTGTGATCAAGAAATAAGACCTGCCACCCCGCATATTGTTGCTTACGTTGTTGGTGAATTAGAAGAACGTCGACATTGGCACACTCCTTGTTGGAATAGTGATCGCAAGAAACATAAAAGAGATTTAGATGACTGAAATTGTGGCCAACAGCGTATTACCGGCCAAGAGAGAGTTAATTAATTTAATAACTTCTGATGGTGAAAATTTAATTGGAGAATTAGCTTCACCAATCCAAGGTAAAGCAATAGCAACAATTATTACGGTTCATCCACTACCTACGCATGGTGGAAACACCGATAGTCATCTTTATAGAAAAATGTCTTGGAGACTGCCGGCTCTTGCTGGAATTAATATTTTAAGATTTAACACGCGAGGAACTTGTAGCAAATTAGGAACGAGTTCTGGATCTTTTGATTCTTCAAACAATGAAGGTAAAGATTTATTAGCTGCAATTAGATATGTCAAAGACCATAATTTAGGAAAACCCTATGTCGTGGGTTGGTCTTTTGGTACCGATGTCACACTTCGTCACGCCTATGATCAAGACTTAACTGGAGTAATTCTTCTCTCACCTCCACTTAGATTTACCACCCAAGAGGAGTTAGCAAAATGGAAAAATGTTTTATTTCCGGTGGTAGCACTCATTCCAGAATTTGATGATTACTTAAAACCAGATGAAGCAAAAGAAAGATTTAGTGTGGCACCCAACATACAAATTGTGCCAGCAGCTGGGGCTAAGCATTTATGGGTTGGGGAAATTAGTGTCCAAGTTGTCTTAAACGAAATTGTGAAAATGATTGCTCCAAGTAAGGTGCCTCTACCAATTTTATGGGATGGTCCAATGGAGAAGTGGAACGATATTTAGTAATTAGTACAGTAGAAGTATCAAACTTAGTGAGGCGTAAATAAATTGAGTAGTCAGATTCCGATGCGAGGCGCAATCGATTTAGGTGCGCTGGCTCAATCTAAAAAAGACCAAAGTATGGCAACCCAAGCTTTAGCAAATGCGCCAGCAGGTGTTGTCGTTGATGTTAACGAAGAAGATTTTCAACAAAAAGTTATAGATACTTCTAAAACAGTTCCAGTAATTGTTGATCTGTGGGCTGAATGGTGTGGTCCCTGTAAACAACTTTCACCACTTTTAGAAAAATTAGCTGCTGAATATAAAGGCCGATTTGTTTTAGCAAAAATTGATGTTGATGCCAATCCCAGACTTTCCCAAATGTTTCAGGTTCAATCAATTCCGGCTGTATTTGCGGTAATTGGTGAATCTGCTGGTCCACTATTTCAAGGAGCGATTCCTGAAGCTGAACTTCGCCAAGTTATTGAAGAAGTTTTAAGAATTGCAGCCGAACAAGGTATTAACGGAACAATCAACACAGAAGTTCAAGAAGAAGTACCAGTTGTTGAAGAAGAACAAATTGATCCCAGATTAGAAGCTGCATTTAATGCCATTGAAAAAGGTGATTTTGGTGCAGCCACTAATGCCTATAAAGAAATGATAAATCAAAATCCAGCAGATCAAGTTGCATTAGCAGGACTTGCTCAGGTGGGATTATTGGAAAGAGCATCCAAATTAGATCCCAATGTTGTTTTGCAAAAAGCAAGTGATCGCAAAGATTTCGCTAGTCAAATGGATTTGGCTGATCTTGAATTAATGAAAGGAAATCCTGGCGCAGGATTTGCGATATTAATTAATGCCATAAAAATTTCAAGTGGTGAAGATAGAGACAAATTAAGAGCAAGGCTTTTAGAGTTATTTATGGTGGTGGGAGATAGTGACCCTGAGGTAATTAAGGCTCGAAGAGACCTAGCAAGCGCATTGTTCTAAATCGTCTAAACTTAAAGCCATGACTTATTTAGATCACGCTGCAACTACGCCTATGTTGGCTGTATCTATTGCTGCTCTCAATGCTGAATTGGCACAAGTTGGAAATCCATCCTCTCTGCATTCTTCAGGCAGAAGAGCTCAAAAAGTTGTGGAAGAATGTAGAGTAATAATTGCGGCCGCACTTGGTGCAAGACCAATTGAAATTATTTTCACTGGTGGTGGCACTGAAGCTAACAATTTAGCTGTTAAAGGATTATTTTGGGCGGCACAAAGTAAGGACAAAAATAAGAAAAGAATATTAGTTTCAGCAGTTGAACATCATGCTGTGTTAGATCCTGTTTTGTGGTTAGGCGAACATGAAGGTGCAGTAGTAGAAATCTTGCCCGTTGATAAATATGGCAGAGTACTGCCAGAAACTTTAAGCAAAGCATTTGAAAAAAATCCTGATGATGTAGCGCTCGTAACTGTGATGTGGGCTAATAATGAAGTTGGCACAGTGCAGCCAATTGCAGAATTAGTAAAAATAGCTCATCAATATAAAACTGCAATTCATTCAGACGCAGTACAAGCTGTAGGTTGTTTAGAAGTTCATTTTGAAAATACTGATTTAGATGCCATGACAGTTACAGGTCATAAAGTTGGTGGACCGCATGGAATCGGTGCTCTAGTTTTAAAAAGAGATGTTGAATTAACACCACTACTTCATGGTGGTGGGCAAGAACGAGATGTTAGATCAGGAACTCTGGCCGCACCATTAATTGCTGGTTTTGCGGCAGCTGTTACAACAGCGGTAACGCAAAGATTTGCTAGAGCAACTAGATTAACTTCTTTACGAAATGATTTGATTAAAAGAATTCAAGATCAAGTTTCAGATGTAGTACTAAATGGAGATCCAGAAAATCGATTACCAGGTAATGTTCATTTTTCATTTAACGGTTGCGAAGGTGATTCACTCTTAATGTTGCTTGATGCCCAAGGAATTGAATGCTCAACTGGCTCTGCTTGTTCTGCAGGAATTCCACAACCATCACATGTACTTATGGCCATGGGCAGAGACGAAGTTACGGCAAGAGCTTCAATTAGATTTTCATTTGGTGCGACATCAATTCCTGATGATGTTGATGCGGTCATGCAAGTTTTACCAGCAATTGTGGAAAGAGCTAAAAGAGCAGGAAAGCCAACGGCTAAGAAATGACTAAATGTGTAGTTGCGGCCATGAGTAGTGGTGTTGATTCTTCAGTTGCTACCACTAACCGGATTAACTCCAGGTCAAACTATTGCCTTTATGACAACACGCGAGTAATTAGTAGTGGCAATGTAGTAACAACCACTCGTAGTTAATTAAATTTAGGTCAAATGGCTAAATTAATTCCTGACTCCTCAAAAAATCGATGGTCAGAACTTGTTGAAATTATCGAAGATGCCAGACGTCAATATTATGTGCTTGATTCCCCAACCATTTCTGATGACGAATATGACAAATCATTTAAAGAATTAGAAGCACTTGAAACAAAATACCCAGAATTAGTAACCCAAGATTCACCAACTCAATCAGTGGGTGGGGTGGCATCAGAATTATTTGAACCAGTTGAGCACCGTGTACGAATGATGAGTTTGGAAGATGTGTTTGACGTTGAAGAGTTAGCAGAATGGGCCAATCGAGTCAGTAAAAGCACAAATGGTTTGCCTGAAACAATTTGTGAATTAAAAGTTGATGGATTAGCTCTTAATCTTTTATATCTGGATGGCAAATTATCTCGGGTAGCAACTAGAGGAGATGGTCGTGTTGGTGAAGATGTCACCTACAACACTCAATTTATTCCCACAGTCCCAAGATTATTAAAAGAATCCAATGGGGCCAAGATCCCCAGTGTCATTGAAGTACGTGGTGAAGTTTATTTTGATTTGAAAGATTTTGATTCTTTAAATAATGAAGTTATGGATTTAGGAAGAACCCCTTTTGCTAATCCTCGAAATGCCGCAGCCGGAACAATTCGCCAACGTGTTGATAAACGAGAAGAAGAATTAGCTTTGGCGCAAAGTGAAAATAAAACAGAAGCTCGTATAGAAAAACTTAAATCAGAATTCAATCGTTCAACTGCTTCTCTTTCTAGATTAAAACTTGTCGTGCATGGAATAGGTGCATTAGAAGGATTTGAATTCAAAACCCAAAATGAGGCTTATAAAGCTTTAGGAAACCTGGGACTTCCAGTAGCAAATACCACCAGGGTGACAAAAGATTTAGAAAGTGTCATTAGCTTTATTGAAGAATTTGGTAATAAGCGCAGAGAATTAAGCCATGAAATTGATGGGGTAGTAGTAAAAGTTAATGACATAATTGCTCAAAAAAATCTTGGCGCCACCTCCAGAACGCCTAGATGGGCTGTTGCCTATAAATATGCACCAGAAGTTGTGCGAACAAAATTAATTGACATTGAAGTAAATGTGGGAAGAACTGGACGTGTTACTCCATTTGCAGTTATGCAACCGATCAAAGTTGCTGGATCCACAGTTTCTATGGCAACTCTGCATAACCAAGAAGAAATCATTCGTAAAGGTGTATTGATTGGTGACACTGT
>CAMATO010000030.1 GCA_945861165.1 Bifidobacterium breve | reverse complement strand
GGATCCATTCTTAGTGAAGAAGTTGCCGCATTTAAAACTTTATATAGGGCAGGCAGATCTGTTATTAAATTCATTTTTGTAACTTGATCAATTGTTAAAGAAAGTAATTCCTGTTGTCGTTCAATTCTTTTAAGATCACTACCATCGGCAAGTGAATATCGAGCACGCATTAAACCAAGGGCATTTATGCCATCAACAGTTTGGATTCCAGCAGGTAGTTGAATTCCTGCACCGTTTTCAACAGGTTCGTCAACTGCTTCAGTTAAACAAACTTTAATTCCACCTAAAGCATCAACAACATTTGAAAAACCAACAAAGTCAACAATCACTGCATGATCAATAGTTATTCCAGTTAAAGTCTCAAGTGTTTTAACTGTGCAACCTGGTCCAGCTGAAGCAAAAGCAGAATTAAATAGATCTGTTTTTTCTTCTGTAGTGGTGCCGTCATCTTTAGTGCACGCTGGAATGTTCACCATAGAATCTCGGGGAATACTTACTACCACTGCACTCTTTCGATCATTTGAAAGATGAACTAAAATAGTGGTATCACTCCTGCCGTTTCCACCTGAATCTGTTTCGTTTCCAAAACCTCCACCTTGATCAGTTCTGGTGTCTGTACCCATTAACAAAATATTTAGCGGTCCAGTTTTGCCCACAGGTTTTGGTGAGGCAATGACTTCAAGTGCTTTAATATTCCCGGCTAAGTTTCGAGCAGCAAATCCCAAAATGCCCGCGACCGTGGCAACTATCAATATGAGGCCAGAGGAAATAGCCACCAATATCCTTAAGCGGTTGGTGGGCTTTTTCTTGAGCTGATTGTTTGCCATATCTCCATTTAGACAATATCGAGTAATTCGTGCTTCTTTACCTGTATTCCTGATGAACACTACCTATTCCTGGGTGAGTCCAGGCTGTTGGACTGAGAGGTTTGCCCATATCGTTTGAAGTATGACAAAAACATTGAAAATAATCGCTTTAGCCTCAGTCGCAACCTTTTTACTTTCTGCATGCGGTGGCTCACCTGCCTCAGACGCTGCAGCACCAGACGCAAGTGAAACAGCCAAAGTTGGCTTTAGTCCACTTTCGGGATTACCGGGTGGCAGTGGTGGACCAATTGCTGTTGTAAAAATTGATAACGTAAGTCCAGCCAGACCTCAATGGGGAATTTCTGCGGCCGATTTGATATTCGTGGAAGAAGTAGAAGCAGGCCTAACCAGAATTGCTGCTGTTTATAACTCCACTTTGCCAAATAAAGTTGGGCCAGTTAGATCAGCTCGTATTTCAGATTTAGAAATTATGGAACAATTTGGTACCCCTGCATTTGCCTTTAGTGGTGCTCAATCAAAATTCTTGCCCCTAATTGATCAAGCAAATGTGATTAACGCCAGCCATGGTTTGAATGGCAAGTTTTACACCCGTGAAACAGATAAAAATATTCCCCACAATTTAACTGTTGATTTGGCAAGTGTGGTTGCTTCACTCACAGGCGTAAGTGGCGCTAAAGATATGGGTTGGACTTTTTCTGCTGCTGCTCCAGCTGGAGGTAGCGATACAAAATCCTTCTCCGCTAAATGGCCTGCTTCAAGAGTTGGTGCGGAATGGGATGGCTCAAACAAAGCTTGGGTAATTGCACTGGATGGCGAACCTGCTTCTGATGCGGTAACTAATCAACCATTGTTTGCCAAAAACATTATTGTTCAATATGTGAATCAGTTAGAAGATTCAGGTTTCCAAGATAAAAATGGAAACAAGACACCATTAATTCAAACAGTTGGTTCAGGAACCGCTGTGGTGATGAGAGATGGTCAAAGATATGAAGCCACTTGGTCAAGACCTATGGCAGCAAACCCAACTACTTACACAGTCGGAGCGGCAAACTATGTGTTTGCACCGGGACAAACATGGGTGCTCTTTGTACCTAAAACTTACCCAGTTGTTTTTGATCCCGAAACCTCACCAACACCTGGTTCATAACTAGTTTTATTTGTTAACAAATAAATATCAGTGGTGAGGGTTTGTGACTGAAGCAATAATGTTAGTTGGGGGCTTTGGCACCCGATTAAAACCGTTAACCATTCACACACCTAAACCCATGTTAGAAGTTGCGGGCTTTCCGGTAACTGCTCACCAAATATCTAAAGCAAAAGCAGCAGGCATTGATCACATTGTGTTGGGCACAGCTTTTAAAGCTGAAGTTTTTCACCAAGGTTTAGGTGATGGCTCAAAGCTGGGAGTGAAAATAAGTTACGCCTATGAACCAGAACAACTGGGCACAGGTGGTGGGATAAGAAATGCTGCAGAATTATTAACCTGTGGTCCAGAAGATCCAGTAATTATTTTTAACGGTGATGTATTAACTGGTGTGGATATCAACAAAGTTTTAAGTGAATGGAAACAAAAAAATGCCGATGTGGCACTCTATTTAACTAAAGTTGATAACCCTTCAGCTTATGGATCTGTGCCCACCGATAGTGAAGGCAATGTCTTAGCGTTTTTAGAAAAACCGGAAAGAAAAGAAGATATTGTCACCGATCAAATCAATGCTGGAATGTATATTTTCAAAAGAAAAATTATTGACACCATCGCCACTGGAAGAGTGGTTTCAGTTGAAAGAGAAGTTTTTCCTAATTTACTTAAAGCTGGTTTGAAAGTAATTGGGGTAGTAGATCAAGGCTACTGGTTAGATCTTGGAACACCAAAAGATTTTATTAAAGGATCAAGTGATTTAGTTAGTGGAAAAATTAAAACAGGATTACTGCAATCTTTTGGTGACAAATTAATTTTGAGTGGCGCCCAAGTTCATGATTCAGCCAAAGTAATTAACGGATCTGTGATTGGATTAAATTCAATAATTGAAAAAGATTGTGAAATAAATAATTCTGTGATTGCCCGCGATGTTTTAGTAGCAGAAAAATGCATTATTGAAGCAAGCATCATTGCCCAGGGTGCCAAAATTGGTGCAGGTTGTGTGATCAAAAATTCTGTAGTGGCAGATTTTGTGGAATTAGCTGCAGGTTCAGTTTTAAATAATGATTCAAGAATTTGGCCTGATCAAAAAGTGGCAAAAATTGAACTCAATAATCAAACCCTGCCCGAAAATCCTGACTGGGGAATTTAACCAGTTTTTAAGAAAATGGCAAGAAACGCATTTTATATCGGACTTTTAAGACTAATCGGAAATAAATCTGAAGAAACATGGCCTAAACACTTGACCTACCCCTAGTTACAAGCGTGTAATTCGTTCAGGTAGTTTTTACCTAGCGTCGAAATGGACTTTCGGCCGAATACTTATGGGGGTTTTGAAATTGTCCGACTTCACGGGCTTAAGTCTTGTTCCAAACGATAGCGAGCCAGCTGGCTGGCAAGAAAAGGCACTTTGTGCTCAAACCGATCCTGAAGCCTTTTTCCCTGAGAAAGGTGGATCCACCCGCGAAGCTAAAAGAGTTTGTACCTCATGTGAGGTCAGAGCTGAATGTTTGGAATACGCACTAGAAAACGATGAACGTTTTGGTATTTGGGGTGGATTGTCTGAGCGCGAACGTCGCCGGATGAGACGCTCTCAAGTTATTTAATTCTGTTTAGTTAATTAACACCTGTCTCAAAGGTGAACTTGCGTATATATAAGTATCAGGCGCGCCTACTCGTCACTTTTGTAACAAATTCACTAGCGTATAAAACATGGCATATTTAAGAAAGTGCACCAGGTTGTCGTGTGGCAAATTAGCGGTGGCAACCCTTACCTATGTTTACGCCGACTCCACAGCCGTTGTTGGGCCTTTGGCCACGATTGCCGAACCTCATTGTTATGACTTATGTGAAATACATGCTCGCAAACTAACCGCACCCCGTGGTTGGGAAATTGTGAGATTAGAAAGTGAAGCTGAAGATTTTGCTCCCTCCCAAGATGATTTATTGGCTTTAGCAAATGCGGTACGTGAGGCAGCTAAACCCCAACCTGATGTTTGGTCTGAACCGGCTTTTGCCAACAACTATGCCAATCGAAGTCATTTGCGCATAGTTCGTGAAGAAAATTAACTAACTCCCCATCTACTACTAGTCTTTGAAGTCTTATGAAATCCGAAATCACCCTGGAGCGTTTACAAAACCTAATTAAGGCCTATGACATCAGAGGCATTGCCCCCGAAGATCTTGATGAAAATATTTCATATTTAATCGGTCAAGCTTTCGTGATTGCTTTAAAGCTTAGAAAATCTGATGGTGGTTGCGGCCAAGTAGTGATCGCCCACGACATGAGACCCAGTGGTCCTGCTTTAGTTAAAAGTTTTGCCAGAGGAGTTTTAGCACAAGGTGTTGATGTTTTATACATGGGACTTGCTTCAACAGATGGTTTGTATTTTGCAACAGGGTTTCTCAATATTGCTGGTGCCATGTTTACCGCCAGTCATAATCCAGCCGAATATAACGGAATCAAATTAGCAAAAGCTGGGGCTGCACCGGTGGGACAAGATTCTGGTTTAAGAGAGATTACCCAATTAGTGCTTAACCCAATACCAAAATTTGAGGGAACGCAAGGTTCAGAAAGCACTCGAGATTTAAATGTGGAATATGTTAAATACTTACATTCTCTGGTTGATTTAAAATCTGCACGAAAATTAAAGATCGTTATTGATGCCGGAAATGGCATGGGTGGGTTTAGTGTGCCTAAAGTATTTGAAAATTCAAATTTTGAAATTGTGCCAATGTTTTTTGAACTAGATGGAACTTTTCCTAATCATGAAGCAAATCCAATTGATCCAGCAAACTTGGTTGATTTACAAAAAAGAGTGTTGGCCGAAAATGCTGATATCGGAATCGCTTTTGACGGTGATGCTGATCGTGCATTCTTTGTTGACGAAAAAGGAAAAATTATCACCCCTAGTGCTATTACAGCTTTGATTGCAAAACGAGAATTAAAACGTGAACCTGGGGCAACAATAATTCATAATTTAATTACTTCTCGAAGCGTGGCAGAAGTAGTTGGTGAACAGGGTGGCAAGGCTATAAAAACTCGGGTGGGTCATTCATTTATTAAGCAAGTTATGAAAGACACCAATGCCATATTTGGGGGAGAACATTCAGGCCATTTCTATTTCAGAGATTTTTGGTTTGCTGATAGTGGAATGTTGGCCGCGCTACATGTCTTAGCCGCATTGGGTGAAACAACGGCACCAACTACATTTTCATCACTAATTAGTGAATTTGATAGATACATTGCTAGTGGTGAGATTAATACTCGAGTTAAAGACGTCGGAATTACTAGCAAAAAAGTTCAGGATCACTTTGCCGCGTCAAAGGATGTCCAAATTGATGATTTGGATGGATTGACTTTCTCAAGTTCGACTTGGTGGGTAAATATTCGACCAAGTAACACAGAACCCTTACTTCGATTAAACGCCGAAGCTAAAGACCATGCAACAATGGAAAAGCTACGTGAAGAAGTACTAGCAATTATTCGAGAGGATGCGCAATGAGTTCAGTTATTAAACCAGAATTATTAGAAATCTTAGCTTGTCCTTGTGACAAACATGCAGATGTTTCAGTTTCAAGTGATGACACAAAAATTGTTTGCTCAAGTTGTGCCACAACTTTTCCCATCAAAGATGGAATTCCTGTGATGTTGCTTGATGAAGCAACTCCTGGCCCACGTGGTATCGGCGGCTAATTTTTTTAAATGAGTAATGACACGATAATTGTTGTTAAAGGTGCCTTAAAAGAATATGCCTGGGGCAAAATTAACGGATTGCAAAACTGGGTAGAAAAAACTGATAAACCCCAGGCTGAGCTTTGGTTTGGAGATCATCCATCTGGCAGATCAATTGAGAAAAAATCCAATAAGGAACTAAAAACTAACTCAACTTTTCCATTGTTAATAAAATTGCTTTGTGCCAATGAACCACTCTCAATACAGGTTCACCCTGATCTGGTTACAGCAGAATCTGGCATGGCAGATTTTGAAGATGGAGAAAAACTATTATCAGACTCAAACGGCAAAGACGAATTACTTTTTGCCTTAGAAGAATTTCATGCATTTGCTGGAGTTCAAACCAAAGCTAAACGTGATGTGGTTTTCAAATTACTTTTAGAAAAATCTAAAATAAGTGAATTACAACAAATATTAGATACAAATACTTTCTTTGATGCAGCAGACATTATTTTTGAACTTGAAAAATCATCAATTAGAGTTTTGAATGAATTAGTTGTGGAAAGTGTTAAACAGGCTCAATATTCGCCAAAAGCTGTGTCTGCTTTTGAAAAAATAGTTGCGAAATACCCGCAAGATCCTGGTGTATTGGTTTGTCTTTTGATGGAATTTCACATTTTAGAAAAAGGCAACGCAATTCACGTTTCCCCGGGAACACCTCATTGCTACGTGCAAGGTTTAGCAGTTGAGGTTATGACAACTTCTGACAATGTTCTAAGAATGGGTTTAACCAATAAGCACATAAATATTGATGCTGCCCTAAGTATTGTTGAAGAAAAACAGGTTCAAATAATGTCACTCGAGACCACAGATGGGGTGCATATTTATAAACCAGAATCAGATTTTGAATTAATAGCGATAGATAATGCCACCTATCAATCTCGTGAGACCAATTTTGCTGGAGTGCTAAACCTGGAAGGTGAGACAAAAATTGTTGATGGGGCAAACGAAATTCTGCTGGCTAAGGGTGAAGTGGCACTTATTAGCAATATAGATGTAAAAGTTGAGGTTAAAGGTCATGCCGTAGTTGCGAGAAGTTTTTAGTCTGGCACAATTGCTTTTAGTTTGATTCATACTAAATCCCAGGGGTAAATATAAAGTGAATGATTTTTCAATGACAGTTGATCGTTTCGGAGATTTGGACTACAAAGTTGCCGATCTTTCTTTAGCTGATTTTGGTCGTAAAGAAATTCGATTAGCAGAACACGAAATGCCAGGTTTAATGGCAATGAGAAAAGAATTTGGTACAACCAAACCACTTAAAGGTGCACGAATCACTGGTTCGTTACACATGACAATTCAAACCGCAGTTTTGATTGAAACACTTGTTGAATTAGGAGCAGAAGTTCGCTGGGCTTCTTGCAATATTTTCTCAACCCAAGATCAAGCAGCAGCAGCTGTTGTAGTTGGACCAAATGGAACACAAGAAAAACCAAACGGTGTTCCAGTGTTTGCCTGGAAAGGTGAATCACTAGAAGAGTATTGGTGGTGCACCGAACAAATTTTGAAATGGACAGATGGCGCAGGTCCAAACATGATTCTTGATGATGGTGGAGACGCAACTTTATTGGTTCATAAAGGTGTGGAGTTTGAAAAAACTGGAGATCAACCAGAACCTGAGAAAGCAGACAACGAAGAATATGCTGTTATTTTAAAATTGATTCAAAAAACTTTGAAAGAAAACTCAAGGCTTTGGACTGATATTGCCAATAACATCAAGGGTGTAACAGAAGAAACTACAACTGGTGTGCATCGTCTGTATGAAATGTTTAGATCAAATCAATTGCTGTTTCCTGCTATCAACGTAAACGATGCAGTTACAAAAAGTAAATTTGATAATAAATATGGAACTCGTCATTCATTAATTGATGGAATCAACCGTGCTACTGATGTTTTGATCGGTGGAAAAGTTGCTGTTGTTTGTGGATACGGTGATGTTGGGAAAGGAACAGCCGAATCATTACGTGGACAAGGCGCGCGAGTAATTATTACTGAGATTGACCCAATCTGTGCGTTGCAAGCAGCCATGGATGGATACGAAGTTAATACTTTAGAAAACACACTCACTTACGCAGACATCATCATCACTGCTACTGGTTGTAAAAACGTCATCACAGTTGATCAAATGTCGAGAATGAAAGATAAAGCAATTGTGGGAAATATTGGTCACTTTGATAACGAGATTGATATGGCTGGCTTAGCAAATAACAAGAGCGCTAAACGAGTAAATATCAAACCACAAGTTGATGAATGGGTATTTAATGATAAAAACTCCATCATTATTTTGAGTGAAGGAAGATTACTTAATCTCGGTAACGCTACTGGACATCCATCATTTGTGATGAGTAACTCTTTTACTAACCAAGTGTTAGCACAAATTGAACTCTTTACTAAAACTGAGCAATATCCTGTTGGTGTTTATACACTTCGTAAAGAATTAGATGAAAAGGTGGCACGATTGCACTTAGGTGCTTTGGGCGCAAAATTAACAGAATTAACTACAGAACAAGCTGATTATCTAGGATTAGATAAGAGCGGGCCTTATAAGTCCGATCAATATCGTTACTGATTTTCTTACTTAGCTAAATCAGTAACAATGTTTTCTGTTCTAAATTTCAAATCTGTATAAAGTAACGTGGTGAATGCTGCAATAAAAGGCAACATGAACGCGTAACCAATTATTGATCCCATTGAAGACATAAAGATTGATGAAGTCGTTGGATCCTCAGTTGCACCAACAGCACCAAGAATTGTGAATGGTGTGGACACCACAATTGATAGTGCTTGGCTGGTTATTACTCCCATTAAGCCAATTCCCAGAACTCTAAAAAAATTACCTTTTACTAGTAAGAATGATCTTTTAAAAGCAATTTTTAATTTCGTTTCTTCTAACACAAGTGCAGGAATGCTAACTTGCAAACCAATCCAAAGATAAATTGCTGCGCCTAAACCTATTCCTAATCCCACAAAAACTAGAAGCGAACTAACTCCACTCAGGGCAACTCCAATAAGTAGACCTATAACAATAGAAATTGTAGGAAATAAAAATGAAACCACTGAAAGTCCCACAATTCGACCTAATTGTGGTCGAGTTTTTTCCCACGATTCTGTAACACTAATTTTTACACCGCTTATTCCATTGTTTACAATATGGATAAACATGCCTGCTGAAATTGCTTGTACGAAGAAAAGTGCCAAAGAAGTTATTAGCCCAACTTTTAAAGTAGGGGCAAGTGCGTTAACTAGCTCTTCAATTTGTTCTTGAGTTATCACTGAAGCTGGATTAGGAATTTCTGGAAGTATTAAGCTTTCACCACTTTTCACAACAAGGGCCGAAGTCATTATGTTGCTGATTCCGATGATGAATCCTGAGAATAAACCAATACCCAGTAAAGTTTTTGGCATTCTTCTTAGACAGTTAAAAGAGCCACTTAGTATTTCGCTAAGGGTTAAATTGCGTTGGGGAATCAAACTTGCGCCGGGACCTTGAGTCATCACTACCTCCACTTCGATTTTGTCATAGATGAGGTGACAACATTGCAGTATGGCTCGCGTATTAGTAGTCGATGATGATCAAGCACTTTCTGAAATGTTAGGCATCGTTTTAAGGGCTGAAGGCTTTGACGCATTATTTTGTGATGATGGCTCAAAAGCTCAAGGGATATTCAACGAGGCAAAACCCGACTTAGTGCTACTTGATCTTATGTTACCTGGAATAGATGGCATTGAAGTTTGTAGAAAAATCCGAGCTGAATCTGGTGTTCCAATAGTCATGTTGACTGCCCGAGGCGACACCTTAGATATTGTTAAAGGTTTGGAATCTGGTGCTGATGATTACATCGTTAAACCTTTTAAGCCAAAAGAATTAGTTGCAAGAATTAAGGCAAGACTAAGAAAAGAAGATCCTAAGTCCGAATCATTAACCATTGGTGATTTATCTATTGATGTAATTGGGCACAGTGTAAAAAGAGACGAAAAAGAAATCTCATTAACTCCTTTAGAGTTTGATTTACTTTTAGCTTTAGCAAGAAAACCTTGGCAGGTTTACACACGCGAACAATTGCTTACCGATGTTTGGCATTACCGAAATCCTGCGGATACAAGATTAGTAAATGTTCATATTCAAAGATTAAGATCTAAAGTTGAACATGATCCTGAAAATCCTGAAATTGTCATGACCGTTAGAGGTGTTGGGTATAAGGCTGGTCCGTGAAGTATTTTTACCAATTTAGACAAGCTTGGAATAAATCTTTAAGTTTAAGAATCATTGCCACAACATTTGCGGTATCAACTCTTTTAGTAACAATAATTGGGCTTGTTTTAGTTAATAGAGTTTCATCAGGAATTCTCACCTCCAAAGAATCATCCTCAATTACTGAAGCATCATCTGCAATTAATGAAGCGCAACGAGTTGTTGTAGCAACAGATACTGGAGCCGGTGCTCCAACATTGTCTGTGGTGGTTGACACCGCTGTTACTGCATTAGCGGTGAGGGCTGGCCAATCTGGTTTATATGATGTTTTGTTTTTAGCATCCCCTGAAATTTCTAAACAAGGATTACCAGAACGTGGCACCAATCTTGTGTCAGAAAACAGTGTTAATGATGAGTTGAAAAGTAGAGTTGAGTTGACGGATAAATTACTTTGGTCATACACCAAAATTATTTATTTAGACGGAAGAAGTGTGCCCGGACTTGTGGTAGGTGCACCAATAAAAATAAATAACGTTGGTACCTATTCACTCTTTTTACTTTTTCCACTAGATAAAGAAGAAGAGACAATTGGAATTATTCGTTCTTCAGTTTTAGCCACAGGAATATTTCTAATATTCGGATTACTAATTTTGGTTTGGTACTTAACAAGATCAGTACTGGCCCCGGTTAGAAAAACTGCTAATGCGGCCGAAAGATTGCGAATGGGACTATTAAATGAGCGGGTGCCTGTCAGTGGAGAAGACGATTTGGCAAAATTAGCAGGCTCATTTAACTCAATGGCTGCTTCAATTCAACAACAAATTGGTCAGTTAGAAAAAATGTCTCGAATGCAAAAAAGATTCGTATCAGATGTTTCTCATGAACTTCGTACACCTTTAACGACAGTAAGAATGGCCGCGGATGTGCTGTACGAATCACGTGACCAATACACCGGGGAAACAGCAAGAGCCGCAGAACTCCTAAGCACCCAAATTGAAAGATTTGAAATCTTGCTTTCTCAATTATTAGAAATTAGTAGATTTGATGCAGGGGCTGCAGATTTAAGTTTAACTAGTGTAAATATTAAAAATGTAATAGAAAAGACAGCTGAATCATTATCCAATTTACTAGCTAGGCAAGAGACTCCTGTTGTTATCACAGGTCATGCTCCCGATATTGAAATGGATCAAAGAAGAATTGAAAGAGTTTTGAGAAATCTAATTTCCAATGCTTCTGAATACGGTGCAGGTAAACCAATTGAAGTTGAAATTGGTAGTGACGATGAAGCCATAGCCATTGTCGTTAGAGATAAAGGTTCGGGATTAAAGCCAGGAGAATCTTCTCTGGTGTTCAACAGGTTTTGGCGTGCAGATCCTGCCAGAGCAAGAACAACTGGGGGAACAGGTTTAGGTTTAGCAATTGCCTTAGAAGATGCCAGATTGCATTCGGGATGGCTTGATGCTTGGGGTGCACCCGGTAAAGGCACAATGTTTCGTTTGACTTTGCCCAGAGTTGCCCAAACTGCAATAACAAAATCTCCCTTACCACTGGGGACTGGTGAAGATGAAAAACTTGAGTTAGATATGTCGGCACTGCAGGAACTGTTTAATGTTGACACCAAGAGCGAGATGCCATGAAAAAATATTTATTATTAATAATTCCTATAATTTTAACTGCTTGTGGCAGTGTGCCAATTGAAAGTTCAATTCGCGAAGGTGCGATTTTAGGATCAGTCCCCGAAGGTTCGATTGTTCGAGTTATTGCAAGCAATCCTCAAACTGGGATGACACCGGAAGAAATTGTCTCAGGTTTTCTTAACGCATCTGCTTCAAGTGATAGCAATTTCAAAATTGCCAGAGAGTATTTGATACCCGAATTAAGAAATGTTTGGGAGCCGACTGAAGAAATTAGAGTTTATGAAGGACAAGGAAGACTCAACTCTTTACAAGAAAACACTGTCGTTTTTTCTGCTCCACTTAATTCTGTGATTGATGAAAATTCAAGAATTATTTTAAGTGAACCTGATGCACAATTAGTTCAGGAGTTTAATCTCAAGCAGATTGATAATGAATGGCGCATAGATTTAAAAAATAAAGGTATTTTAATTTCTAGAGCAGATTTGAACAGAAGTTTTACTACATTTCCCTTATGGTTTCCG
>CAMATO010000029.1 GCA_945861165.1 Bifidobacterium breve | reverse complement strand
GTGAAATCTTGCATAATTACTCGAGCTGGGGTGTAAGGAATTTCTATACTTGGTTCAGCTTTTTCATCCCAATTGGCAACTGCGTTGATGTGCTCTTTGGTTATGTTCACACCATCTTCGGTGCGCAATAAATTTTCTAAAAGTATTTTTAAACTGAAAGGCAAGGTTTTAGCACCAGGAATTTTATCAAGGGCAAATATTTGACTGGAGCGATTATTAAAACTTAGAGTTTGCAAGGCTCCGAAAGTGTTTATACTCATCTATCCCTCAGTTTTATCAATAACCAAACACTATCAGTGGGAAGAAAAACGGCTTATTCGTGCACCAAAACTGCCACTGATTCTAAATGGTGAGTCATGGGAAACAAATCAAATGCCACAACAGTTTCAAGTCTCCAGCCATACTTTTTGGCGATTAAAACGTCTCTGGCTAAAGCTGCTGGGTCACAAGCAATATAGATAATTTTCTGCAAAGTTTGGGCACAAATTTGTTGCATCACATTTTGACCCGCACCAGATCTTGGTGGATCAAGCACCATCACATCAAACTTAGTTTTTACTGACCTAATCCAGCGATCTACCCGATCACCCACCACTTGCACATTTTTGAAATCTTTCAAATTTGTTTTGGCATTTTGGGCAGCATTTCTATCTGCTTCAACCACAAAACCTGTTGCCTGTGGAAATTCTTGTAACAAAGCGTGGGCTAACACTCCTACTCCGGCATAAAGATCGACAAATGAGTCAACTTTTAAACCTGAAATTGATTTTTTGATTTGATTACTCAAAACTGAAGCAGCCCCAGGGTGTACTTGCCAAAACCCATCTCCTGCTACCGCGAAATCGTGACCGTCTACTTCTTGAACAGCATTAGGAGCACTAGGTGCTCTTTTCTCAACTGGGTAAACAATTGTTTCATCTTTAGATTTCACAATTAAAATCTCTTCGCCATTATTGCCTTCAGGTAAGTTTTTTAAAACATCGTTTATTGAGTTGTCTGCAATTAAACACTTATTGATTACTTGAACTTCATGTGAACGAGTTTTTCGAAATCCCCATTTACCATGTTCATTTGCAACTAAGCGAATTCTAGTTCGCCAATTATAGTCACTTGGCTCAACTAAGTTAATGGAACAAATATCTTTAGCGTTAGGAACTTGTCCAAATCTTTCAAGTTGTTCCACAAGCACTGCTAATTTAAGTTCTCTTTGAAAAGTGGGATTAACATGCTGCCAATCACAACCACCACAACCATCAGGTTTGAAGAATTCACATTTTGGTTCAATACGGTGCGGTGAATCTGAAATAACTTTTATTGTTTGAGCAAACCATGATCTTTTACCGGGGGCTAGTGAAACTAGTTTTGCTTCCACAGTTTCCCCAGGTAAAGCATGTCTAACAAATACGACAACACCTTCATGTCTTGCTACACATAAACCACCGTGAGCAACTTTTTCAATATTTAAAGTTAGTAAATCTCCTGGATTCACGGTGCTATGGGCGACGCAAATTTTGTGAAACAGGGCGAGGTTTTTTTTCTTTCATTGTTTCGGTAGACATTAATTGCCAAGGAACACTTACCACCATCACCCCAGGGGTAAATAATAAACGAGATTTAAGTCTTAACGCTGATTGATTGTGGAGTAATTGCTCCCACCAATGACCAACAACGTATTGAGGAACAAACACTGAGATTACATCTCTAGGACTATCTCTTCTGATGCTTTTAACATAATCAAGAATTGGCCTAGTAATTTCTCTAAAAGGAGAATCAAGAACCTTAAGGGGCACAGGAATTCCTAATTCTTGCCAATCTCTAATCAGCGTATTAGTTTCTTCTACTTCAACTCTTACTGTTATTGCTTCTAAAGTGCTTGGTCTGGTTGCTCTGGCGTAATAGACAGCTCTCATCGTTGGTTTATGCAATTTGGAAACCAAAACTATTCCATGAATTCTGCTAGGTAAAGTTAGGTTAGCGCTGCTAGTTAGAGTTAGCTCATCATTTACTTTTCGGTAATAAACATAAATGGCACTCATCATCGCCATCAGCATTGGAATAGCTACTACCACCATCCAAGCACCATGAGTAAATTTTGTTACTAACACAATCACTAAGACTGTTCCAGTCATAACAAAACCAATTGAATTGATGATGCGAGAACGTTTCATTTTTGAAATCAAATCTTTATCAGTTGCGTTCTTAATGTTTCTGGTCCAATGTTTTATCATTCCCAGTTGACCCAAAGTAAAAGAAGTAAAAACTCCCAAAATATAGAGTTGAATCAATTTAGTTACACTGGCATCGAATGCATAAACCATGATGATGGCCGCTGTGGCTAAAAATATAATTCCATTACTAAAAGCTAAGCGATCGCCTCGATTGTGCAGTTGTCGCGGCAAAAATCTGTCATTGGCAAGAATAGAAGCCAAAACAGGAAATCCGTTGTAAGCAGTATTTGCCGCCAAGACCAAGATCAATGCCGTAGCTGCAGCGATAATTAGAGTTCCTAAAGTGAATGAACCAAAACTTGCTTGCGCAATTTGCACAATCACAGTTTTTTGTTGTTGCCCTGCAGGTAGTCCAATTAAGTCTTCTGAATGCTCTGCAACTTTTACCCCAGTCTTCATTGCCAAATAAGTAATAGACAAAAACATGGCAGAAGAAATGGTTCCTAATAATAATAAAGTTGTCGCAGCGTTTTTACTCTTGGGTTTTTTAAACGCTGGAACACCATTTGATATTGCTTCTACGCCAGTTAACGCTGTACACCCAGAGGAAAAAGCTCGAGCAAACAAAAAGATTAACGCAAACCCAGTGAAACTTTGTTCAGCAGTAATTGACCAATCAGCACTTTCGGCTTTCAGTTCAACTCCTTGCATGAGTTGAAATCCTGCCCAACCCACCATTATTAATATAGAGAAAATAAAAGCATAAGTTGGAATAGCAAATAGAGTTCCAGATTCTTTCGCACCGCGCAGGTTCAAAACTGTCAAAATTGCGATTAAGACCACGGCGAGCACGACTCCATGATTTGAAAAGTATGGAAACGCTGAAGCAATATTGTCTTTAGCTGCAGCGATCGAAACAGCAACCGTCATCACATAATCAACTAATAATGCACTTGCTACTACTAACCCAGGTTTTCTACCCAGGTTTGTGGTTACTACTTCATAATCCCCACCACCACTTGGGTAAGCGTGCACATTTTGTCGGTAAGACATCACAACTACACCCATCACAGTTGCAACAGCGAAAGCAACCCACAGTGAACTATTTATATATGCAATTCCGCTAACACTTAAAACTAAAAGAATTTCTTGGGTGGCATAAGCATTGGAAGACAATGCATCAGATGCAAAGACTGGTAGAGCCACTCTTTTAGGGAGAAGAGTGTCACCTAACTTGTCACTTCTCAGAGCGCGACCTACAAGTAAGCGCTTTATCGAAGTTGTAAGAATTGCCACAATCCCTCACATTACGCAACACCTGCGCTCCAAGGCTTTAACCACTCCCGTAACGCAAACAGATTTGCCTGTAACGTAGGTAATAACAGGCATCCACTCAAAGGATTATTTCCAAGTGCACGTAGTGATTATGGGTTGTGGACGAGTCGGATCTGCCCTTTCGCTGCGATTAATGGAACTAGGCCATTCTGTAGCCATCATTGATAAAGAAGAATCAGCATTCGTTGCTTTAGGTGAAAATTTCAGTGGACAAAAAGTTTTAGGTGTTGGTTTTGATCGTGACACACTAATTGAAGCTGGGATTGAAAAAGCTCAAGCATTTGCCGCAGTTTCATCAGGAGATAATTCAAATATTGTTTCGGCTCGCGTTGCTAGAGAAAACTTTAATGTTCCCCTAGTTGTGGCAAGAATTTATGATCCAAGAAGAGCAAAAGTTTATGAACGCTTAGGAATTCCAACAGTAGCAAGTGTTGCCTGGACTACTGATCAAGTTTTAAGAAGATTGTTGCCTCTTGGTGCACAAGAAGAATGGCGCGATCCCAGTGGCAATGTTGTTTTAGCTCAGGTTTATCTATCACCAAAATGGGTAGGCAAACGTGTTGGAGATTTGTCAGAAGCTGCAAAAGTACGTGTGGCACTAATTAGTCGATTTGGCGGGGCAATCTTGCCTGATCGTGACACAGTAATTCAAGAAGGCGATTTAATTCACGCAATTTATCAAGTTCAAGATAGAGATTTAGTTGAAAACGTTTTTGCTAGCGGAGCAAAGGATTAATACATGTTGATTGTTATTGCTGGTGGTGGAAACGTAGGACGTGCTATTGCTCGTGACCTAATAAAAAACGGTCACAAAATTACCGTCATTGACAAAGATGCTGATGCTATTGCCAGTGCAAAAAAATCTGGTGCACACACTGTTTTTGCAGATGCTTGCGAACCTGATGCACTTGATGCTGCAAATCTTTCCAAAGCCCAAATTGTGGTCGCAGCAACGGGTGACGACAAAGTTAACTTGGTCGTTTCACTTCTTGCTAAGACCGAATACGGCGTATCCCGAGTAGTAGGTCGGGTTAATCATCCCAAGAACGAATGGCTTTTTGGTGAATCATGGGGTGTTGACTTTGCAGTATCCACTCCACAAATGATGACCGCCCTTGTTGAAGAAGCAGTAACTGTTGGGGAATTAGTTCGATTATTTTCTTTAAGACAATCTGGTTCCGACATTTTAGAAGTAACACTTCCCGGTGATTCACCAGTTGTGGGCAAACGTGTTGGTGATGTGGATTGGCCTATCGATACAGCTTTAGTGGCAATTCTGCGCGATCGAAAAGTTATCACCCCTCACCCAGATGATCCTTTGGAATCGGGAGACGAATTGATAGTTATTGCCACAACCGCACAACAACCAATTCTCAGAGAATTACTCTGCAATAAGCCTGCTTAAATAATTTTTGCTCTGGCTGTCTTCACAATCTGATATGTCAACCACACTGAAAACAAATAAAGTGGCCAACCCATAAATATTTTGACTGAACCTAGTAATGCAATATTGTCCTTCAAATAAAGTGGTACTTGAACTAATAATCGTAAACTAAAAACTCCAACCCAAATCCAAGTCACAGTTGTATAAGCTCGGACTAGTAAAGGATGCTTTAACCAACCTGAGGTATCCCCCACTAATGAACCAACTAAATAACCAATTAATGGTTTTCTAATTAATACAGAAACTAATAAAGCTGAACCATAAACTGCGTTGGCAATAATGCCTGTCAGAAAAAAATTACTAGCATTGTTTGTTCTCCAAGTAATCAAAACAGATATCGATAATCCCACAAACCCGCTCAATACTTGAGCAAGACTCTTTCTTTCCCATATTCGTATTACTAACAAAACACCACCCAAAATAAGGGCAGCGGTTAACGCGTTATTTAAATTACTTTGAAAAACAAAAATTATTATGAATAGCATTGACGGTAAAGCTGAATCAATCAGTCCTCTCCACCCACCAATGGCTTTATTTAATAATTCTTTCTCCCCCATATTTTCTGGATTACTCAATTAACTCGCCTCGCTACTAAGTAGTTTGTAAACAGGATTATGCAAACATGGTTTGCCCGATAGGTATGTAATCCGACCTTCAACTTCAATTCGAGTTCCTGGTTCCACTCCGGCAACATGCTTTCTGCCTTGCCAGATGACGATCAAACTTCCCGAACCATCAAAAATTTCAACTTCGTATGAAGGATTTTGTGAAAGTGGCTTAACGGTGATTGATTTAACAACTCCTGTTACTTGAATTGTTTCACCACGCTCCACTTCTTCAATAAGAGTTGATCCTCTGATTTCAGAGTCGAGAGATAATTCATAAGCCGCTAACTCTTCATCAGAAGCATAAAAACCTCTCAACCAAGTTTTAAATTTAGATGCTTTTTTCATACTCCAGTTGATCCGTATCCGCCAGTGGCCCTTGCGGAATCTGGCAATTGATTAACGACTTTGAATTGTGCGTTCTCAACTTTTTGAATTACGAGTTGTGCCACTCGATCCCCTTTATTGATTTGAAAGCTTTCTGTTAAATCATGATTTATTAGCACCACACCAATTTCTCCCCGATAACCAGCATCAATTGTTCCTGGAGTGTTGACAACACTTATGCCATTTTTAAGCCCTAAGCCAGAGCGAGGATGAACTAAACCAACATAACCAGTTGGTATCGCAATAGCTAAACCTGTTTTAACTAGCGCTCTTTGTCCAGGTGCTAAAACCAGTTCACTAATCGAATAGAGATCTGCTCCAGCATCACCTGGCTTTGCATAAGTTGGAATTACCGCATCTTCATCAAGTTTGGTAACCAATATTTCTAAACCAAGAGGTGCTGACATATATCTCAGATTACTTCTCTGGCAGGGTTAACTCATGAACCAGTTGCTGTTTCGTGAGAAATTAACACCACCGCTTTGGGGTTGGGTTGCTTTAACTGGTTTTTCACTTATGTTGGCAATCTCGGTGAGTGCGGTATTTGGAAACTTTGTGGCCATCATCGTGTTTCTTATTCTGGATGTGCTGTTTATTTTCATTGCCATTAAGTTTTCTCCAGTCATCAAAGTTGATGACCAGTACCTTTACGCCAACAAAGCCAAATTGCCCCTGAAGATAATCAGCAAGGCAACCGGCCTCGATGCAAGGCAAACCACAAAAATTCGTGGAGTTGATGCTGATCCTAAATGTTTTAGTGCGACTAGTCCTTTGATCAATACTGCTATCAGGATTGACTTTGAGGACATGGCTGATCCTCATACTTACTGGTTGTTATCAACCAGGAAGCCTGAGCAACTCTCAAAAGTACTTAATCAAAAGGTTTAATCTAGGATATTTGTATGGCAAAGAAAACAAAAAAGAAAAATAGTTCACGGGGAATTGTTGTTTCCCTAGTAGTTTTACTTGCCACGTTCTTGGCTAGAAAAATTCTCACCAAAAGCTACACCAAAGTTATGGGACAAACACCACCTAAATCCGGTGATTCGGATCAACCAATAGGTCGAGTTATAACTTGGACTGCTTTGAGCACAATTGCGCTAGCTGCAGTTGAGGGTCTAGTTCAAAAATATTTAGGAAAAAATAAGTTCTAGGCACACTCAATGCAAACAGCTTTGCCTTTTGTTTCTTTAGCAATTCTGGATCTATGCATAACCAAGAAGCATTTTATGCAAGTAAATTCGTCTGCTTGTTTTGGTAAAACTCTGACTGTTAATGATTCATCAGATAAATCCGCACCAGGTAGCTCAACGGAATCTGAAACATCGTTCTCATCAACTTCAACTTGAGGGTTGGTTGCTTCAGCTCGTTGCGCTTTTAAATCTTCGAGCGAATCTTCGGCTAACTCTTCATCCGTTTTTCGGGGGGCGTCGTAATCTGTTGCCACTTTCTTTTACTCACCTCTACTGTTTTAATTATCTTTTTCTCTACCGCGTGGATAATGCCCTATAACTACCCTGTCGCGCGACTCTAAAACATGGCGAGTCGTGCCACACTCATCACATTCAATAAGTGTGTCTGCAGGAGAACTACTGGCACTTAGGGAGGACAATCTAATACATGCCTATTTATGAAATAGATGGCCGTAGGCCAACAATCGATTCCAGCGCATTTATTCATCCAGAAGCTGTATTAATTGGCGATGTTCGAGTTGGGAAACGGACCAGCATTTGGCCCACCGCGGTTTTAAGAGGTGACTCCAGTTACATATCTATTGGGGACGAAACCTCAATTCAAGATGGCACAATTATTCACTGCCAAACCACAAATCCCACCATTATTGGCTCACGTTGTGTAATCGGTCATAACACTCATCTTGAGGGATGTGTAGTGGAAGACAAATGTTTAATTGGATCTGGATCAACAGTTTTAGAAGAAGCAATTATTAAATCTGGGGCACTGGTCGCAGCGCAATCATTAGTTCCCCCCAAAAAAATTGTGCCGGCAAGAGCACTAGCCATGGGTGTGCCTGTAAAAATTAGAGAAAATTCAGTTGAGGAAAATATTTTTGAAGATGGAGTGGAGCACTACCTACATTTATGCGATTTATATAAACGAACTTTGAAAAGAATTGATTAAAAATACTTCTTTGATAATTTAGTAACTAATTGATCTACTTCATCAAATAGATCAGCGTTTGCTCCCAAAGACCAATCACCGCCTAATTTATTTCCAGCCAATCCACCAACTCTTCCGCCAGCTTCAGTGACAATAAGAGATCCTGCTGCAAAATCCCAAGGGTAAAGGCCAAACTCGTAATAAGCATCAAGTCTTCCCGCAGCAACGTAGCAAAAATCAAGAGCTGCTGCACCTGCTCGTCTTACATCTCGGGCGATCACAACTATCTCTGCTAACAGTGCACCTTGTTTTTTTCGCCTTTCAGCTTCATAACCAAATCCAGTTGCAAGTAATGCTTTATCAATTGTGGCACCAGAATTTGTTTGTAATTTCTTTTTAACGCCATCATGTAAAACAAATGATCCTCCACCTTTAATCGCATAAAATGTTTCATGCAATAAAGGAGCAGCAACTACCCCAACTTGTATTTCTCCATCAACTTCAACACCTATTGAGATTGCCCAATATGGATGGTTATAAAAATAGTTAACGGTGCCATCAATTGGATCAATAATCCATTTCACGTTTGAGGGATTTTCTGGAGGAAGAGCAGTTCCTTCTTCCCCAAGAAATGAATCATTTGGTCTGACATCTTTTACTCTTTGCACAATATGTCGCTCGGCTGCTTTATCCATCTCGGTAACTAAATCAACAGGAGTTGATTTAGATTCATAAGCCATATTTTCAGGTCGTTGATTGACAAGAATTTCACTTGTGGATTTAGCTATGTCCAAAGCAAGTGCTAATAAAGATTGATTTAACGACTCAGTCACACCACCTATCTTGCCTCTAGTCGCCCACGAAGTAGCGTTGAGGTGTGTTAACGAAATATAGAAACATTCTTACTCTTCCTGGTGCTCGTTCGTTCCTACTGGCCGGCTTAATTGCTCGCTTTCCAATCTCCATGTATGGACTAGGCGCAGTTCTTCTAGTTCAATCAAGAACGGGTTCGTATTTCACAGCCGGTGTAGTTTCTGCATCTTTTGCCATAGCTGCTGCAGTCGGTGGACCAATAACTTCACGATTGGTAGATCGACTGGGTCAAAATAGATTAATTCCTATTTTATTATCAATCCACGTTTCTACACTTTTAATAATGATTTACCTAATCATTAATGATGCAAACCTAATTTTTGTAATAATTCTTGGGGTTATTTCAGGAGCAAGTGAACCCACCATCGGACCATTTATTAGAGCGCGATGGAAAAAAGCAGCAAAAAATAGGCAGCAAGAAAATACTGCTTTTGCTATGGAGAGTGTGATTGATGAAGTTATCTTTATTTTTGGGCCACCCATTGTGACCTTTTTGTGCGTTGTGTTTTATGACGCTTCCGGATTATTGCTAGCAGCAATTTTGGTCGCATTAGGCGGTATCTGGTTATCTGGCCAAAAGAAAACTCAACCAGAAATTCACATTGTTGGTGCACAACGAGGTAAATCGGCACTGAAGTACCCAGGGGTTATTTCATTATTCTTGGTTTATATTTTACTAGGTGCAGTATTTGGTGCTGCTGAAGTAATTGCTGTTGCGTTTAGTCGTGAAAAGGGAAGCCCTGAACTTGCTGGTGCTTTAATTACTGCTTGGTCTGTTGGATCACTTGTCGCTGGAATTTCCATGGGGGCAATTCATTTCAAAAACAAACTTTCTCACCGATTTTTGATCTCAACTTTTTTCTTTGCTATTTCCTTATTACCTTTACCTTTCATTTCAACCTTGCCAGCACTCTTCGTAACACTCTTAATTTCTGGCTTAGCAATTTCACCAGTACTTATTTCGGGCTACACCCTGATTGGTCAACTAGTTCCCCAAAACCAATTAACTGAAGGCTTTGCTTGGGCCAACACTGGAGCAGGATTAGGAATTGCATTGGCTTCAGCAATCGCAGGTTGGATAATTGATAACAGTGGTGCGCAAGTTGCGTTCTGGGTTGTGGCAGCTGCTGGGTTGTTAACTTTTGCTATCACTTTGATTACTTATCAAGATTTAAAGCAAGCCGACTCGCGCTCAGCAATATCGGCTTAAACCCCCAATTTTCTCGTAGCGTAGTCCCACACAGGAATTGTGGTGAGTCACTCCTGTCACAAATTATTGGAGGTGTCAAAACGTGCCCAAAAAGTTAACCTTTGAAACTTTAAGTGATGATGGCACAAAAATAGTTTTGACCGACGATAAAGGAAATGAATTCGCATTAGATCTTGATGAAAAAACTAGAGATGCTGCCCGTAATTGGCGTAAACGTCCTAAAGCTTCAATTCATGACAGAGATCATGAATTAAGTGTTGCCGAAATTCAAGCAAGAATTCGTTCAGGAGTTTCTGCTGAAGATTTAGCAACCGTAAGTAGCATTCCTTTAGAAAGAATTAAAAGATTTGAACCACCTGTTTTACAAGAAAGATATTGGATTTCTAAACGTGCCCGTGAAACAGAAATTAGAAGAGCACACGGCAGTGCTTCATTTGATGAAATAGTTCAAACCAGAATCATGCACGGTGGTGGCGATATTGAATCCACTAAATGGGATGCCTGGAAACGAGATGATGGTCGTTGGAATATTGCGTGTTCATTCATTGGCAAAAAAGGTGAAACAGAAGCACACTGGGCTTACGATCCCGATGTGGCAACCATTGCACCACTAGATGATGTTGGACGTTGGTTACTAGATGTAACTCCAGAGATGCCACACAATCAAACAGTTGAACACGTTGCACCAAAATTAGTTAGCGTTCCCAAAATTGTCGAAGAAGTTGTTGAGGAAATTCCTAATTGGGTTACTCCACAAGGAGTAAAACAAGATGTTTCTAACACTGTGCCGATTCCAGTACAAGCACCAGAAATACCAAAAGTTGTGACACCTCCCCCAATTCCTGCACCAGTTAAACCAGTTGTAGAACCAATTCAAGTAGTGAATGTTGTGGAAGAAACATTAATTGTCGAAGTAATTGAGGAGCCAGTTGCTGTAACTGAAACACCCCATATTCCTAAAAGCAAAAGAGCTGCAGTTCCTAGTTGGGATGAAATCCTGTTTGGCTCCAAAGGCGGTCAGTAAGCCCTGTTTCGGTGTGGCAGCACCTAAAGCCTTGTCTATAAAGGCATGATTTAACTACTTCACTCAAAACTTATCTTTTAAGGATCACTTCGTGGCCAGCAAAATAAATAAACCTGTTGCCTTGCCCTTGAATCCTGAGAAAATTATTGACATTGATGTTTCCGCTGAAATGCGCGGATCATTTCTAGAATATGCATATTCAGTTATCTATTCCCGCGCACTTCCTGATGCACGCGATGGTTTGAAACCAGTGCAACGAAGAATTCTGTACCAGATGAACGAAATGGGTTTGAGACCTGAAAAGGGTCACGTAAAAAGTGCCCGAGTTGTCGGTGAAGTTATGGGTCGCTTACATCCACACGGTGATGGTGCAATTTATGACGCACTCGTTCGTATGGCTCAACCATTTTCTTTGCGTTTATCTTTAATAGATGGTCAAGGAAATTTTGGTTCCCTGGATGATGGTCCTGCGGCAATGCGTTACACCGAATGCAAACTTGCCCCAGCTGCACTTGGACTAACTGCTTCTATTGATGAAGATGTTGTTGATTTCAAAACAAATTATGATGGTCGCGAAGTTGAACCTGAAGTTTTACCTGCTGCGTTTCCTAATCTTTTAGTGAATGGTGCAACTGGAATTGCTGTTGGCATGGCAACAAATATGCCTCCCCACAACTTAGGTGAAGTAGTTTCAGCTTTATTGGCGTTAATTGATGATCCTGCTATCAAGCCTAAAGAGTTAATGAAATTAATTCCTGGTCCAGATCTTCCAACTGGTGGAAAGGTTATGGTTGGCGATGGAATTAAAGAGGCCTATCTAACGGGGCGTGGTGCATTTAAAATGAGGGCCACCGTGCAATTAGAGAGCGTAAAAGCAAAAAAACAAGGAATTATAGTTACCGAATTACCATTTAACGTTGGTGCGGAAAAAGTTATTGAAAGAATGAAAGATTTAATTGAAAGTAAGAAACTGCAAGGCATTTCCCGAGTAATTGATCTCACTGACGGGGAAAAAGGTTTACGACTAGTTATTGAGGTAAAAAATGGCCATGAGCCCCAAAAAGTATTAGATGATCTTTATCGGTTAACCCCGATGGAAGAATCCTTTGCCATCAATAATGTGGCATTAGTTGAGGGTCGCCCAAGAACACTGAGTTTAAAAGAAATGCTAGAAGTTTACTTGGAACACCGTATTGA
>CAMATO010000028.1 GCA_945861165.1 Bifidobacterium breve | reverse complement strand
TTTAAATAATCGCCAACATGTTTGTGAAAATAGATTTGAAATTGGAATTAGAAATGGCTGGGCAGGAGCGTTAGCTGAAGAATTATTAGTTCCTTCAACTGCTTTACATTTCTTGCCAGACTCAATTGATGACACAGTTGGAGCATTAACCACGAAAGCTCTCATAATGGAAACAATATAGATTGAGCATTAATAAGACCAAACACCAAGTTGTCTCGATAGTGAGGTAAAAACTTCTAATGCGAAGTGATGCTTGGTACAAAGGTAAAGACCGAGACTCCTATATCCATCGTGCATGGATGAGACGCGGTTTACCTAATAACGCTTTTGATGGTCGTCCTCATATTGCAATAGCAAACACAGCTTCAGATCTTGCTCCCTGTAATTCTCATTTAAATGAAGTCATGGAATATGTAAAAAATGGTATTTGGGAAGCAGGTGGTGTTCCTTTAAATATGCCTGCTGTTTCTTTAGGCGAAACACAAGTTCGTCCAACTGCAATGTTATGGCGCAACATGTCTGCCATGGCAACAGAAGAATTACTTCGCGCCAATCCAATTGATGGTGTTGTTTTACTTGGAGGTTGTGACAAAACTATTCCTGCACTACTAATGGCAGCAGCTTCAGTTGATTTACCAGCAATTGTGGTTCCAGGTGGACCAATGTTGACTGGAACTTTCAAAGGAAAACCTTTAGGTTGCGGAACCGATGTTTGGAAATTCAGTGAAGAATTACGTGCCGGAAAAATGAGTGAAGAAGATTTCCTTAAATCAGAACAATCAATGATTAGAAGTCGTGGACATTGCAACACTATGGGAACTGCTTCCACAATGGGCTGTGTTGCTGAAGCTTTAGGAATGACAATTCCAGGAGTTGCTGGAACTCCCGCACCTGATTCAAGATTGTTGCAAAGTGCGCAAGAAACAGGCAGATTAATTGTGCAAATGATTAAAGATGATCGTAAACCAAGTGATGTGATGACTAAGGGTTCATTTATTAACGCCATCGTTACTCTTGCTGGCATTGGTGGTTCCACAAATGCGGTTGTTCATTTACTAGCAATTGCCGGGCGTTTAGGAATTAAATTAACTTTGGATGATTTCGACAAAATCGGATCAAATGTTCCCTTGCTTGCCAACTTGCAACCCGCTGGAACTCATTTAATGGAAGATTTTTTTAGAGCAGGTGGTCTACTTGCATTACTTAAAGAACTAAAAGATCTGTTGGATCCAAAAGCCATAACAGTTACTGGTAAGCCCTTAGTTGATTATTTGGATGATGCAGAAATTTTTGATGAAACAGTAATCAGCAAAAGAAGTAAACCCTTAAAAGATTCAGCAGGAATAGCGGTATTAAAAGGAAACCTTGCTCCTCTTGGTGCAGTTATCAAACCAGCTGCTGCCAGTAAAGAATTACTCAAACACAAAGGCAAAGCCTTGGTGTTTGATTCCATTGAAGATTTTCATGCCCGAATTGATGATCCTGACTTAGCTGTTGATAAAGATTCAGTTCTAGTTTTAAGAGGTTGTGGTCCTAAGGGATATCCCGGAATGCCAGAAGTTGCCAATATGCCAATGCCACAAAAACTTCTTTCTCAAGGAGTTAGAGACATGGTACGAATTTGTGATGGTCGAATGAGTGGCACTGCTTATGGCACAGTGATTTTGCATGTTGCCCCAGAAGCAGCAGCATTTGGTCCTTTAGCCCTAATTCAAACAGGTGATGTTATTTCATTGGATGTTGAAAAAAGAACATTAAATGTAGAACTAACTGATGAAGAATTAAAGAACAGAAAACCAAGTCAAAAGATGATTGATGCTTTAGCTAAACCTGATCGTGGTTGGCAAAAGTTGTATGTCGATCATGTTAATCAAGCAGATACTGGTGCAGATTTAGACTTCCTAGTGGGATCAAGTGGATCCCAGGTGTTGCGTGAATCGCACTAATAACGTCAACCAAGCTTTACTTCACGATTTAAAGAAAGTTCTGCCTGACCAAATTACTGATTCCCTTTTTGATCGAGTAAGTATTGCCAATGATGCATCTCACTACTTATTAACTCCCACCATGGTGGCAAAGCCAAAAACAGCTCAGCAGATGTCAGAGATATTTAAAATTACCCAGAAACATGATTTAGGCATAACCTTTAGATCAGGTGGTACTTCTTTAAGCGGACAATCTGTAACTGATTCTTTGCTTGTTGATACTCGCAAAAACTTTAAAGAAATAGAAGTTCTAGAAAATGGGCTCAAGGTAAGAGTTCAGCCTGGATTAACAGTTAATCGAGTAAATGCCAGTTTAAGAAAATACAGTCGAAAACTAGGACCAGATCCAGCCAGTGAAATAGCCTGCACCATTGGTGGAGTAATTGCTAATAATTCAAGTGGAATGGCTTGTGGCACAGAATTTAATACCTACAAAACCCTTTCCTCCCTTGTTTTCGTTTTGCCTTCAGGAACCCTGATTGATTCAAGTAAAAACGATGCTGATGATCAATTAAGAATCAAAGAACCAGAAATCTATGCAGGTCTAATCTCTTTAAGAAACAGAATCATTGAAAAACCACAATTAGTAGAAAAAATAAAGAATGCCTACGCCATAAAAAACACTATGGGCTATGGCCTTAATTCATTTGTTGACTTTGAAAAACCTATCGATATTTTGACCCATTTAATTGTGGGCAGTGAAGGAACCCTTGCCTTCATTGCTGAAGCAACATTTAATACTTTGCCACTGTTATCAAAATCTGCCACAAGTTTGCTCATCTTTGATGAACTAGAACTAGCCACAAAATCCCTTCCCACACTTAAAAACAGTGACGCTGCAGTAATTGAGCTTCTTGATATTTCTTCCCTCAAAGTTGCCCAAAGAGAACACATGGCTGACACGGTTTTAAAAGACTATGAGTTTAAAAATCATGCTGGCCTATTAATCGAATACCAAGCAGATACTGAAACTCAACTAGATGCCTTAATCAGTAATGCCCACCAAGTCTTTAAAGATCTACCAATTAAAAGTGGTGAATTAACCAAATCAGCAGAAATCAGAAATGAACTTTGGCATGCCCGCAAAGGACTTTATGCCGCAGTTGCTGGCAACAGACCAAGTGGCACCACAGCCCTCTTAGAAGACATATCTGTGCCCATGAAACATTTACATGAAACCACCACTGTTTTAAGTGAGTTATTAAAGAAGCATCGTTATTTGGATTCAGTGATCTTTGGTCATGCCAAAGATGGCAACCTTCACTTCTTACTTAATGAAAAATTCCATGATCCATCTTCTTTGCAACGCTATGAAGACTTCACCCAAGACATGGTGGAACTGGTTTTGTCTCATGAAGGTTCCCTAAAAGCAGAACATGGCACAGGCCGAATCATGGCTCCATTTGTGAAGAGACAATTTGGCGAAGAGCTTTACCAAGTAATGGTTGATTTAAAGAAACTCATTGATAAAAGAAACATCCTCAACCCTGGCATCATCATCAATGAAAATGCCAACATTCATATTGAAAACCTGAAAGTATCCCCAGTAATTGATCAAGAAGTAGATAAATGTGTGGAATGTGGATATTGCGAAACCGTATGCCCAAGTAAAGATCTCACCTTGACTCCCCGTCAAAGAATCACCATCAGAAGAACAAAAAAAGATGCGGAAAGAAATAACGACCAAGAATTACTAGATGCGATTAATGCCAATTACGACTACCAAGCAATTGATACTTGTGCGGTAGATGGCATGTGTGCCACAGCCTGCCCGGTTCATATCAACACTGGAGATCTGGTTAAAAGACTTCGCAGTGAACAACAAAGCTTTGTTTCTCAAAGCATTGGTTCTTTGGCTGCGAGCAAGTGGTCTGCAGCAACTAATTTACTTTCTGGTCTTTTAACCACTGCTAAAAATATGCCTGCCCCGCTGGTAGAAACAGTCAACAAAGTTCTTCGCTCCATTAGTGGTGTAAATTCCATGCCGATGTGGAATAAGACTTTGCCCATAGGTGGCAAAGAGCGCACTTCTTTGAAATCAAATAATCCTGATCTGGTTTATTTCCCATCTTGCGTAAATTCCCTTTATGGAGAAAGCGATATTCAAAGAGCATTCTTGAATTTATGTGAAAAAGCAGGATTAAAAGTATTGATTCCTGAAGGAATACAAGATCTTTGTTGCGGAACTCCCTGGGCATCCAAAGGATTAACCCAAGGATATGAAGTTATGGCGCTAAAAACTAAGAAAGAAATCATGCGCCAGGTTACTAAGGAAAACTTGGCCGTAGTTTCTGACGCGACTTCCTGCACTCATGGCTTAACCCAGATATTTGGGGAAACCCAAATCCCCATTGTGGATGTTTTGCAATTTGTGAACGAGAAAATACTTCCTAACTTGAAGATAAAAACCAAGATGACCTCCCTGGCACTTCACCCAACCTGTTCTGGGGTGGAACTTGGGATCAATAAACATATGACTGCTTTGGCTGAGGCCATAAGTGATCAAGTAATAGTGCCCCTTGATTGGTCTTGCTGCGGATTTGCCGGAGATCGAGGATTACTTCATCCAGAACTCACTCAATCAGCGACTAAAAACCAAGCTCAAGAATTAAGTAGTCATAAACATGTGGCCTATGCATCCAGTAACAGACCTTGCCAAATTGGGTTAAGTATTGCCACCGGTCGAAACTATGTCCACTTAATTGAAATAGTTGATCAAGTCTCTTAAGACCTAATTTCTGCCTTTCCTGACTTGAAATATTGAACTATTTCAATGCCGTTTTCGCGCGCTTTTTACTGCAATTTTCGTTAATTTCTGGCTAAAAATTAATAATTTTCGCAATTGAATTAGTTAACGAAATGCTAAAAAATTTCAATGAAATTGCAATAAAAATCAATATTTTTACAAAATAAATAAAAGATTTTTGTGAAAAATTGCAAAAATTGACCACAACATATAGCACTTTTATCACACTCTAGAAATTAATGTGAAAATTGTGATTTGGCAAAAACCCACTCTGACCTGCGCAAATGCACCTTTTTTTTGCATATTTATAATCAAATAATTAACAAATATTTTGTGTTAAAAACTCAAAAATTAGTGAAAAAATAGTTGCGACACGGCGCGTCGAAATACGCGTTACTTAGAGACAATATGCATTTCTTCTGGAACGATTGTTCTTAACGTTCTTCTGTGATTTCCGGAACAGAAGACACTCGCCAGGAGGAATTGTGGCTAAAAGAAGAAAAAAAGCAGCAAAGAAAGCAGCACCAAAGCGCCGTCGTAAGAAGGCATCTGCTGCTCCAAAGCGTCGTCGTAAGAAAGCAGCAAAAGCTGCTCCAAAGCGTCGTCGTCGTAAAAAAGCTGCAAAGAAAGCTGCACCAAAGCGTCGTCGTCGTAAGAAAGCAGCAAAAGCTGCTCCAAAGCGTCGTCGTCGTCGTAAGAAAGCTGCTTAACCTTTACAGGTTTGCTAGAAAAACCCCGGTGCTTGCACCGGGGTTTTTTAATGTCTAAAATTGATTAGTTCAAGAAATTCGGCGGCGATAAATCGCGTAAGCACCACAACCAAGTGCGAATAATCCCATTAGTCGCGCTCCGATTCCGATAGACAAACTGGCCAACCAGATTCCCGTGATAATTGCTAAAGATCCGAATATAAAAGTTAATATTCTTGCCCACTTTTTCTGGCTGGCAAAAGAGCATGCAAGGGCAATAGGTCCAAATAAAAGTACCGAAAGAAGTATCAGGCTCACAAGAAGCGCTAAAGATTCCATTAAAGTAGTCTTACATCATATGAATAAATTATCTACTGCTTTGATGGCAATTTTCTCTTTATTTATAAGCCTTTTTTCGACTTCAGCCAATGCGGTTGTGGGTGGTGCTGATGCCACAGGTTCAGGCTTTGTGGTTGCAGTCAGAGTTGATTTGCCAGGTGATTTACAAACTGCTTGTACCGGTGGGTTATGGAAACCAAAAATTGTGGTGACAGCTGCTCATTGCGTTGTTGCTGAAGGTTCCTCAACTGTGGCTAATGCTTCGGACGTAAGCGTTTATGCCCAAGGAGTAAATGTAACTGGAGCAAGCCCAGTTGCTAAAGCTATTGCGGTAATTCTTACTGGTGGATATTCAAATTCCAGTACCGGATATGTAGAGGCCAATGATTTAGCTTTCTTGGTTTTGGATAAAGAAATCGGTACTCCTTTGGTTGCTCGTTTAGCAAGTGAGTCAGAATCTGCATCAGCCACCTTGTTAGGTAAAAAATTGAACCTTTTTGGCTATGGTCAAACTGCCAAAGAAAGTGATGTTTCAATGATTCCCCTAACCCTTTCCCAAACCCCCTTTCAATTCTTAGGCGGCAAGACTTATTTGTATGGAAAATCTGCCAGCGGATCTGGTGCCTGTTTTGGTGACAGTGGTGGCCCCGTAATTTTGCAAACTGAAACAGAAAACTTATTAGTCGGACCAGTTGCCGGTGGAAGTGGTTCTCCTTGTTACCCGGAGATAAAAGATCGTGCCGTGTTAGGACTGGTGGCAAGTAATTTCACCGATTTAGTTAAGACAGCGCTCACTACTGCTGGATATTCAGCCGATGAAGCTTTTACTACCCCGAGACCAAGTCTTACTAAAGGAACTTTCTCAGTCAAAACGGTGCTTAAGAAGATTGGTGTTGAAACTGCAAGTTCCACCAGTGTCAAAATTGTGGGGGTGAAAGCTAAGCCAACTAGTGCGTGTAAGGCCACAGCTTCCTCAGTAATCGTTAGTGCCAAGGGCACTTGCACGTTGACCTTCACGGTTAAAAAATCAGGCAAGGCTGCGAGGACAGCTAAAACTACTTTCAGCATTAGCTAAGTTTTAATCCGATGGCAACTAATTACAAACCGGTTCCAATAACAATTACCAAACCTGAATATGTGGGGAAAAGCGCTCCAACTCCCTATAAAGGTAGTGATGTGCAAACAGCTGAAACCGTAGAAAAAATGCGCATCGCTGGAAGAATCGCAGCAGATGCCATGCATTTAGCGGGATCCCAAATCAAAGCCGGAATGACCACTGAAGACTTAGATCAAATAGTGCACGAATTCATCTGCGATCAAGGAGCTTACCCCTCAACACTGGGATACCGAGGTTTTCCTAAATCTTTATGCACCTCAATTAATGAAGTTATCTGTCATGGCATCCCATCAAGCCAAATAATTAATGAAGGTGACATTGTTAATTTAGATGTCACTGCCTTCAAAGATGGAGTTCACGGAGACACTAACTACACATTTTTAGCGGGAGAAGTTGCAGAGGAAACAAAACTTCTAGTGGAAAGAACTAAAGAAACCCTAGATCGAGCCATTCAAGCAGTTGCCCCCGGTAGGCCCATCAACGTTATTGGTCGAGTAATTGAAAGTTATGCCAAAAGGTTTAACTATGGAGTAGTTAGAGATTTTACCGGCCACGGAGTGCATAGTTCTTTTCATTCCGGACTAGTTATCCCTCATTTTGATGATCCAACTGCGACTCAATTAATGCAAGAAGGAATGACTTTCACGATTGAACCCATGCTCAATTTGGGAACATATGATTACGACATTTTAGAGGACACTTGGACTGTGTTAACCAAGGATAGAAAGTTGTCTGCCCAATTTGAACACACCCTAGTTGTGACAAAAACAGGGGCAGACATCCTTACATTGCCTAGTATCTAATTTGTGAACATCCCTAAGCATTTGGAATACGCCTATTCCAGGATTGTTGATGTTGCCGATTTTCCAAAACCTGGAATTTTATTCAAAGATATAACTCCTGTATTGGAAGACGAAAAAGCTTTTGCAGCAGTGGTGGATGATCTGGCAAGTCATTTAAATGGGGCAAATAAAGTTGCTGGTATTGAATCAAGAGGATTTATTTTTGCAGCAGCCATTGCGGCCAAACACAATTTAGGTCTAGTGCTGTTAAGAAAACCAGGAAAATTACCACGGGAAACCCATGTAATCCAATATCAACTGGAATATGGCTTTGATTCATTGGAAATGCATGTAGATTCACTAAATCAAAAAGATTCAGTTATTTTGATTGACGATGTTTTAGCCACTGGTGGAACGTTATTAGCAGGAAGTGAACTTATTGCTAAATCTGGTGCCAGATTAACAAATTCTGCAGTATTTATTGAAATTTCAGCATTAAAAAGCCGCACTCGCCTCTCTTCAATACCTGTTCACTCCAGCATCATCGTCTAAATTAATTAGTAATTCAATTAAAGGAGTTTGTAAATGGAAAACGCACCTGCCCGTTTAATGGCGGAATTTGTTGGAACTTTTGCACTGGTATTACTTGGTGCTGGATCAATCTTGAGTGGTGCTGATATCACTGGTATTGCCCTTGCTCACGGTATTGCCATCTTTGTTTCAGTTTCAGCTTTTGCTCACATTTCAGGTGGAGCATTTAATCCTGCTGTAACTATCGCACTGTGGGCATCTAAAAGAATGAAATCTTTAGACGCACTTGCATATATTGTTACCCAATTACTTGGTGGATTATTAGCAGCTTTCCTTTTGAAAATTGCTTACGGTTCATATGCTCAAACTGTTGGGGTTCCAACACTTGCTCAACCAATTAAACCAATTTATGGTTTGGTAATTGAAGCCATTGCCACATTTCTTTTGATGATGGTAATTATGGGTGTAGCAATTGATTCTCGTGGCACATTTTCAGCAGTGGCAGGACTTCCAATTGGTTTAATCATCACCGCAGATATTTTGTTCTCCGGTCCATTAACTGGTGGAGCAATGAATCCAGCACGTTGGTTTGGTCCAGCTATTGCTTCAGGACAGTTAACAAACTTCTGGGTTTGGATTCTTGGTCCAATTCTGGGTGCCCTTGCTGCAGTATTTCTTTACGATGGGCTAGTTAAACCAAAAAAGTAACTAGGACATAATTAGTTCATGATCAATTGGCCAGCCGATACTTTGACGCTGGCCATTGACATTGGTGGTTCAGGAATTAAGGCCAGCGTCATAAATAAAGATGGCGAAATGGTTTGTGAACGTATTAGAATGGAAACTCCTTATCCTTCTCATCCTGAAGGTTTCTCAAAAGTTGTTGCTGATTTTGTAAAAGATTTACCCCCAGCCCAGAGAGCAAGTGTGGGCTTTCCTGGTTTAGTTAGAAATGGAATCGTAGTTATGGTTCCATCCTTTTCTCGTTTAATTAAAGATGGACAAAAAGATCCTGAATTGGTTACTGCTTGGGAAAACTTTGATTTACAAACTCCCATGACCAAAGCTTTAGGGATTCCCACCAAAGTTGCCAATGATGCAGATATTCAAGGGGCAGCCGTAATTAAAGGTGAAGGTTTGGAATTTGTGATGACACTTGGAACAGGTGTTGGTACAGCGTTATTTCAAAATGGAATACTACTTCCCCACTTAGAACTTGGACATGCCCCATTTAGACAAAGTGAAGAATTTGAAGAACAAATTGGTAATGCGGCAAGGGAACGAATCGGTGTTGAAAGATGGACTAAGAGAGTTATTAAAGCAATTGCAAAATATGACCAATTTCTTTACTACGATCATTGTTTTGTTGGTGGCGGAAATGCTAAACATATTAAAGGTCTAGATTTGGGACCAAAAGTCACCAGAGTCAGCAATAGAGCTGGACTTGTTGGTGGGGCCAGGATCTGGGACTTAGAAGCTAGTTAAAAACTAGTCTTCGTCGCCTTCGTTTTCTTCTTCTCCACCATTGTTAACAGCAATTGGATCTGGGGTTGGAATGGAATCAATAGTTGTGCCCAGTGTTCCCACTAAAAATGCTGACAAAGTTTGATTTGGTTTACCTTGATTGCCATGCTGATTCGCAAAAGCAGCGGTTGCATCTGTGCCACATAAGTTTGTAATGTTTGCAGCTCCACCTGGGTGTGCGGTGATGAAAGCAGTCAAGTTATACACCTGATTTTTAACTACCGCCCAACAATCTGCTGGAGTATTTTTTGTTTGAACTGTGGCCATACTTAATTCAATTGCTCCACTGCTGGTGGAGCCTGGAATACTTTGAGTAGTTGTTTGATTTTGGGATTGAAGTCTTTTTCCCCATGTTGCAGTTGCTCCTGAATGTCCAGCCAAGAAAGTAACAACTAATGCAGCAACAGCCAAAATTGTTGATACGTAACCAACAAGTGAAGTTAGTCCTGATTTCTGCTCATTTAATAAATACCACGCAACACTTGACACAAAAAGTAGCGCAGCAACAATGAAGACTTTTTCACCCCATTGGGCATGTTCACCAGGTGTACCAATTCGAATGCCAAGAGCTTGACCTGACTGCTTAGCAATAAACGAGGCAACAAGAGACACTGCTAAACCGACTAAAGTTATTAGAGAATAATTCTTACGCAACGATGGAATAAATACTAAAAGAATTAAGGAAATTGCGGAAAGAGGCAAAATAACTACAACCAAATGAATAATTAGTGGATGAACTGGTAAACCTGCAATTGTGTCAAATATGTTATTTTCTATCATGTTCTAATTCAACCACTTCTTAATCATTAATCCTAATTGAAATCTTATTTTATGGACCTAATACCAATATTCTCAGCACTCTATAAGACAAAAGTGAGTTAACTCTCAGTTTGAAAAGTTTTCCAGCTCACTCGATGATATTTATTTGCCCCATGTTCTTTGATTGCTGCTAAATGTTCAGGGGCAGCATAACCTTTATTATCATCCCAGAAATAGAGCGGAAATTCTTTACTTAATTCAGTCATCATTTGATCACGAGTTGTTTTTGCCACTATTGATGCAGCAGCAACTGAAGCACAAGTCATGTCTGCTTTTATTTGAGTAATTATTTCTAAATCAGCAGATAATGGTCCATCATCAAATTCTTGTTCAAACATGTTTTGGGTTTCTTTTTCTGGCATCAACCAGTTATGTTTACCGTCCAGAATTAATTGATCTGGTTTGGTTGTTAATCCCGCTAAAGCACGTCTGCCAGCACGTCTGAGGGCTCTAGTTAGCCCTATTTCGTCTATTTCTTGGTTTGTAGCATGGCCAACAAATGAATCAATTACCCATAATTTAACTAACGGCAAAAGTTCTTCTCTTTGTTCATGAGTTAAGAGTTTTGAATCCGCTAAATTTTCTGGTGGATGAATGCAATCTGCGCTTATTACCGCAACCCCGACACTGACTGGTCCCGCTAAACAGCCACGACCCACTTCATCCATACCTGCAATGAGTTTGGCACCGCGAGAAAAAAGTTTGTTTTCGAAATCTAGAGTGGGACGGTTCTTCTTAGCTCTGGGCATCAGGAATTATTTTAAACGCGTCAGGAATACCCAAAGTGGCAAATCTGTTAAAAGGCCAGATTCTTACCTGCACAGGTCCAACCACGTTTTTAACTGGCACAGTGCCATAAGCGGTTTCTAAATGAAATCTGGAATCTCTGCTATCTGGTCTGTTATCGCCCATCACAAAGATTCTGCTTTTAGGAACTGTGATGTCAAATTCTACTTGATTTGTTTCCACCCCTGGTTTAATAAAATCAGTATCAAATAATTCTGTGCCATTGATGAGAATTTTTCCATTCGGAGAACAACATTTAACGTTGTCACCTGCTATGCCAATAACTCTTTTTACTAAATCATTTCCTGCATCTGATGGCAGTAATCCCACCACGCTTAATAGATGAAGAAAGGTATTTTTATTTGGGTCAAATTCTGGTAACCAGTCACCTGGATCTTTGAAGACCACTATTTGGCCACGTTGAATATCTGTGAATGGTTTAGTTATTTTGGTGGCAATAATGCGATCTTCTAATAAAAGTGTGTCTTCCATGGAAGCACTAGGAACATAGAAAGCTTGGAAAACAAATGCGCGCACAATGGATGAAAGAATTAAAGCAATTCCAACCACAATCAGCAGTTCTCGAACTGCTGCCCAAAGGGCGCGCAATTTAATTATTTATCAGTATCAGCAGGAGCATCAGCAGCTGGTGTTTCAACAACTTCAGCAACTGGTTCTGCTGCAGGAGTTTCAGTAACAACTTCCCCTTTTGCTACTGGAGCTTCTGCTTGAATTTCATCGTTCTTGACCTCTACTGTTTCATCCATTGCTACTTCAACATCTTCGTCAGTAACAACTGCTGCAGCTAGATCGCCACGAAGTTCTTTAATCTTGGATGCTTTACCACGTAGTTCGCGTAAGAAATACAACTTGCCACGACGAACATCACCACGTGATACAACTTCAATTTTTTCAATTGTGGGTGTGTGAATTGGAAAAGATCTTTCCACTCCGGTACCGAAAGAAACTTTTCTTACTGTGAAAGATTCGGCGATTCCGGCCCCTTGTTTTCTAATAACAATGCCTTGAAATAACTGGATACGTGAACGAGTACCTTCAATAACTTTCACGTGTACTTTGACTGTGTCACCAGTTCTAAATGCTGGAACACCTTTTTTAAGACTTGCGCTATTTAATGCATCTAAACGGTTCATTTTTACTCTTCTGAGCTGCAACGCTCACAGGTCGTTCAGTCTTTGTTCGGTTAAAGCCGGATTTCTACTACTTATATAGCTCTTATATTTCCCTGTGGCGAAATATGAAGCTCATGCCAATCCGTGAAATCCCTATTCTGCCAAGCCGACTTCTTAAGCCTGAAGTTCGGGTCGAAACTTCCTCGTACGCTTTA
>CAMATO010000027.1 GCA_945861165.1 Bifidobacterium breve | reverse complement strand
GGGCAGGTTCGCTGCTTTTGAAGCCATGCTCATCCAACTCGTGACTCTTTCTCTTAAATCTAAAACATGAGCAGTTTGAGATTTATGACATTCCAATGCCTGAAATTTTAATTCAACTTTTTCGGTCATGTCTAAATAATGTGATGGGGAATGATGAGACATAACCCAAATTTTTGGCACACTCCATGGTTCCAAACCTTCTTTAAGTAAGTGGGGGAAAGCAAATTGGTTTCGAGCATCTGGATAAACCGCTTGCACCGCAACTTCTCCCACAGCCATGTGATCTGGATGAGAAGCAGGCATTCTGGCCCAATTTCTTTCGGGTGATTGGGTGATCAAAATATCGGGTTTAACCAAACGAATTATTCGCACAAATTCTTCTCTTAAAGAAATGCTTGGCACAATTGAACCATCATCTTTTCCTAAATAGTGAATGGTGTTAACACCTAGTATTTTTCCGGCAGCACTTTGTTCAACTCTTCTAATTTTTCTCATTTCTTCTCTACTTATTGATTCATCTTCGCCACCTTGATGGCCATCTGTTGTTATGCAATAAGTAACTTCCACACCTAAATTTGTCAGAGTTGCAACAGTTCCACCAGCGCCAAAATCAACATCATCAGGATGTGCAGTGATCACTAAAACTTTGGAACCAGATTTAGGTAGTTCCAGTGGTGTTAGAACAGGTGAAGTCATAGGTAACAACTTAGACTTAGGCAGTGTCTGTTAATCAATCGGCTTTAGATGATTTAAATCCTCAGCAACGAGCAGCGGTTACTCATGAAGTTTCACCACTGTTAATTGTGGCAGGAGCTGGCTCGGGCAAAACCCGTGTGCTGACCAGACGCATCGCCTATTTGATGAGTGATCGAGGAGTTGCCCCACACGAAATATTGGCTATTACTTTCACCAACAAAGCAGCAGGAGAGATGAAAGAAAGAGTCACCGAGTTAGTTGGTGCTCCGGCCAGGAAAATGTGGGTTTCTACTTTTCACTCAGCTTGCGTAAGAATCCTGCGAGGAGAAGCCACTCGACTAGGTAGAACCACAAATTTTTCTATTTATGATTCCTCTGATTCACTGCGTTTAATCACAATGGTTGCAGCGAGTTTGGATATTAATTCAAAAGCGTTAAGTCCCAGATCAATTGCGAACCAAATTTCTACTTTGAAAAGTGAATTAATTGATCACGAAACATACATGAGTAAAGCTGAAACTGACCAAGAAAAACTTGTTGCCCAAGTTTATGGTGATTATGATCGAAGGCTTACTCGCGCAAATGCCTTTGATTTTGATGATCTAATTGGTGCCACTGTTGCTGTTTTGCAACTATTTCCTGATGTGAAACAAAAGTATCGAACAAGATTTAAACACATTTTGGTTGATGAGTATCAAGACACAAACCATGCTCAATACATGTTAATCAAGGAATTAGTGGGAACCGCAAAAGAAGGATTAACACCTGGCGAGCTTTGTGTAGTGGGAGACGCCGATCAATCAATTTACGCATTTCGTGGTGCCACCATTAGAAACATTGAAGAATTTGAAAGAGATTACCCTGAGGCAAAAACTATTCTTTTGGAACAAAACTATCGATCAACCCAAAATATTTTAACTGCTGCAAACGCAGTTATTTCTCAAAATTCTGAAAGAAGAGAAAAAAAACTTTGGACAGATGCAGGAAGTGGCGAACCTATTGTTGGTTATGTCGCTGACAATGAACACGATGAAGCATCATTTGTGGCCTTAGAGATTGAAAGACTTAGAGAAGAAAATGATTACAAATATGGTCAAATTGCTGTGTTTTATAGAACTAATAATCAATCAAGAGCTTTGGAAGAAGTTTTTATAAGAATCGGAGTGCCCTACCGAGTTGTGGGTGGATTGAAATTCTATGAAAGAAAAGAAGTTAAAGACATTTTGGCTTACTTGCGGGCAATAATTAATCTTGATGATGAATTGTCTTTAAGAAGAATAATTAACGTTCCTAAAAGAGGAATTGGTGATAAAGCAGAAGATGTTATTGATAATTTTGCTCGAAAAAATAAATTAAGTTATGGTCAAGCAATTCAACAAGCAGCAAACATTACTGAGCTCAGCACCAAAGCTAGTTCATCTTTAGTGGAATTTGCTGAGATGATGCAAAATTTTAGAGATATGTTTCTAGCGGATACGAAACCATCTGAAATTGTTCATGCGGTGTTAGAGAAAACTGGTTATCTAGAAATTCTGTTCAACTCAGATGATGCGCAAGATCAAGGTCGTGTGGAGAATTTAACAGAACTTGAATCTGTGGCTAGAGAATTTGAAGCAAGTCATAGTGTCGGGGAAAATGGTTTAGCACAATTTCTTGAACACGTTTCATTGGTGGCAGATTCTGATGATGTGCCAGGAAACGAAGAAGGATTAATCACTTTAATGACTTTGCATACCGCTAAAGGTTTGGAATTTCCCATTACGTTTTTAACGGGAATGGAGGAAGGAATTTTTCCTCATGCCAGATCACAAACTAGTGAAAAAGAGTTAGCAGAAGAACGAAGACTGGCTTACGTGGGAATTACTAGAGCAAGAGAAAGACTTTATGTAACCAGATCTGTGACCAGATCTGTCTGGGGTGCACCTTCTTATAACCCTAGTTCCAGATTCCTAGATGAAATTCCAGCTTCACTTATTAGTTGGCAAAGACTTGAACCAATGAATCAACCAGTTTCAGCTGGTGGTTTTGGGGCAGCACCTGCGATGTCTAGAGCAAGTAAACCAAAAGAGCCTAAGCAATATTTAATTCTTAATGTGGCTGACAAAGTTTTGCATGAAAGATTTGGTTTAGGCACAGTCACAGAAACCGCGGGAAGTGGTGATAACGCTGAGGCCACTATTGATTTTGGTTCTCATGGCGTAAAACGTTTACTACTCAGATACGCACCGGTAGAAAAACTTTAATTAGTCGTTGCCCCATAGCCAAATACCAGGATTTTTGTATTTTCCATTAACTAATGTTTCAAAATGTAGGTGTGCACCAAAAGCGTTTCCGGTGGCACCAATGTTTCCAATTCTTTCTCCCACATCTACTTCTTGTCCCACGTCAACTCTGGTTCGAGATAAATGGGCATACCTTGTTACAACACCATCTAAATGTCTTATTTCAACTGTTCGACCATAAGCAGAACGCCAACCGGTAAAAATAACTTTGCCCACTCTGGCTGCGTAAACAGGATCACCATAATCACCGTTGAAATCTATTCCGGTATGCCAACCTAAATCCCAAATTCTGCCTTTTCGACCATAACCAACTGAAATACGAGCACGAGCAGGATTAACTGTGTACTTAGCTCTTAGTGCTCTTCGTTCTGCAGCTTTCTTTTCTTTTTCAGCTGCAAGGCGTGCGACTTCTTGCGCTGCAATGTTGGCAGCTTGGGCTTTAAACTTTTGAATTTTTTCTTCAGTGCCAGGAGCTCCTAAATTTGCCGCCACCGGAACTTTCACAATTGGTAAATCAGCTGCCCCAACATCTTGATTAGCCACCGTTAATTCTTGGGGAGCATCGGCAACAACTACCGGGTCAGATGAGCCAGAAAAATTAGATGGCAAAGCTAACGCAATTGTTAAACCAATCGCCACTACCAGGATCGAGCCTGAAATCCAGCGATTATTCGGTGCTATAACTTTGATCATCTTGTTCCCAACTTTGCCCGATGTCACACCAGTAACACTCAGGTGGGTAAGTGATTTATGGCATTCGACTCAAAGCCAGAACAAAAAGTGTGGGTGAATAGGCTTAGAAAGAATTGTTGAACGTTGATTTGATTTCTATGAGGGGAAAGTCACAACAGTGGATCTTTATGAATACCAAGCAAAAGAACTTTTTGCTACCCACGGGGTAACCACTCAAGTAGGAAAAGTTGTGAGCACCCCAGCGGATGCTCAAAAAGCAGCAGCAGAATTTAATTGCGCGGTTGTGGTTAAAGCCCAAGTTAAAACTGGGGGACGTGGCAAAGCTGGTGGCGTCAAATTAGCCAATAATGCAGCTGAGGCTTTAGAAAAAGCTAAAAATATTTTAGGTCTTGACATAAAAGGTCATATAGTTAAAAAAATATTAATAACTCCGGCAGAAGATATTAAAGAAGAATATTACGTATCGTTTCTACTAGATAGAACAAATAGAACATTTCTTTCTATGGCAAGTGTTGCAGGTGGAATGGATATTGAAGAAGTTGCTGCTAACACTCCTGAAAAATTAGCCATGATAAAAATTGATCCACTCACAGGTGTTGATAACAACAAAGCATTAGAAATATCTGTGGCTGCAGGTATTCCTGGGGAAGTGCAAAAAGATGTTGCGGTGTTGATTGAAAAAATGTGGAAACTTTTTGTTGCTACAGATGCAACATTGGTAGAAGTTAATCCACTTGTTAGAACTAACGATGATCGAATTGTTGCACTAGATGGCAAAGTCACATTAGATGAAAATGCTAATTTTAGACATGCAGAAAACGAAAACTTTGTCGACACCGAAAATGTTGATCCCCTAGAGACCGCAGCTAAGGCAAAAGATTTAAATTATGTGAAACTTGATGGCAGTGTAGGAATCATTGGTAATGGCGCAGGTTTAGTAATGAGCACCCTTGACGTGGTGGCTTATGCCGGAGAAAAATTTGGTGGCATAAAACCCGCAAACTTCCTTGATATTGGTGGTGGCGCATCTGCCCAAGTTATGGCTGATGGTTTGGGAATTATTTTGTCTGACCCTGCAGTTAAATCAGTTTTTGTTAACGTATTTGGTGGAATCACCGCGTGTGATGAAGTAGCAAATGGAATTATCCAGGCAATTGAAATTTTGAAATCAGGATCAAATTATGTGCAAAGACCAATTGTGGTTCGCCTAGATGGCAATAACGCTGAAGAAGGTATCAGAATCTTAAGAGAAGCAAAACCTGAAAATGTTGAAATAGTTGACACCATGGATAACGCTGCAGCTAGAGCAGCCCAATTAGCATCAGGTGTTAAATAATGGCAATTTTATTAAACGAAAATAGCAAAGTTATTGTGCAAGGTATGACTGGTTCGGAAGGAAAAAAGCACACCGAAAGAATGATTAAGTCCGGTACCAAAATTGTTGGTGGGGTAACTCCAGGTAAAGGTGGACAAAGTTTAGAAGTTGCTGGGCAAAACGTTCCAGTATTCAATTCAGTTCAAGAAGCAATGACAGCTACTGGTGCAAATGTTTCTGTAGTTTTTGTGCCACCAAAATTTGCTAAAGCAGCAGTTGTGGAAGCAGTAGACGCAGTTATGCCACTAGTCGTTGTCATCACAGAAGGTATCCCAGTTCATGACACCGCACATTTCTTCACCTACGCACAAAAATCTGGTAAGACCAGAATTATCGGACCAAACTGTCCAGGAATTATTTCTCCAGGATTAAGCAACGCCGGAATCATTCCAGCAGACATAACCGCAAAAGGTTCTATTGGTTTAGTTTCCAAATCAGGAACACTTACCTACCAAATGATGTATGAATTAAGAGATCTTGGTTTTACTACCGCAATTGGCATTGGTGGAGATCCAATTATTGGTACAACTCATATTGATGCTTTAAGAGAATTTGAAAAAGATCCAGACACAAAAGCAATTGTGATGATTGGTGAAATTGGCGGCGACGCAGAAGAAAAAGCAGCTGAATTTATCAAAGCAAATATCAAGAAACCAGTAGTTGCCTATGTGGCAGGCTTTACTGCTCCCGAAGGTAAAACCATGGGACATGCAGGGGCAATTGTCTCAGGTTCAAGTGGAACTGCGGAAGCAAAGAAAGTTGCTTTAGAAAAAGCCGGAGTAAAAGTTGGTAAAACTCCTAGCGAAACAGCACTTTTGTTACGTGCCGCAATAAAATAAATTTGTGACCGATACTCCAGTTCAACGCCATAGCGTTGTTATTGCTGGACTTTTAGTAACACTATGGACATTTCTCATAACCTTTGGTTTATCAGTAATTCTTATTTTTACTACCTGGATTTTGGCAGGAGATAGCTCAACCTCAATTTCAGACGCTTTCAAAGTTGTGGTGTGGGGATATTTAGCCATGCAAGGTGTTCCCATTGTTATTAACTCCACAGTGCTTTCTTTGCCATTTTTGGGCTTTATTTTAATAACTCTGCTTTCGTTGTATAGATCTTCTCGATGGGCAATTAGATCCGCGTTACATGACGAAATGAAACGACCAACCTTAATATCTTTATTGGTAGTTTCAATTGCCTCATTTTCATATTGTGGAGTCATCGTACTTTTAAGACAATTCGTAGATCCACTAAACATAAATTGGTTTGAAGTAATGATTAAGCCAACCATCATGGTGGTTTCTATGTCTATTTATGCAGTAGGCACAGTAGGTGGAACTTGGTCATTAATATTTGATGATCTAGATGAATTCATAAAACAAATTCTTAAATTTATTTTACGATTTATTCTGTTTACCTTTTTTATCGGATTTGTGATTGTTGCTATTGCTATTGGATTTAATTATGAAAATATGTTGCTGGTTCAATCTTCCTTATTGGGTGGGGTAGTAGCCATTGTTGCGGTGGTTATTTCAGGTATTGGCTGGCTTCCAAATTTTATTTTGTGGTCGTGGGCTTGGTTAGCTAAAGCCACGGTTTCACTAGGGGCAGGATCAAGTATTTCCTTAACTGAGGTAAACATTTCACAATTACCAGCTTGGCCTTGGTTTGGGTTAATTCCAACTGAATTGCCTACTTGGACCAAATTTCTATTTATTATTCCAATTTTTATGGGAGTAATTATGGCACTAGTCACTCGGAATGAAAAAATTTCTTTTTGGCTAGTCAATGCTTTTTTTGTCGCTTTGGGCACTTCAACAATATTGAGTTTTTTAAGTTATTTAAGCTCTGGATCATTAGGGAATAATTTATTACTAAATTTTGGGGTTAGCCCTAAAGAAATATTTCAACGAAATATGACTTGGTTTTTAATAGGCGAGATAATTATAATTGCTTTGATACTTATTTGGAGATATAGACGTAAAAATAAAAAACAACGATTGGTGGAAAAAGAACTCTAGAAAGTATAAATTGTGGGGTCACAGTCACTTAGGGCGATAGACCAGCACGATTTTGATACCTATTTGACTAGGCTCAAAGCAAGATTTGAGAAGGGGCTCTAGAAATAAAATGAGTAAAACAACAATTAACAGAGCCCTTATTAGTGTTTCCAACAAAGATGGTTTAGCACAATTAGCACAAGCACTGAACGAATCTGGTGTGGAAATCGTTTCAACTGGAGCAACCGCTACATTCATTTCTGAATTAAATATCCCAGTAACAAAAGTTTCTGAAGTAACAAATTTTCCAGAAATACTTGATGGCAGAGTTAAAACTCTTCACCCACAAATTCATGCAGGAATCTTGGCAGATCCCAGGAAAGCTGAGCACAAAAATTCCTTAACCCAATTAAATATAAAACCATTTGATTTAGTTGTGGTAAATCTTTATCCCTTTGCCGACACAGTTTCATCTGGTGCAGATTTTGATGAATGTATGGAGCAAATTGATATCGGAGGTACAGCCTTAATTAGGGCAGCAGCCAAGAACTTTGAAAATGTTTCGGTATTAGTTTCACCAAGTGATTACTCAACTTTGATTGATAATTTAAAAAATGGTATATCTCGAGAATTAAGAATTACTTGGTCCGCGCAAGCCTTTGCACACACCGCCACCTATGACACTTTGATTGCTAGATGGATTTCGAGAAAGACCACACCGGAACAAGACTCACCTGTTTGGGTAGGTGCATCATTTAACAGATCACAAATACTTCGTTACGGAGAGAACCCGCATCAAAGTGCTGCGCTTTATCGAGGTGTTAGTTCTGAAAAAGGAATTGCACAAGCAAAACAACTAGCAGGTAAAGAAATGTCTTACAACAATTATGTTGACGCCGACAGTGCGCGAGCTGCAGTCTTTGATCATGTTGAACCATGTGTGGCAATTATCAAACACACAAATCCTTGTGGAATCGCTATTGGAAAAGACTTAAGCATTGCTTATCAAAAGGCATTAGCTGCCGACAAGGTTTCTGCTTATGGCGCAGTAGTTGCAACTAATAGAAAAGTGGACAAAGAGACTGCTCAGTTAGTTAATGAAGTTTTTACTGAAGTGATTGTTGCACCAGCTTTTGACGAAGAAGCTTTAAAAATATTGCAAGAAAAACCAAACTTAAGAATTTTGCAACTTGCCGGACCTCACATGGGACATCGAGTGGAATGGCGCACAATTTCTGGTGGCGTTTTAATGCAAAGTGTTGACGACGTTGAAGCAACTGGTGATGATCCTGCAGCATGGAAATTAGTAGCAGGTGAAAAATTAAATGATGAAGTTTTGACTGACTTAGAATTTGCTTGGCGATGCGTGCGGGCACCAAAATCAAACGCAATTGTGTTAGCTAAAAATGGTTCAACGGTTGGTTTAGGAATGGGTCAGGTAAACAGAGTTGATGCAGTCCAATTAGCCGTTAACAGAGCAGGTGTTGAGAACACAAAAAATAGCGTTGCAGCATCCGATGCATATTTTCCATTTCCTGATGCATTACAAATTTTAATTAATGCAGGAGTAACCGCAGTAGTTCAACCAGGCGGCTCTAAAAACGATGAGGAAATAATTGCTTTAGCAAAGAAAGCTGGAATCACTATGTATTTGACAGGGGTCCGACATTTTTCTCATTGAAAAAGCAAGTATTCCTATATCAATAACTTTGGCATTTGTGGCAGGCATTGCGGCAACTTTGCAAGCAAGTGTTAGTGGTCAATTAGCTCATGAACTAAATGATGGAATTATGGCTGCCTTAATTTCCAACATAGGCGGTGCAATTTGTACGGGTTTATTTCTATTAAATCCTGAAGTTAGAAAAAAAGGTAAGCAACTTTATAAAGCTGTGATTTCAGGAAAGTTTGCTAAATGGCAATTACTGGGTGGGGTGGCTGGAGGAGTTTATATTTCAACAGCGTCAAGTACCGTAAGTATTATCGGTACAGGTTTATTTACCGTGGTTTTGGTTGCATCACAAAATGTCAGTGGCATTGTGGTGGATAAATTTGGGTTTAGTTCCGGAACTAAAAAAAGAATTACTGTTAGAAGATCAATTGCAGTCCTATTAGGAATCGCAGCAGTGCTGCTATCTGTATCTGACTTTAAAGGCGAAATACTTTGGATCCCAATTGCAGCAGTGGTGGTGGCAGGTTTGGCGGTGACCGTTCAATTTGCACTAAATGGTCGAGTAACTAATGCATCAAATTCCCAAGTTTCAACTTTTATAAACTTTCCCATGTCGATGATTGCAGTATCTATGGCACTTTTGGTTATGAATTTATTTGGTAAGAATTGGTCTACTTGGCCTAGTCAGTGGTGGTTATATTCAGCAGGGTTATTAGGTGCTGTGGTGGTTTTCTTAGCAGCAGCAACAATTAGAACACTAGGTGTTTTACTTTTTGGGTTAGCAAGTGTTGCTGGACAATTAATTACTTCAATTGCTTTAGATGTGATTTTGCCTAATGCGAACATAAATGTGGGATGGGCACTCATAAGTGGGGCAGGCCTCATGCTCTTGGCTGTCTATCTAGCAAGTGACTTAAGGTAAACTTTTATTCATGAGCGCAACCACTCCTCAACCAAATTCTGAGTTAAGAGCATTGCGTGCAGTTTCAGTTAATGAAAATCCTAAGCAAATTGGTCGTTGGCAAAAATTAATTCGTAGACAATGGCCCACACTTATTCCATTAATTATCACAACTGTTGGAATAGTGCTGGCAACACAAATAAACTTTCGGGTTGGTGCTTTGATTTTTTCTCTAGGTGTCTCAATTGCTGCAGTTTTACGTGCCTCACTTCCAAGATTCACACTTGGTTGGTTATACGTCAGGACTAAGTGGATAGATGTTTTAGTGCTGGCTAGTTTTTCAGTTTTGCTTTTAATTCTTTCTATAGTTGTGCCCTCTTAACCCCAAGTTTACGTATTTGACTAGAATTTGAGTAATAGGAAGTAAGAATTAACACTCCAAATTTATTTGAAAGGTTCTGAAAACATCGTGAGCAGATCAGGCAAAGTTGCAGTCATCGGAGCAGGTTTTTATGGTTCAACTACTGCTATGCGTTTAGCTGAATATGACATTTTCGAAACTGTTGTTTTAACAGATGTAGTTGAAGGAAAAGCTGAAGGCTTAGCTCTTGATATGAATCAATCAAGACCAATTCAAAATTTTGAAACAAAAATTGTTGGCCAAACCACAGGTTTAGATGGTTCAGGTTATGAAGCTATCAAAGGTTGTGGCATCGTGGTAATCACTGCTGGTTTACCAAGAAAACCAGGCATGAGTCGTATGGATTTAATTGAAACAAATGCCAAAATCGTTCGCCAAGTTTCAGAAAACATTGCCAAGCATGCACCTGATTCAGTAGTAATTGTTGTTTCAAATCCTCTTGATGAAATGACAGCACTTGCTCAATTAGCTACAGGGTTTCCAAAAAATAGAGTTATGGGACAAGCTGGAATGCTTGATACCGCAAGATTTACAAACTTTGTTGCAGAAAAAACAGGATCTGACGTAAGTGAAGTAAAAACTTTAACATTGGGATCTCATGGTGAAACCATGGTTCCAGTACCAAGTCAATCAAGTGTTAAAGGTAAAGCTTTAAGTGAAGTTTTGTCGAAAGCAGATATTGATGCCTTAGTAGATCGAACCAGAAATGGTGGAGCAGAAGTCGTGGCACTACTTAAGACTGGTTCTGCTTATTACGCACCGTCTGCAGCTGCTGCTCAAATGGCAAAAGCGGTTGCTACAAACTCTGGTCAAGTAATGCCAGTTTGTGCCTGGGTTGATGGCGAATATGGAATTAACGGAGTTTATTTAGGGGTAGAAGCAGAAATTGGATCAAAAGGAATTAACAAAGTTGTTGAAACTAAATTAACAGCAGAAGAAACCACAGCACTTAAGACTGCTGCTGAAGCTGTTAGAGCAAAACAAGCCGACGTTAAAGACCTGTAAAAAAAGGATAAGAGTGTCAAAAATTAAGGTAGTAAATCCTGTAGTTGAACTTGATGGCGATGAAATGACTCGCATTATTTGGCAGTTCATCAAAGATGAATTAATTTTGCCCTACCTTGATGTCAACCTTGAATATTACGATCTAAGCATTGAAAATCGCGACAAAACAGATGATCAAGTAACAATAGATTCTGCTAACGCTATTAAGAAACACGGTGTGGGTGTTAAGTGCGCAACTATCACTCCTGATGAAGCCAGAGTTAAAGAATTTGGTTTGAAAAAAATGTGGAAGTCCCCCAATGGAACCATTCGAAATATTTTAGGTGGTGTTATTTTTCGTGAGCCAATCATTATTAGTAATATTCCGCGTTTAGTTCCCTCTTGGACTAAACCAATAATTATTGGTCGTCATGCCCATGGAGATCAATACAAAGCAACCGATTTTCTAGTTCCAGGTCCTGGAAAAGTAACCATGACTTTCCAACCTGCAGACGGAACCAGCCCAATGGAATTCCAAGTTGCTGATTTCACCGATTCAGGTGTGGCAATGGGTATGTATAACTTTGATGAAAGCATTAAAGACTTCGCCCGAGCATCATTGAATTATGGTTTAAATAGAAATTATCCAGTTTATTTATCAACTAAGAACACCATCTTGAAAGCCTATGACGGTCGTTTCAAAGATATTTTCCAAGACATTTATGAGAAAGAATTCAAAACCCAATTTGAGGCAAAAGGTTTAACTTACGAGCATCGATTAATTGATGACATGGTTGCCTCGGCTTTGAAGTGGGAAGGTGGTTATGTGTGGGCTTGCAAGAATTATGACGGTGATGTGCAAAGTGACACCGTTGCCCAAGGATTTGGATCTCTTGGACTGATGACCAGTGTGTTAATGACACCAGATGGCAAAATTGTTGAATCAGAAGCAGCTCATGGAACAGTTACACGTCATTATCGTCAACATCAAAAAGGTGAACCAACTTCCACAAATCCAATAGCTTCAATTTTTGCTTGGACTGGCGGATTAGTTCATCGAGGTAAATTAGATAACAATAATGAACTTATTGGGTTTGCTAGAAAACTTGAAGAGTCTTGCATTAAAACTGTTGAATCAGGTTTAATGACTAAAGATTTAGCCAGTTTGATCAGCAAAAATCAAGCCTGGGCCACAACCGAGGATTATTTGGCTGGAATTAAGCGCCAACTAGACTCAAGCCTTTAACAGTCACGAACTGATTGAGTAGCATCTTTAATATATGAGTACTTGGGTTAGTGCCCTAATTGTTCTGCTTTTCATCCTGGTCGGTGGATTCTTTGCTGCAGCAGAAATAGCACTTGTTTCGTTACGTGAGTCACAAGTCAAAAGAATTGCTGAAACTAAAGGAAGACGCGGCAAACTTTTAAAAGATTTACACGATCATCCCAACAGATTCTTAGCCTCTGTGCAAGTAGGGGTAACTGTGGCTGGTTTTATCGGAGCAGGATTTGGTGCCTCAAGTTTAACTCCAGTGTTATCGCCAGTTTTAGATAAATTTTTTCCGGAATCTTTTGTGTCTGTGATTGCATTTATTTTGATTACCTTATTCATCGCATATTTTTCACTTGTTTTTGGGGAACTAGTACCAAAACGATTAGCTTTACAAAACTCTGAAAGTTGGGCACTTTTTGCCGCTTATCCAATTGATTTTCTAGCAAGAATTACTAGACCTTTTATTTGGCTATTGAGCCGTTCCACAAACATAATTGTTAAATTACTGGGCGGAGATCCAGGTGCAAGTCGCCAGGAATTAAGTGGCGAAGATTTAAGAGATTTAGTAGCAGGACACGAAGAGCTAAGTGATAATGAACGCGCATTAATTGATGACGTTTTCGAAGCCGATGATCGTGAAATACGAGAAGTAATGACTCCCAGAACCGAAGTTGAATTTCTTGATGCAGATTCAACTATTCCAGAAGCAGCTTTGGTCGTTGAAAAACTTCCTCATACTAAGTATCCAGTTATGAATAAAACTGCTGATGAAGTTGTGGGCTTTGTTCACGTTCGTCAATTACTTTCATTAGAGGC
>CAMATO010000026.1 GCA_945861165.1 Bifidobacterium breve | reverse complement strand
TTTTAAGTGAACCTGATGCACAATTAGTTCAGGAGTTTAATCTCAAGCAGATTGATAATGAATGGCGCATAGATTTAAAAAATAAAGGTATTTTAATTTCTAGAGCAGATTTGAACAGAAGTTTTACTACATTTCCCTTATGGTTTCCGGATGCTTCACTTCAAACACTTGTCCCAGACAATGTGGTTCTACCTCGAGCAACAACTGGTAACCCCACCAGACTTGTGCAGCTATTGCTAGCTGGACCAGGTGATTATTTGGCTGGAGCTGTGGTTTCTGCGTTTCCGGTTGGAACAGCTTTATCTCTTAATTCAGTTCCAGTCAGTAATGGTTTGGCAACTGTTTCTTTGAACGAAACAGTACTGACCGCTGATCCTTACTTACGAGAGGTACTGTCAAGCCAAATAGTTAAAACACTGGCAAAGATTCCAGAAATAAGAACAGTGCGTATCAATGTTGGTAGCCAATCTTTGGTTGTTCCAAATACTCCAATTAGACAAAGCACAACTGATTGGGAAAAATTTGCTCCTGATTTCAATCGAGAAGTAGGGGCTTTGGCAATTGAAAAAGGAAAAATAGTAAACATTGATTCCGAGTCAATAACTGCTATTTCAGATGATTATTTCAATTCAGGAACCTGGTTTGCAGCTACTGCAAATAGAAAACAAAATATTTTAGCCGCAGTAACAATGGATAGAAATAAAATGGTTGTGCAAAACAGCTCAGTTGAGATCCCTCGTCGAATAACGGTGGAAGGTAAGTTGTTTAGAATTCCTCGAAGTGACATTTTTGATTCTGTTTGGATAACTGGAGTTAATCAAGTGTCAGTGGTTCAAAACAATCGACTGATAAATGTTTCAATTGTGGGGGTATCCAAGCAAAACGTAATTGAAGTTATCCCTGCACCAGATGGGGTGAGAGTTTTACTAATCGTTAAAACTACCTACGGAACTGAACTTAGACTGGGCACCATTGTGAGGGACGATTTAAGTATCAAGATCAATAACTTACGAAAAATAACACGAGATGGTTTCGCAGTCAGTCAAGCTACCTGGCAAGATGAAACAAATGTTTTGTATTTAGATAACTCTGTGGAACCTGCGACATTATTCACAGTGGATTCATTTACCGGAATTTCAAAATCCTTGTATTCCCAAAGTGGAACAAATAATATTGCTAGTACGGTGAAGAAACCTTTGTTGTTGTCTTTGAGCGATGGATCGTTGTTGGAAAGAGTCAGTGGTGATTGGGTCAACAGAGGTAAATTGACCAATGCTTCCTACCCAGGTTAAATAACCACAGGTAACACTTTTCCACAATAAATTTTGTTTTGAGTGTCCGTATTTCTTGTTTGCCTCAGACTCGTTAAATGCGTGCCAATGAATTTATAAGAGATTTTACAAATCTGATCAGTCAAAACTATTGCTATTTTTGCGGTCAAATCGAGGAAATCATCTGCCATAAATGTATCAAGGAATTGATTCAAGAAGCAAAGATTCAATATTTAGTAGAAGTTCCAGTTCTTTCAATGACTTTGAATAATCCCACTATGTCAAAATTAATCAGTTCCTATAAAGATCGAGGAGAAGCCAATCTTATAGTTCCATTTTCAAAAATTATTTCACTTGGGCTGAAGTATTTTTCTAAACATCAACACATCACCATCGTAAATGTGCCAAGCACAGCTCAAGCATTACAAAAAAGAGGTTTAGATCCAATTACTCTTTTAGCAATTTCTGCCTGTAAATTTGCGGGCAAAAGGTTTACACATGATCCTTCACTACTTCAAAGCAATAAACACCGTAATGACCAAGCAGGGTTAAACGTTGCCCAAAGAAATATAAACATGAAAGATGCCTTCAGAGCTAATTATTCGCTGACTAAGCCAGTAATAATTATTGACGATTTAATAACTACTGGCTCATCACTTCGAGCCAGTGTTGATGCCTTTAGGCAGCAAAAAATCAATGTTAAAGCTTGTGTGGTCATGGTTTCGCACCACTGAACTTTCCTAAATTCCTGAATAGGTTTATGGTGGAGGTAGGAAACTGCATCATAAAACCAAATCGAGGTGGGCTGTGGAAATAGTAATTCACGGCAGACATGCTGATATTAAAGTCGACTTTAAAGATCACGTAATTAAACAAAGCAGCAGACTTGAAAAATTTGGGGTAAAAATTGCTTTATTAGATGTTGAGGTAACTCATCGAGAAAACAAAAGGCAAAAAAAAGTAGAATTTCAAATTGATTTAACAGCTAAAGGTGCTGGAACTAATCTTCGCTCCCAAGCTGAGGGCTCGGATATGAATTCATGCCTGGACCACGCTGTAAAAAGATTGGAAGAACAACTCCGGCGAACCGCTGATCGGCGTAGATTCCATCGCCACCGCGATGATTCTGTTTTATCTGCTGCAGATGTGAGCAAATTAAAGGAAATCTAGGTCTTTAGATTTGGCAAAATTAGCAATTGCGTAACATAGGGTCTGGCTTAGTTCAGACACTACAAATTAGAGGAAATTAATCGTGGTATTGGTTCTTGACAAGATTTTGCGTGCCGGCGAAGGCCGAATTTTACGCAAACTTGAAAGCCTAGCCAAACAAGTAAATGCTCTAGAACCTGAACTGAAGAAGTTAAGTGACGAACAACTTAAATCGTTAACAAGCACCTATAAAGAACGTGTACAAAAAGGCGAATCACTAGATGATTTACTTCCGGAAGCTTTTGCCACAGTTAGAGAAGCCTCATTAAGAACTTTGGGTCAAAGACATTACGACGTGCAATTAATGGGTGGTGCAGCTCTTCATTTAGGAAATATTTCCGAAATGAGAACTGGTGAAGGAAAAACTCTAGTTTCAACTTTGCCGGCATATTTGAATGCCTTAAGTGGCAAAGGTGTTCATGTAGTAACAGTTAATGATTACTTGGCTCATCGTGATGCTGAATGGATGGGAAGAATCCATAGATTTTTAGGTTTAACAGTTGGAACAATCAGTCCAAGTATGGATAGTGCTGCAAGGCGAGACGCATATCTGTGTGACATAACTTATGGAACAAATAATGAATTTGGTTTTGATTATTTAAGAGACAACATGGCTTGGTCGCCAAACGATCGCGTGCAACGTGGTTACAACTTTGCCATTGTGGATGAAGTCGACTCAATCTTGATTGATGAAGCAAGAACACCACTAATTATCAGTGGACCAGTAGAAGGAACTAATGCTCATTACAAGGATTTCGCCAGAATAGTTAGTTCAATGCAACCTGGCAAAGATTATGAAGTAGACATTCGTAAAAGAACTGTTGGCGTGCTAGAAGAAGGTATTGCCTCAGTTGAAAAGTCTCTCAAGATCGATAACCTGTATGAATCAGTAAATACTCCCTTGATTGGTTTCTTAAACAATGCTTTGAAAGCAAAAGAACTATTTAAGCGCGACAAAGACTATGTGGTTATGAATGGTGAAGTTCTAATTGTTGATGAACACACTGGTCGCATGTTGCAAGGTCGTAGATATAACGAAGGAATGCATCAGGCCATCGAAGCGAAAGAAAATGTTGAAATCAAACAGGAAAATCAAACACTTGCCACAATAACCTTGCAGAATTACTTCAGAATGTATTCAAAGCTTTCAGGTATGACTGGAACTGCGATGACCGAAGCAGCAGAATTTGATAAAATTTACAAACTTGGCGTTGTGCAAATTCCTACAAATAAGTCGATGATAAGAAAAGACCAATCAGATCTTATTTACAGAACCGAAGAAGCAAAATTTATGGCCGTGGTAGAAGACTTGTTTCAGCGACATGACAATGGTCAACCAGTATTAGTTGGAACCACAAGTGTGGAACGTTCTGAATATTTAAGTGGATTATTAAAAAAACGTGGCATTCCACATGAAGTATTAAACGCTAAGAATCATGAAAGAGAAGCTTCAATTATTGCCCAAGCTGGTCGTAAAGGTTCAGTAACTGTTGCCACAAACATGGCTGGTCGAGGTACAGACATCATGCTGGGCGGTAATCCCGAATTTTTAGCTAATGCTGCTTTAATGCAAAAAGGTTTAGATCCAGAAGTTGATTTAGATGCATACAATCGTGCCTATATTGAAGAAGTAAAACTTGCGGCTCAAAGAGTTACTGCTGAACATGATGAAGTTGCTGCTTTAGGTGGACTTTATGTTTTAGGTACAGAAAGACATGAATCAAGGCGTATTGATAATCAGCTACGAGGTCGCTCTGGTCGACAAGGAGATCCTGGTGAATCAAGATTCTATTTGTCTTTGCAAGACGAACTTATGCGCCGTTTTAAAGGTGAACTAGTTGATGCTTTCTTAAGAAGATTCAACGTTCCAGATGATGTCCCAATTGAAGCTAAAATGGTTACCTCCGCAATTAGAAATGCTCAAACCCAAGTTGAGCAACAAAACTTTGAAATTAGAAAAAATGTTCTTAAATATGATGAAGTTTTGAATAGACAACGCCAAGTTATTTATGCGGAAAGATCTGGAGTCTTAGAGGGTCAAGATCTTTCAGATCAAATTCTAGAATTTATTGACGAAACCATTAAAGCCTATGTCATCGCAGCAACTAGTGAAGGTTATCCAGAGCAATGGGATTTAGATCAATTAATGCTTGCCTTAAAAAATCTTTATCCAACAGCAGTTTCGATCGATGCACTTAAACAACAAAACGGTGGTGCTATTGATCAAGAAATATTGCTGGAAGGACTAGGCAATGATGCAGCCCAAGCTTATAGAACACGTGAAGCACTATTAACACCAAAAGTTATGCGGGAATTAGAACGTCAAGTTGTGCTGAGTGTTTTGGATAGAAAATGGCGAGAACATTTATATGAAATGGATTATCTCCAAGAAGGAATTGGGCTTAGAGCCATGGGACAAAGAGACCCATTAGTTGAATATCAAAAAGAGGGTTACGACTTATTTGTGGCCATGATGGATGCTGTTAAAGAACAAGTTGTTGGATTTACTTTTAATGCCCAAGTGCAGGTTCAAGCAAATGAAGAATCCGTTGAAGCCAAAGGATTCACAAAAGTTGAGAAGCAACAAAATCTTTCTTACAGCGCCCCTTCTATTGATGGAGCCCAACAAGTTTCACCAGTTGTTAAATCAAGTGGGGTAGCTGAAGTGGGCAGAAATGAAATTTGTCCTTGTGGTTCAGGCAAGAAATACAAACGTTGTCACGGAGCAAATACCTAAGCAACTAAAAGTTGTGTGCAGCGCCAACGATCTTTTTCTGCTTCTAGCCTTAACCCCATACCGCGACCACGTTTCCCTTTTTGAATAACGGCGGTTGCTTCGACAACTTTTTCACTAGTGGCGTCAATTCTTAAACTTCTTACAAATGGCCTTGCTCTTGTTGCATGAAGTTGTGTTTTTGGTTGAATTTGCCTATCAATTTCGCGATACACGTCAAAAGAAACCCATCGCATCAATTGGAAAACCGGTCTTTCTCCAATCAAAACTTCGGCAATGCCGGTGACTAATTGTTTTGTCCAAGCTTCGGGCTCAGGTAAACCATTAATGGTTTTATAGGAATAATTCGGTTTATTGGGCGAAATAGACATTTGAAGATCAATTTCAGTTTGAATCCATTTACTGCAATTTATTGCAGCAGGACGTAAATTCAACAGAACTTGGCCTACGATCTGTTTTTCACTTCTTGTTATTTTCAATCAATCTCCCTAAGATTATGAAAATTTTGATAGCTAAAGATGTATGAAAATTACAACTACGTCAAATGAAGTAATCCTTTTGGTTATAAAGAAATTAGGGGATGGACATATTTGCCCCAACTTTATTGAAGTCATTTGAGAATTAATTCAAAATACTGGAGTGAAGGATAAATACTTATTTGAACTGGAAAGAAATCTAGAGTTGCAAGCCGCCGGTTTCTTGATGCAAAAAGAAAGCATTTTACTACAGTCACAAATAAGAACTGAGCAGTTTCAAATCAATTTATTTGATCGCCTCAGAAGTGATATCAGCAAAGAAGTATGTATTGAAATCAATGAATTGAAAACTATAACCGGCAAATTATGTGAAGTTGCATCCGATCATATTTGTGTCGAGTTAGGTCAGAAAGAATTAACTTTTCCTGTTCAGTCAATCCAAGCGATAAGAAATTTAGGAAATAGAACAAAATCAGCATCAGTTCTACAAAGTAAATGGAACTTTCAATCATTTTTAAGATCGAATTTAATTGAAAAAAAACAAGTCGCAATTTGTATAGGAAAATCAAACATACTTTCAGGAACTATTTCAGCAGTTTATTTAGATCATTTTGATGTTTTCAATGATCAATCAACAATCTCAATATTCAATCATTGTGTAATTTATGTTAGTAAGGATAGGGATTTTGATGAATAAATTCAGAAAATCCAGGGTGCAAACATCAAATCGAATAAAACTCAAAAGGAGTCAAAAGGTTTATATGTTTCTTGGGCTAATTATTTCCTTATTGGCTAGCGTTACTCTTTTCGTGAACGCTGAAAATGCCAGTCAGAGGCAAGAAGTTTGGATGACCACCAAAGCAATTACCGCCGGTCAAATTATCAATAAACAAAGTGTGGAGCTAATAAAAGTCGATCTAGGCGTTGTTGCTAATAACTATCTAGACAAGGAGAGTGACGTAGTTGGAAAATCAGCTTTGCAACCACTGACTGTAGGGACTCTTTTAAAATCAGAAAATATTGGAATAAAATCTGGTCTTCGTAACGTGGCATTGAGAATTTCTAACGGTCACTTGCCACCCTTATTGGAGCTAAATGACTGGGTCGATGTTTGGTTTAGTGACCCAATAACTTTAATCTCCACTTTGATAATTCCTAAATTAGCTGTCGTTTGGATTGATGAAGTAGATTCAAATTTTGGTGGAGTGACTACGGTGGTTCTTGCCGTACCAGAAAGTAATGTTTTGCAACTAATTAATTCAGCCAGAGTTGATGGAATCGATTTGGTTCAACGTGAAAACTAACATTCTCTTAGCCTTGGCTGATCAAACTTGGCAGCTTGAAGCAATGACTACCTTGAATGAGCAAACACAACTTAAGATAAAAAGAAGATGCGTCGATTCAGTAGATTTAATGGCCGCTATACATTTGGGTTTAGCAAATAAAATAATTATAAGTGCAGATTTTCCAAATCTAAATTCTGAAACTATAGCAAATGCCAAGAAACTTGGATGTGATATTTACGGTTTATTTCTACAAGATGATTTAGATAGCATCGAGAAACTAAATGGCTTTGGAATTCTCCAAAACTATGTCATAAACCAATCTGAAGTTGGAAAATCATTAAAGCAGCTGATTTCCCACTTATTGAACATTACCGATATAGACAAATTTAGTAATGAACCAGAAGTTTTCAAGGAAATTCCAGGGTTGATTTGTGTTTGGGGGACCAGTGGATCACCTGGAAGAACAAGTGTGGCAATCAATATTGCTTTTAGTTTGGCGGATAAAAACTCTCCAACGCTGCTAATAGATTTAGATGCAATAGCGCCCAGTGTTAACTCTTCATTGGGTTTAGTTAGTGAAGTCCCGGGAATTTCGTCAGTTGTGCATGATGCACTGAAAGGAAGATTAAGTACCCAATCAATTGAAAAGAATGTAATTGAAGTCAATCCTGGATTGCATGTACTAACTGGAATAACTAATCCCAAAAGATGGCCCGAACTAAGAACAGAGGGGCTACTTCAGGTCCTAAATATGTGTTCACAAATTTACTCAAACATAATTTGTGACCTGAGTGCAGTACTTCCAGAGTCAAGTGATGCATCTTTAAACGATGTAGATATCTTTAAAAGGTTTGATCACATTCCTAAAGTTTTGGAAATGTCGTCAATAAATATCTTTGTCTTGAGTGCAACCCCACTATCACTAATTAGAGCTAGTGAATCACTTGAAGCTCTAAGAGAAATAACAAAAAAAGAGCCGTTGGTCTTAGTTAATAAAGTCAACGATTTTAATCTAGGTGTTAAATATGAAAAAACAGTTGAAGCAATATTAGGAAGATGGACAGATATAGCTACGATTCATAGGATTCCTGAAAGACCAGAATTGTTTTCAGAAAGTTGGCTGAGGGCAGAATCTATTCGAGAATTAGGAGATCAAGAGATCATAAGAATCTTTGATTCCATTTCTAGGATTGTAAGAAATGAAGTACCTAAACCACTGAAATACAAACGCTTTTTAAGGAGGGTGGGCTAGGCACTAAACTAATTTTCATGACAGCTCTTGAAAAGAAACCCACAGCTTTAAGAGTTGATTGGGGCGGAGTGCTCACCAATGGACTTGATCACATGCTTACTAATTGGACCGGTCAAGAAAATATTGATTTAGACATTTACTACAAAGTTTTCAACGAGTGGTTAGGACCTGAAGTTGAAAAAGAATTAAGAATAAATCCCATTCACGCTCTCGAAAAAGGTGAGATGTCGGTACCAGATTTTGAAGTCGAACTAGCTCACGCACTTTTGACACTTGGAAATATCAAAGTTAATCCCACAGGGTTGCTTGACAGAATGTTTCAATTTTTTGAGCATGCACCAGATATGAATGGGTTAGTACATCGTGCTCGAAAGAAAGGAATTAAGACAGCCCTTTTGTCTAATTCTTGGGGTAATAATTATCCAAGACATGGGTGGGATGACATGTTTGACGAAGTAATTATTTCCGGGGAAGTGGGTATGAGAAAACCCGACGCAGAAATTTATCACCACACACTTGAATTGTTAAAAGTAAAACCAAATGAATCTGTTTTTGTTGATGATCTAGCACATAACATTAAAGGTGCTGCTGAGTTGGGAATGATTGGAGTTTTACATGTTGATTACGATTCAACAAAGATGGAACTTGAGGCAATATTTAATGAAAAGCTCGATTAAGCTTCAATCCATTTATTTAGAATAGCAAAATCTTCAGTTAAAGTTTTTTTCCAATATTTGGACACAAATTCTTCAACAAAAGAACTCATCAAGAATATTTTAGAATCAACCACAGACTTGACATTTACTACCGTCATAGAATTTTCTTCTTTAAATTCTAAGTGTGCTTTCACTGTTGTTTGAATATTTGTTATGGATAACAAAATTTCAACAGATTCTTCAAGATTAAAATCCCATTGTTCTAAAATAGAAATGGGGTTTGAAACTAATTTCTGTGCTGACACTGGGATATCGAAATCTATTTGTCGTGAAATAATTAATTGATCATGTTTAGAGTTATCACATTCTAATTTCTTTAAACTCTTAGATTTTGCTCTTTCTCTATGAAACTCAACATCTTTTAATGCAGTAATTATTTCTCGGACTTTAAAATCACTGTTAAATGTATCGGTCAAAATTAGAGCCATACCTTCATTTTGCCAGACGTGCGCTAAGTTACTTCCATGGCAGCGTTCTTGGCACTTATCTCAAGTCTGATGTGGGGAACTGCCGATTTCTTTGGTGGATTTGTATCCAAGAAAATACCTGCAAGTAAAGTTTTGGTTTTGTCCTATCCGGTTGGATTACTGTTCTTACTAATTTATGCAGTTATGCTTCCTGGCGAGATAACTCTCAACGCTTTATTTATTGGCTCACTTGCAGGAGTGGTAGGAATTCTTGCGATGGGGAGTTTGTATTTAGCTTTAGCGATAGGCCCTATGGGTGTAATGAGTCCAGTTACCGCAGCTTGTTCAACATTAGTTCCAATAACAATGGGATTAATTGTGGGCGAGAAATTGAGTTGGATCGCTTGGTTAGGAATTTCATTCGCGATAATGTCAGTGGTTTTGGTAAGTATGGAAACTTCTCCAACTGGTGGAAAATTGGTGGTAAGCGGTAAAGGCTTACTGTTAGCAATTTTTTCAGGGTTATTGATCGGAACTTTCTTAAGCTTGGTTGGTTTAGCTGCTTCAGACAATGGGATGTGGCCATTAGTTTTCGCTAGATTAATGTCATCAATTCTAGTAATTGGATATTTCGTTTATAAGAAGTCAGAAAACTTTAGATCAGGTTATGATTCAAATCTTTTTGCTCTCGTAATTTTGTCGGGAGCACTTGATGCCACAGCCAATGCAGTTTTTGTTTTGGCTACATTTGATGGTTACTTATCTATAGCCGCTGTTATTGCTTCCCTGTATCCAGCTGCCACAGTAATCTTGGCCACGGCATTCTTGAAAGAGAAATTAACTGGTATTCAATTCCTAGGAATAGGCTTAGCCTTCTTTTCTGCAGGAATTCTTTCCCTAGTTTAAAAATAGTTAAATACATCGTCCCAAATCTGGTACGAATAAAACAATAAAAACTACTAATTGTTTACCAAGTTAAATTATAATTTGCCTAACAAGGCGGTGCACATGATCGTTGCTGAGATGTTGCCAGTTGCCAGAACTATGTTTCGCTCCAAACCAATTCCTAACTCCCGACAAGATCGAATTCTAGGTGCTTTGTTGGGTGCTGCAATTGGTGATGTTATGGGAAGTGCCATAACTGGTTTAACTAAAGAAAATATCAATCAACAATATGGTGAGTGGGGAATTTGTTCCCCACCTTATGATTCAGTTGTTTCGCATAACTTTCAGCTGACCCTATTTGCCCTAGATGCCCTAATAAATAGCACTCAGAAATCACAAAAACTTTCTGTTGCAGGAATTTCTGAGTGTTTACTTAAATGTGCTAAAGAATGGGAAACTGTAATAAATCACCCGAATCTTTATCACGGCATCAATCATTTGGCTGATAAAAATAGTGTCTGTACAGATTTTATGAAGAACTATCCGCTGTGGAGATTCAAAAGACCTGGAATTAAAACCAGTAATACTAATATTTCAGAGCAAATAAATCCAATGTTATTAGCACTCCTGTTATGCGCTAACCATAAAACCGTGTACGAAGTATCTATTAATTTGACAAATACGCTAGGAATCCCAGTCAACCAATTAGATTTCTCAATTTTTCCGCCATTGCTTATTAGTTATGAAACAGTTACAAAGGCAAATAAGATTTCTGGTTTAAATGAAATGCGCAAACAAATCAATCAATCTGAAAACCCAGATCTCATAGGGATGATGGCAGGATTTGAACATGGGGCTAAATATGGCATAAATGCTTTCAAACAGATTTGGTATTTAAGAATTGATGCTATGAGTTTAAGTGAACAGATGGGCTGGAAAGTGGGCAGAAATATTAAGAGTTTTTAATAAATAAATAAATTGAGGCAATCACGGCAACAAACAAAATGATTATTCTGAAATAGGAAGCATCAAGTTTCTGAGCAAATCGTCCTCCTAAAATTCCTCCTAGAATTGATCCAATGGCAACTGAAATTGCAGTTTGCCAAACAACTAAACCTGAAAATATAAACAGCAGTGCTGCTATGGCATTACCGGTTCCGGAACCAAGATTTTTTAATCCGTTTGCTTGTTGAATATTTGATAATCCAGCTAAACCAAATATGGCCAGTAGAACTACTCCGGTGCCGGCACCAAAGTATCCGACATAGATACCTGACACAATAAACCCAGGAATTATCACTTTGTAGTCTAGTTTGTAACTGTTTTTGGGAAATAATTTATAAACTAAAGGTTGAATTGCGATCAAAATACCAGCACTACCAATCAGGAATGGCACAATTAGTTCAAAATTTCTTTCTGGTAGCAGTAGTAGTAACAGAGCGCCAATAATTGAAAAAATCGGCATCAACACCACCGCTATTAAAGCTAGTTGTTTTTGTTCTTTTAAAACCTTTCGATAAGTCCAACTACCTGCCAGTGATCCTGGAAAAACACCAACTGCCGCAGTCACATTTGCCACTAAAGGGGAAAGTCCTAATGCCACCAAAGTTGGGAAGACAATCAGAGTTCCACCCCCGGCAACAACATTAAGAAAACCACTTGCCATACCTGCAAGTAGTGCTACAAATAAATCCATTAATTATTTATTAATCAAACGCCAAGAAATTGGTAGTAAAGATGCAGCTAGGGCAGCTTTGATTGCATCACCAATTAAGAATGGAACTACTCCATTTAATAGTGCGTAATAAAAACCTTTTTCTGTATAAATAGCTAACCAAGTTGCGCCCATGGCATAAATGATCAAACTTCCCACCAGGTAGCCAATTAAAACACCTTGAAATCTCTTGGTAGTTATTCTGCTAGCAAGTTTTCCAACTACAAAACTTGCTAATAAGAAAGCAAAAAGGTATCCAGCTGTCGCACCAAAAATTGCTTCGATGCCACCTCTATCGCCAGCTAATACAGGTAAACCAAGTGCTGCTAAAGATAAATAGGCAAATTGTGCAATCAATGATTTAAATGGTCCAATTGCTGCAGCACCAAAAAGTATTGCGAAAGTTTGCATAGTTAAGGGCACGGGAGTAAAAGGAAGGGGGATTATAACTTGAGCACTTAAAACAGTTATGGCTGTTAAAGCAGAAATTTGGGCTAAAGCTGACGTACGAGTTTTGTGCCAGATGGAATCAACTATGAATGGCGATGCGCTAAGTGTTGTCATTTTATCTCCCTAGGTGGATTTCTAATGTTACCAAGTTACTTCGTGGCGATGCGGAGGATTAGCACCTTGTCTCGAACAAGTTATGGATGCAGTCAAAGCACAGTTACTCAGGATCTGTGCTAAATCTGTTTTATTCAATTTAGATAGTGAAGTCTCATCAAATATTTGTTTTTCCAAAATTTGAGTTATTAAAGCAGCAGCAAAGGTATCACCTGCGCCAATGGTGTCTTTAACGTAAATTTTAGGAGTGGAGACTTCAATAAATTCTTGTTCTCTATTAATGGCAAATGCGCCATCTTTTCCTAAAGTTACAACAACAAGTAATGCCCCACTCTTGATTATTTCTAATGCTGAATCGCGCGGAGATTTATCAGGATTTATCCACCGCAGATCTTCATCGCTAGCTTTCACCACGTGGGCAAGACTTGTTAAAATTCTGGCACGATTTCTGACTGCTGTTTCTGTTTGACCATCTAAGGGATGTCTTATGTTTGGGTCAAAAGTTAGCAAAAATTTGCCAGAGTCTCTTAAGTAAGAAAACCACTTTTCAACATTGCTTGCTCCAGGTTCAATGTAGGAAGTTAGTGAACCTAATTGAATAATTCTTATATCATCGTCAAAATCTTTTTTCAATTCTTCAGCCGTCCAACCAAAGTCTGCTGCCCCTTTTAGTGCAGCCTCATATTTTGCAGTTCCATCTTTTTGAATGATTGCATCAATTACCGATGATGCTTCTTCTACAATTAGGGAATAATCTAAATTTAC
>CAMATO010000025.1 GCA_945861165.1 Bifidobacterium breve | reverse complement strand
GATCTGCTATGGCAGGGTAAGGAAAATGTTTTAAAGCTTCTCTCATGTGACCACCAGTGTCACCATCTTGTAAACGTCTGGCTACCACTGATTCCAAAGCGGTTCCTGAGACAACTCCGAGGTGACCACATTTGGCAACTTCTTTTGCTAAGCCCCATGAAGAAACAGCTGCACCCATGCCACCTTGAATAATTGGAGGAAGACCAAGAGCCGTCATGGGTTTAATCCTTAAGTTAAAGGGCCACTAACCTTCGGATTGGTAACTTACCGAAGCGTAGGTTAGATGGGATTAAGGATACGCCATGTAGGTCTATAAAGCACCCCGGCCTCATAGCCGGAGGTTGTTATTTATCTTGAATTTTGCGTAAAAGTTCGTGCACTTCATGAGCGTGATATCGCCTATGCCCACCCAAGGTTTTAACCGCGGAGAGCTTGCCCGCCTTGGCCCAACGTGTCACAGTTTTGGGATCTACTCGAAACATCTCAGCTACTTCCCCAGGGGAAAGTAAATTAGGGCTTTCATTTGCCTCGTTCGACATATTTAAACCTCCCTGTTGGAGCGGGTAATTTATATTAAAAACTACCAATCCCGACAAATAATATTTACCCTGGTTAAGGCCCGAGACACTAAAAAATGGAGTTTCGCGACAAATCAGACATTTAGGGTCATTTTGCTGTCTTGAGGAAGGGCAGACAAGTTGTAGGCTTATAACTAAGAAGTCGGTGGTTGATCAAATATTTTGATTAACCATCCACCAAATTTTGATAGGAACTAAAATCAAGGCGCAGGTTTAACCTGCTTAGTCAAGATCGTTACTGAATGAAAGGTGTTGCTAAATCACCATGGGTAGAGGACGCGCAAAAGCCAAACAAACAAAAGTTGCTCGCGATTTAAAATATGGCACCGGGGAAACAGATTTATCTGCATTGGCCCAAGAATTAAAAGCTAATCGCTCCAAAGAAGAAGAGATGGAAGCGGCCTGGGAACAACTTGAAAAAGAAGAATAAATTATTTAATTATTTTTTATGAAGTTAATCAATTAAAATAGTCCTTATTGTTTTTCGTTAAATAAATAGGAATCTTCGCGGCCTCTTAGTCCTAAAATTTCATAAATTGAAATGGTTTCCTGCTTAATAGTTGAAGTACTATAACCAATTTGAGCCGCAATCTCTTTATTTGTTTTCTTTTCAATCATTAATTTGAAAATTTTTCTTTGTCGAGGAGTTAAGGCACTCAAAAGAGCCGTATCTACAGGGGTTTTTTGGTCATTTACTAATTTGATCAAACTTTCATGGATTGAATCTGTATTGAATCTCATCACTGAAAGATTTGCTAAATTAGTTATTAATAACTCTAAATCCTTATCTATTTCTAATTTCTGAGTGCTTAATAATGCTAACGCTCCTACTGGGTTACCAATATCTTTAATTGGTAACGCGATTAAAGTTTTTAGATACTCATCTGTGGGTAATGAATTTAATAATTCATAATCTTGGGGATATAGGGGCAAAGTGTTAATCCACACAATTCTATTTTCTCTTAAACAATCGTTAACTGGAGTTTTAGCTTCGATTGGCATATCTTGCCAAGCATCTATCTTTTTTTGTTCAGTGCCAAAACTTGCAGTCACTTTTACTGTGCCATTTTTTTGAATTTCTGCAAAAACTGAACAATAAAATCCGTGATCTTTCAAACTTACGGTTACCAAAAATTGACAAATTTCTTTATAAGTAATTCCATCATGTTTCAGGAAATCAACAAAGTCATTTATAATTTCCATATCTTTCATTTCACTACCCCCGAAAAGTTGATTTTGGGCACTTTTAAGACGACTTTGGTTCACTTAATTATAGGTTTGAATGACCTCATTTGTGACCGGTCAAAAAGTAATATTTATTGTAAAAGGGACTTTTCGGGAGGATTATTGAATCTAGTTCAAGGGAGGCCCGTTCATGTCACAGCCAATGCTCACCCCTGGAGAGGTAGCCAAACTTTTCCGAGTCGATCCCAAGACTGTTTCCAGATGGAGCCAAAACGGAAAACTTCGCTGCATAAAAACAATTGGTGGCCACCGTCGCTACCTGGCAGCTGAAGTGGAACAACTACTCGCCGAAGCTCGGCAATATTAGGGATTAAAGCAGTTTTTCTTTGACCTTATTGGCCAAAAGGGTCCCGTCGACCCGGCCCACTGTTAGCGGTTGAATAATTTTCATCACTATGCCCATAGCTTTCATGCCTGTGGCCCCTTGAGTGTTGGCTTCAGTTATGGCTTGGGCGATTATGCCTTCCAATTCTGATTCAGTTAACGCTGAAGGTAAATACTTTTCCAAAACAGCTAATTCAGCAGATTCTTTATCAGCTAAATCTTTTCTATTGGCCTGCAGATATGCCTCAACAGATTCGCGACGCTTTTTAGCTTCTTTAGTTAAAACTGACAACACTTCAGGATCTGCTAATTCTCGGGACTCTTTGCCCGCCACCTCTTCATTGGTAATGGCAGCTAGTGCCATACGAATTGTTCCAGAAACTACTTGGTTATGCGATTTTATAGCATCCGTTAAGTCTTTTTTAAGTTGTTCTTTTAATTGGGCCATGTCACTATTGTCTCACAAATAATCAACAAATGTTTACTGGACTTACCAATTATTTACTAGTCTAATAAAACTGATTTTAAGAATTTCTAAAATTTGTCCAACTTAAGAACCAGTCTTCATAGCCCACACATTGAATCTCTTTCCTGCCATCTAGGCACTGAGTGCGGGGATACTCCCAATAGTAAATATCTGACCAAAATTTATCATCTTGCGCATTAAAAAGTGAACAATAAGTCTTGTCAGCAGTTAGTGTGCAAGCATTTCTATTAGCTGGGGCTTCTCCAAACCATTCTGCGGTTAATGCATTGGTTTGAGGACTGGTCATCCAATCAATCCACATATATGAACAATTAATACTATTTGTGACATTGGAAATCATCCAAGTATTTACCCAACCAGTAGTACCTTCAATAGGTTTAACCCCACCTACCAATTTTTGTTCAGTGTTAGCAGCATTAATAGTTGATTGCCAACTTAACCCAATATCAACTTGACTATTTTTTATAGCATTTAGATCAGAAAAATAATCAGTCCAATAATTGGCCACCATACTTTTTTGTTTCACGACTAGTTCCATGACGGCATTAAATTGATTTAGGTCTAAAGCGTAAGGGTTAGTGATTTCTAAGTCAGGATTTGTTTTCATCAGATATAGAGCTGCGATAGCAATTGACATGGGGGTATCTTGCACCGAAATTCTACCAGCAAATTTACTTGACGAATTAAATGTTTGATCCCAATTTATGACCTGGTTACTCAGATTATTTATGTTGTAGCCGAGTAGATTCACTCCTCGGCCTTGGGCTACCCCATAAATATTTTCTTCAACTTTATTCCAGCTTCTCTCTTTAAGGTCATCAAATAGATCCGAATAGTTTTCTAACAAATAAGTATTAATAGGTTGCACGGTGTTATTTTCTATCAAGGTAAAAGTTGTTTCACTTGGTGCTGAAATAACGTCATATCCACCTGCTTGCATCAAATTAATAGCCTCTTGCGGGGTGTTAAATGTTTTAACGGAAACATCACAACCAGAGTTTTTTTCAAATGGGGTTACCCAATCAATTAAGGGATCAGTGGTTCCATCTTCGGCATAACCCGGCCAAACTAAAACATTTAGATTTTTTTCAGCACTGCCCACCGGACCGGCATACATTCCTTTATTGGGATAGGTGCTGTTATTTCGCTGATTCGCATTGTTTTCAGCAGCACCACAACCTGCCAGAATCAAGGTGGAAGCTAATAAAAATTTGATCATCCGATTTGTCTTCACTGAAAAAACCTTACTGGGATTAACTATTTGGCTAAATCCTGAGCACTGATTAATGGTAAGAATGTGCTCAAATCGGCTCTTTGGCCCGAAGCAGAAATAATTCCACTTTTGATTGCTTCTTGCCACGCTATTTTTCCTGTCGCTAATTCAATCCAAATACGAGCCTTCATTTCTACTACCGCTGGAGGTGTTCCTCTGGTGTGTTTTATTCCCGGAATAACTTGCACAGCTGCATAAGGAGGGATCCTTACTTCCACACTGTTTCCTGGCGCTAATTCATGGAGAAGTTGCAAACAATATTTAACAGCAGTTTGTTCAGTTTGATTATTTATTTCTAACCCAACTCCATAACAATTTAGAGTTTCAATAAGTGCTGTTAAACCCTGTTGGTTACTGGGTGGATTTCTCACTCCTTGTTTAGGAGACATCAGTTATTCGCGGGTGGCATTTTTTGCCAAGCCTGCCAGGCAGAAGTAACCATTGATTCCAAATCATTGGTGGCCTGCCACTTTAAGTCACTAGCCGCCTTTTTAACATCAGCCACTGTTTGAGCAGGATCTCCTGGCCTAGGTTGAGAAATTTCATAATTAACATCTTTACCAATAACTTTTGAAATTATTTCCATGACTTGCTTAACGCTAAAACCTTGACCGGTGCCAATATTTATGATCCCACAATATTTTTCTACCATTAGTTTCTGTGCAGCTAAGACATGTGCGTTCGCAAGATCTAAAACATGAATGTAATCCCTGATGCAACTGCCATCGGGTGTTGAATATTTATCTCCAAATACTTGTGGTCTTTGTTTATTGTCTAAAGCCCTAAAAATCATTGGCACTAAATTGTTAACACCTGTGTCGCCTAATTCTGGATGGGCTGCACCAACAACATTGAAATATCTCAAAGCAATCCATTCAATATCACGAGCTTTTTCGTCCGCTTTTAGTAACCATTCGCCAACTAATTTTGTTTCACCATATGGAGATTGAGGATTAGTTTCTGAATTCTCATTCACTTTTTCATCCACAGGGTCACCGTAAACTGCTGCACTTGAGGAGTAAACAATTTTCTTAACATTTGCTTGACTCATTGCCTCTAGCAGAGAAATTATTCCCCCTATGTTTTCTTGATAATAAAGACTGGGATTTGTCATTGATTCGCCTACAGCTTTTTTCGCTGCTAGATGAATGACCCCAGTTACGTTGTGGTTCTTCATTATTTCTGCCAAATTTTTTGTTTCTGAAATATTTTGTTTTTCAAAGATTGCTTGCTGAGGAATTTTTCGCTCAAGCCCCGTGGATAAATCATCCACCACCACAACTTTAAAATCGTTTTCTAAAAGTGACTTAACAACATGTGCCCCGATATAGCCGGCACCACCAGTCACCAGCCATGTATTCACTTGTAATCCAAAATTCAGAGAATTGGTTTGGGTAAATAGCTTGCTGCTTGCGGATATTTCTTCACAATTTCAGTTACTTTTTCAACAACTACTTTTACTTGCTGTTGGGCCAAACCCACAAAACTTAGAGAATCTGTCATCAAATTATTAAGTTCTACTTCAGTTAGGTTTAGTACTTTCTCGTTAGCTAAACGTTTAATCAAATCTGGGGCATTGCCTTCCCTCATACTTAAGGCTGCGGCCACTGCATGTTTCTTAATTGCATCGTGTGCAACTTCTCTACCCACACCTTTTTTTACTGCTGCCATTAATATTTTTGTGGTGGCAAGAAACGGTAAATACTTTTCCAATTCTGCGTTGATTGCACCTTTAAAGACACCAAATTCTTGTAGAACTGTCAACATGGTTTCTAACAAACCATCAAGTGCAAAAAAACTTCCAGGTAATGCCACTCTTCTAACAACAGAACAAGAAACATCCCCTTCATTCCATTGTGTTCCAGATAATTCACTTGTCATGTTTAGGTAACCACGTAACACCACATTTAACCCAGTTATTCTTTCGCAAGATCTAGTGTTCATTTTGTGAGGCATGGCAGATGAGCCAACTTGACCAGCTTGAAATCCTTCAGTCACTAAATCATGGCCTGCCATTAAACGAATTGTGGTTGCTAAAGAAGTAGGACCTGCGGCAATCATAAATAGAGTTGAGACGACATCAAAATCAAGAGAACGTGGATAAATTTGGCCCACACTTGTTAAAACGTTTTCAAAACCCAAATGCTTAGCTACAATTTGTTCAAGTTTTTGAACTTTTTTCTCATCATTTTCAAAAAGATCTAACATGTCTTGCGAAGTTCCAACTGGTCCTTTAATCCCTCTCAAAGGATAACTTTCAATTAAATTATTTAGTTTAGAATATGCTTGCAAAGTTTCTTCGGCAGCTGAAGCAAATCTTTTACCCAAAGTAGTGCTCTGAGCGGCAACGTTATGGCTTCTGCCAGTCATTACTAAATCTGAATATTGGGTAGCTAATTTTGCTAATTGTGACAAAGTGGCCACAGTTTTATCGTGTATTAAACTTAGAGATTCTTTAATCTGTAATTGTTCAATGTTTTCTGTTAAATCTCTACTGGTTAAACCTTTATGAATATCTTCATGTCCTGCTAAAGAGTTAAATTCTTCAATCCTGGCTTTAACATCATGACGTGTTTTTTCTTCACGTTTTCTGATTGATTCTAAATCGACTTTTTCGATAACTTTCTCATAATCAGAAATAGTTGCGGCACTAATATTTAAACCAAGTTCAGCTTGGGCTTTCATAACTGCAACCCATAGTTTTCGTTCTAAAATTATTTTGTTCACTTGAGACCAAATATCTGACATTTGGTTAGAGGCGTACCGGGAAGCTAAAACATCCGGGATCATTGCCACATCCCTATTGTTTCACAAGACTTGCTTTGTTAGGCGCTGGCGTACTTATCGGTAACGGCAAAAGCCTGATCTAAAATCTCTAATCCTTTTTTCGCATCACTTTCAGAGATATTGCAAGGAGGAACTACATGCAAACGGTTCATATTGATAAATGGCATCAGTCCAAGTTTTTTGCATTCAGCACCAAGTTCAGCCATTGGGGTAGCGTCTTTTCCGGAAGCGTTATAAGGAACTAATTCTTCTTTTGTTTTCTTGTCCTTAACTAAGTCAACTGCCCAGAAAACACCCATACCGCGCACATCACCAATTGAAGAATGTTTTTCTTTCATTTTGTTTAATGCTGGACCAATAATATTTTTACCAATTTCGCGGGCATTCTCAATCATTTTTTCTTCTTTCATAACATCTAATGTCGCAACAATTGAAGCTGTGGCTAAGGGATGACCTGAATAGGTAAGTCCTCCTGGAAATACTTTGTCAACAAAAGTGTCATAAATTGGTTGATCAATAATTACTCCGCCAACTGGGATGTAACCAGAGTTGGAACCTTTAGCAAACACAATTAAGTCTGGTCTGGCAGTTGCGTGATGGAAAGCAAACCATTCGCCAGTTCTACCAAAACCGGCCATAACTTCATCAGCAATCCATAAAATTCCATATTTGTCACAAATTTTTCTTAAGCCTTCTAAATATCCAGGAGGTGGCGCAATAATGCCAGCTGTTCCCACAATTGTTTCAATACATATAGCTGCAATTGTTGCTGGTCCTTCAAATTTAATTACCGATTCAAGATGATTCAAAGCTCTTTCGGTTTCTTGCTCTGGAGAATTTGACCAAAATTGAGAACGATAAGGATACGGTCCAAAGAAATGAATTACTCCGTAAGCAAATTCGTTAGGCCAACGTCTTGGATCTCCCGTCAGTGCAATAGCAGTGCCGGTGTTGCCGTGATAAGAACGATAAAAACTTAATATTTTGTGGCGTCTAGTGTGAATTCTTGCCATACGAACAGCGTTTTCAATTGCATCAGCACCACCGTTAGTGAAGAAAACATGATTAAAACCATCAGGTGCAAGTTCAGTTAATTTTTTAGCTGCAACTCCGCGGACATCGTTTGCGTGTTGTGGCGCAATGGTAATTAATTTTGCTGCTTGATCTTGAATTGCTTTAATAACTTTTGGATGTTGATGACCAATATTTGTGTTAACAAGTTGTGAAGAAAAATCTAAGTATTGCTTTCCGTCATAATCCCAAAGATAAGATCCTTGGGCACCAGCAACTGCTAAAGGCTTAATTGCGCCTTGTGCACTCCAGGAATGAAAAACATGGGCGCGATCAAGATCAAAAACCCTTTTACCCTCTTCAGGGTTAGCGATGAATTCGTTTGACATAGGTATTAGTTAATCAGGTCACGACGAGAGATTGTGGCATCGCGGTGTTGTCCCACGCCTATGGCACTCATCGGAGCCCCGGAAATCTTTTCCAAAAACTCCACATATTTTTGAGCATTAGTAGGCAGGTCTTCAAATTTTCTGGCTTCAGAAATGTCTTCTGCCCAACCTGGCATCATTTCATAAATTGGTTTGGCGTGATGAAACTGTGTTTGGGTCATGGGCATTTCGTCATATCTTTTTCCATCAATTTCATAGGCAACACAAACTGGTATTTCTTTAAAACCACTAAGCACATCTAGTTTTGTTAAAAAGAAATCTGTTAAACCATTAATTCTGGTGGCATAGCGAGCAACGACTGCGTCATACCAACCACATCTTCGAGGTCGACCAGTTGTGGTTCCAACTTCACCACCAATTTGTCTTAACCGTTCACCGTTTTCATCCAACAGTTCGGTAGGAAATGGTCCTTCGCCGACTCGGGTGGTGTAAGCCTTAACAATTCCAATAACTCTAGTTATTTTGGTAGGACCAATTCCTGAACCAGTCGCTGCTCCACCTGCTGTTGGATTTGAGGAAGTAACAAATGGATAAGTTCCATGATCAACATCAAGTAATGTTCCTTGCCCGCCTTCAAGTAAAACATTGTCACCACGTTCTAATGCTTCATGAAGTAATAACGAGGTATTAGCTAAGTATGGTTTTAATTTATCGGCGTAACTTAATAATTCTGAAACTATTTGCTCAACATCTACTGCTCGTCTGTTATAAACTTTAACTAAAGTTTGATTTTTTGAAGCAAGAGATCCTTCAACTTTTTTTCTCAAAATTGATTCGTCATATAAATCTTGTACCCTAATTCCAACTCTGCTGACTTTGTCACCGTAAGCAGGACCAATTCCTCGTCCAGTGGTACCAATTTTTGACTTACCTAAAAATCTTTCAATAGTTTTATCCAACATCACGTGATAACTGGTAATAATGTGTGCATCTGCAGAAATCTTTAATTTAGAGGTATCAATTCCTCTTTCGTTTAGTCCTTTGATTTCAGCTAATAAAACTGCCGGATCAATTACTACGCCGTTACCAATTACTGGAACAACTGCTGGGGTAAGAATTCCGGAAGGAAGCAGATGTAGCGCAAATTTTTCTGGACCATTTTTGGTAGGAATTACTACGGTATGCCCCGCATTATTTCCACCTTGGTAACGAACCACATATTGAACTCGATGTCCTAATAAATCTGTGGCTTTACCTTTGCCTTCATCGCCCCATTGTGCTCCGAGTAAAACGATGGCTGGCATTTATATTTTCCTTATCATTTAAAAACTTGCCTGGACGAATCTAGTTGAGACTGCCGAGTTGATTTAACACCGCAACACCATCTAGCCAGGCTGATTCAATTCGAGGCTTTTCACTGTATGCATCCCCAACAATGGCCATGTGTTGAGGCATTTCTGGGCGTGAACTTGGACTGGGTTGAGCTATGGACCAGCGGGTAATTCCTTTTTCTACCACTTCACTTTTAATGTTCCAAATTTCTAAAGCGTGATCAACTACTTCAGTTACATAACTGGTGAAGTTTTCCAATCTTGGTTGGGCATATTCATGTGTAGTTAAAACATTAATAACTGGAGCATTATCTCCCCGTCTTTTGCCATCATTCACAATTAACGACACAACTTCGTGATTATTCACAAACATGGCATCAAATTTTGGGCAATCAGCATCTATCACAAACCAGGCAGATAAAGCTGCTGCCCAATTTTGTTTATTTAGTTCATAAGCTAATTCATCATTTTCAATAATTCTGGCTGCTTGAATTCCGGGCATCGCTAACACAACAGCATCAAATTTTTCATTATCTACTTTTACATTGTTAGTACTAACACTTACCTTTTCTATCTTTCTTTCTTGTAAAACTGTGACACCTTTTTTTGTTAATTCACTTAACTCATGAATTGCTAAACTTCTTAAACCATTTTTGGTGGCATAACGCATCGGCCCAGTTGTGGTAGTTATTTCATAATCATCAAAAACGTGGAAGGTATCGGTCCATTCATGAACTAAGCCAAGTTCTGTCCAGTTATTTACTTTACTTTCAAATATTGGATCAGAAATTGTAAAATATGCAGCACCAACATCAACTGGTCTATTTACATAGGGAATATTTCTTAAAGACCTTAACCCTAATCTTCCACCCGGATTTTTACCTTGGTCAAAGATAGTGACAACACAATTGTTTTCAACTAATTTATGTGCTGCAGCTATACCTGAAATGCCAGAGCCAATTACTGCAACTTTTGCTGGCACGTTTTATTTAATTTAGATCAGGTGTTGGAAGCTTCATAAATACCTTGCACAGCTTTGTCCAAGGCATCATCGAATTCTTTATCACTTTGTTGCGCAGATAAACCTTCAGTTAGCGCACGAGAAAAACTTGCGATAACACCATTGTTTTTAGCTAACATTTTGTTTGCTTCATCTCTGGAATATCCACCAGACAAGGCCACCACTCTAATTACTCGTGGGTGAGCAACAAGGTCTGAATAGAAATTAACTTGTGATGGCAGGGTTAATTTCAACATCACGTTTTGGTTATCTCTTAATTTATTTAATTGATCAAGAATTTCTAATTTGAGAATTCCTTCGGCTTGTTCTTTTTCATGTGAGTTAATATCAACTTCTGGTTCAATAATTGGAACGAGTCCTGCAGCCAAAATCTTTTTACCAATTTCAAATTGTTGATCCACAATTTGTTGAATTCCTTTACGATTGGCTAATTTAATCACTGAACGCATTTTGGTTCCAAATACTTTGTGCCCGTTTGCTCTGGCTAGGCGATCATCAAGTTCTGGAATGGATTTCATTACTTGAACGCCATTTTCTTCTGCAGCTAAACCATTGTCAATTTTTAAGAATGGAACAATTTTCTTATTTTCCCATAAGTATTCTGCTGTTCCTTTACCATCAATTGTTCTTTCCATGGTCATATCAAAAAGGATGGCGCCCAAAGTTCTTTCAGCATTTAATGAGGGGCTCTTAATTATTCTGGTTCGCATTTCATGAACCAAGTCAAACATTTCTTCTTCGCCTGAATAAGCAGATTCTTCAATGCCATAAAGCTTCAAAGCTTTAGGAGTACTTCCACCACTTTGGTCTAGGGCTGCAATAAAACCTTTACCGGTTTTCATTTTTTCTAATTGCTCAGTGTTCAAGTTAATCCCTTTTCAAGTAAGTAAAATAATTAGTTGCTCTTGTTTCTAAGTATTCCACATCCAGGTGCGAGTGTTTCTGCGACTTAGCGATTAAGGTAATTCTTATGAGTGTCAAGTCTGAATTAATTGAACAGATCAAACAAAAAGCCGTGGTGCATGGCAAAGTTACACTTTCCAGTGGCAAAGAGGCTGATTACTACGTTGATTTAAGACGAGTCACCCTTGATGCAGTAGCTGCTCCCTTAGTTGGTCAAGCAATGTTGGATGCAACTAAAGATTTTGATTATGAAGCAGTTGGTGGTTTAACCCTGGGTGCAGATCCAGTGGCAACAGCAATGATGCATGTGGCCAAACAAAATGGTCGAATTTTGAATTCTTTTGTGGTCAGAAAAGAAGGTAAAGCTCACGGTTTACAAAAAAGAATTGAAGGATCAGATGTTAAAGGTAAAAGAGTTTTAGCTGTTGAGGATACCTCTACAACAGGCAGTTCAGTTTTAACTGCAGTTGAAGCATTAACTGAAGCAGGCGCAATTGTGGTTGGCGTTGCTGTTGTCGTAGATCGAGGATCTGGTCAAAAAATTACAGATGCTGGTTTGAAATATGTTGCTGTTATTTCTTTATCAGAATTAGGTTTAGCTTAAGCTTTCTTTTTCATTTTTCTTCGCTCCATAAAAACTGGAATAAACGAAATAATAATTATGGCAATAGCCATCAATTCAATATTGTTTGCCACAAATTCAATTTTACCTAGTAGTGCACCTAACCAAGTTAAACCTGTTCCCCAAATAATTCCCCCGACTACTGAATACAGTGCGTAATCGCGGTAGTTCATTTTGGCTACCCCTGCCATAGCTGTGATAAAAGTTCTCACGATTGGCACAAAGCGAGCCATGATGATGGCACGTTTACCATATTCATTAAAAAATTCTGAAGTTTTTTCAACGTATTCTTTTTTAAATATTCGAGAATCTTCTTTTCTAAATAACGTTGGACCTACCCGATAACCAACCCAATATCCAACCAGATTTCCAATAATTGCAGCAATGGGAATAAGAATTAGTGCTAACCACAATGGCACATCAATTAAACCTGTTGCAATAAACAAGCCTGTCGCAAAAAGTAAAGAGTCCCCCGGTAAAAAGAAACCTATTAACAGTCCACATTCAGCAAAAACAATGACCAAGACCACAACAAAAGCCCATTGTCCAGCAGCTGTTAATAATGTTTCAGGATTTAAAAAACTAAGTGGTGAGGAAGGAAGAAGTGAAGTCAGATGGGTCATAGTTTCGATAATAGCCATAGAGCAGACTATTGGTGTGGATCCCTTCGCAATTCCTACCCAACCAGTGACTGTATTTATATCTGACCCTTTTGAAAAAAATCCGTTAGCAGAATCCTTATTTGATGTAGTGATAAGGACATCGAGTGCTAAATCGGCTCGTGAAGATATAGCCGGAGCTGTCTTCAATATTTGTATGCAAGTAACTAACACCACCCCAATTATCTTGGTGGCCCAAGAAAGATCAGGAACTCTGTTACCAGGAGTCGGTAGTGGTTTGCGAGCAAGTTTTCGAAAACTTGCTGGATACGTTTTTATTGATGGAACTTTGCCTGCGCCCAATCAAGTTGCCACACCAAATTCACAATGGTTAGAACATTATTTTGACTCTGTGCCGCTAACTGAAGATTGGCCAAATGCTCCTGTGGTTTACATCCAATCCAGAGAAGACTCAGCTATTTGGGTAGAGCAAGTAAAAGTTAGAGGATGGAAACTACTTGTTGAAGAAATTGATTCTGCTTTACCTAAAGCTGTAAAGCTTATTGCCGGCGAGACTGATAAGAATTAGAAAACTTTCGCACAATATTTCTTGGTAATATCCGAAGGATCAAATACAACAATTTGTATTTCAAATGAGGAATTACCACCGCTTGACCTTTAAAAACTGCTTTAAGTGAATCCTTCACAACCAAATTGGTGGTCATCCACATCCAGTTAGGAATTGTTGCTATTGACATATTGGCTCGTTGGTGAAATTCAGTTTTCGTAAATCCTGGTGCCACCACAGTTACATTTATTCCTGAATCCCGGTAGTTAGTATTTAGTGATTCACTAAATGAAGTTAGCCAAACTTTTGCAGCTGAATAAGTACCACTGGTGGTCCAGGCGGCCATGGATCCAACATTGACAATAAAGCCTTTTTTGTTTTTTTTCATTTGCTTTATTGCGCTATGACAAAT
>CAMATO010000024.1 GCA_945861165.1 Bifidobacterium breve | reverse complement strand
TTTATCGAATTAGCATTACCCGTTGTAGAAGGAAGTGGCGGTTATGCCAAAGAAATGGATCAAGAACGTACCAAACTTCAACAAGAACTTTTAACTCCTTACATCACTGCAGCAGATGTTTTGGTTACAACTGCAGCGGTTCCAGGAAGACCTGCACCAAGACTAGTTACCGCAGCAATGCTTAAAGGTATGAAATACGGATCCGTAATCGCAGACATGGCAGCCGAAAATGGTGGCAACGTTGAAGGATCTATTCCAGGACAAATTGTTGACGTCAACGGCATAAAAATCTGGGGCGGACAAAATATCGCTTCCTCCATGGCACCTGATGCATCATTTCTTTTCGCCGGAAATGTCATCTCATTACTTTCCTTCATTGTCAAAGAAGGTTCACTTGTTATTGACAAAGACGATGAAGTTGTATCTGGTAGCGCTTTAGTAATCAATGGTGAGATCACTAATGATTTTGTTAAAACTGAATTAGGACAGGGATAATTAGATGAGTATCGAGATTGCATTTTTAACAATATTTATCTTAAGCATTTTTGTTGGTTTTGAAGTTGTTTCCAAAGTTTCCACAATTTTGCACACTCCCCTAATGTCTGGGGCTAACGCAATTCACGGTGTAATTTTAGTTGGGGCAATAATTGTCACAGGTCATGCCGATAATAATTTGGAATTAGTTCTTGGGTTGTTTGCAATTGTTTTGGCAACTATTAATATGGTTGGTGGATTTGTAGTAACTGATCGCATGCTTGAGTTATTTAAATCAAAGAAATCAAACAAAGTTGGTGAGAAGAAATGACACCAGCCTGGTCTCAGTTAGCAAATCTAGGTGCAGCACTTGCTTTTATTCTGGCACTAAAAGCATTGTCCTCACCAAAAACTGCACGACTTGGAAATAGAATTGGTGCTGTTGGTGCGATTGCAGCTGTAGCTATTGTTTTCTTTTCTGAAAGTAATTTAAAACACTTAACATTAATTTTGGTTGCCGTGGCCATAGGAACAATTGTTGGTTTTGTTGCAGCTAAAAGAGTTCAAATGACACAGATGCCCCAAATGGTGGCATTGTTTAACGGTGTGGGTGGCGGAGCAGCTATGGCTGTTTCCTCAATTGAATTCCTAAAATCTGGAACAACAGATGGCTTTATTGCTTTGTTTGCCACAGTTTTCACAGTCGTCATCGGTTCAATCTCTTTCACCGGATCTATTGTTACTTTCTTAAAATTGCAGGAATTAATGACTTCAAGACCAGTTGTATTACCTTTTGGTCGTTTCATAACAATAGGTACAGCAATCGCAACTTTAGTAATGTCTGTTTACTTAATGATTAGTCCAGAAAATTGGGCCTTGTGGACACTAGTTGGTTTGTCTTTAGTTATGGGAATTTTGTTTGTACTTCCCGTAGGTGGCGCAGATGTTCCAATCGTGATCAGTTTGTTAAATGCATTTACCGGTTTATCTGTAGCAGCAAGTGGTTATGTATTAGATAACGTCTTGTTATTAGTTGCCGGAACTTTAGTTGGAGCCTCAGGAACGTTGTTAACCCAACTTATGGCTAAAGCTATGGGCAGACCTTTAACCTCAACTTTGTTTGGTGCGTTCACTGCCAGAGCAACCACTGCTACAACTTCTGCAGTTGATCGACCAGTTAAAAGTGCTGGACCAACCGACATTGCCATCATGCTTGCCTATGCATCGAAAGTGATTATTGTTCCAGGTTATGGTTTAGCAGTTGCTCAAGCACAACAATCTTTAAGAGAATTGGTTGATTTATTAATTTCTAAAGGTGTGGAAGTTGAATATGCAATTCATCCAGTTGCAGGGCGTATGCCTGGACATATGAACGTTTTACTAGCCGAAGCTGATGTTCCTTATGAGCAATTAAAAGAAATGGATGAAATTAATTCTGAATTTGCCAGCGCCACTGTAGCTGTGGTGGTGGGAGCAAATGACGTAGTAAATCCTGCTGCCAGAACAGACAAGACTTCCCCAATTTTCGGGATGCCAATTCTTAATGCCGATCAAGCTGAACAAGTTGTATTTATGAAACGTTCCATGCGTCCAGGATTTGCGGGTGTGGAAAACGAATTACTTTTCAACGACAAAACAACATTATTATTTGGTGATGCTAAAGATTCATTGTCCAAGGTTGTTTCCGCTGTTAAGTCGATGTAGATGAAAGTTTTCTACACTTTCGAAAAATAAAGCAATGTCAGAAGAAAAACTGGTTGCCGTACAAGTAGCTGACATTGGTAATCAATTGCCAAAGCATGTCTCACCCAGTCAATTATCAAGTTTTGATAGATGTTCTTTGGCCTATTGGTTCTCCTCAGTTGCGGGATGGCGCGAACCTTCAGGATTGCCGCAAATAATTGGCACACTTGTTCATGATGTTTTAGAGAATTTCTTAAAGATTAAAGCAGAGAATAGGACTAAAGAAGTGGCCTGGAATTTATTACGCGATACAGGTGAAGTTGTTATTGAACACAACAAGTCTTGGTTAAAAGAGGAAGATTTAATAACTCTTAAAGATAAAAGTGCTGAGTCTCTCAAGGGATATTTTGACTTAGAAGACCCCACCCAACTAAAGATTGATCTGGAAGATCTAGAACGACCAGTGACCGCCATTTTTGAATCTGTGAAACTTTATGGGCGACTAGATCGAATGACTCGAGAAGGTGTGGTGCGTATTACCGACTACAAAACTTCCAAAAGACCAGCACCACAGTATTTAACTGATTCACTACGCCAAGTGATGCTTTATGCAGCTGGTTTGAAAGAAAACGGCTTAGATGTTGGAGAAGTAGAACTTATTTATTTACCTGGTAGAGATCGAGTTAGAAGACCTACCTATAAATCTGCACTTGATCGAGCTGTTCAACATTTAGTTACCACCAGAAGAAAAATGGATTCTTCTTTAGAAAAAGAAACTTGGATGGCAAATCCTGGTAACGCGTGCAAATCTTGTGCTTTCATAAAAGCTTGTCCGGCAAAAACTCCCAAAACCCCTATGCCTGGGACAGCTGAATCTGAAAGTTTGTTAGCAACTTTAAACGTCGAAAAAAGAGTCCGCAGTAATGCAAGTAATCCAAATGCTGGAATGGAAATGTTGCCCTTCGAGGTACCAGAATTATGACCACTCAAATTCCACACGACTGGCTACCTGGTTTCCCGGTAACCACTGCAGGTTTCTTAAGAATTTCTGCTTCGCAAGTCGGTGCAGAAAACAACAGAGCTTGCCATGATTTTATTTCTCTTAAATCAAGACCTGCCGCAAAAATTGGGGAAGGATACTTACAACTTCGCTATCCCCCGTTTGAATCTTTTCCATTAGGAATTGTTAGAGATGCACTTTTGTCCAGTATCAGTAACGAAAAAGTGATTCACGAATTTGAAGACAAAGATGAGATTGCTGAAATCGCCATAAATGATGCGATTAGTAAATCCCGCGGCCACGTTGAGAAATCTCATAAGTTATGGGCCGTTGATGCTTTAGTTGGATATTTGACTGCTTGGGAAAAAGCTCGTGTTGAAGATATGGCACACAATATTGATTTCACCGATTTGGAAGTAATTCAAGCATTTGATGACACCGAAGATTCACATACAGAATGGTTTGCGTGGGGGATATATTTAACTTCCCATGATGGAAAAGTTAGAGAATTTAGAGCGTTAAAATTTTCCAGAGCAGGTTTAACAACTCTCAATCCTGTTAGAGCAGGAGTGATAGCCCGAATTCTTGCTGATGGGGTTCCACACAGTGAACCAAGTTGGAGTTCTCCGCGAGATCCAATTTATAAAGTTTTAGCCCCCGCTCAAGAAGTCAGAATCAGAGAAATTGGTTGCCTTGATGCCAGTCAAGCAATTGTTTTAACAGCAAGTGTAGAAGATGCTCGCAACCTGTTTACAAAATCTTTGCCCACAATAATTGAACGCGTTAAAGGTGGAACTCAAAAATCTGGACCAAATTGTAGAAGCTGCAGAGCTAACACAATGTGTGAAACTTTACCTAATCGACCAGGTCTGTTAGGTATTACTGCTTTTGCTCCTTGGCCTAAGGCTTATTCACCTTCTAAATTTCACACTTATCGAAGATGTCCGCGACAGTATTTTTTGCAAGATGAACTTGGCTTAAGAACCAAACCGGAAACTCAAAACTCAGCTCAACAAAGAGGTTTGCTGGTTCATGCTTGGTTAGAGCAAGCACACAAAAGATCAAAAGCTTGCGAAATATCTGATCTACCAACACCAACCTCATTGGGAGTAATAGCTATAGAGCTCAGTTGGAATCAAGATGAAGCAAATGTTGCGTTGCCGTTTCTTGCTCAGCATCAATTAACTTGTCCTATAAATAGTGATTCTCAAGTTGCCACTGAAATAGCTGTGGAGGCCCTTGATACTGATGCAGATATTTCAATCAGCACCAGACCTGATCTTGTTTATAAAAATGGTGAAGATTTGGTGTGGCGAGAAATGAAAACAGTTTCCAGTATCAAAGATTTAGAGAATGATATCTATTTCAACATCTATCCACAATTGCCTTTGGCAATTAGATTGATGGTTGAGAATGCTTTACCCAAAGATGTTTTAACAAAACTTGGTGATTTTAAAAATAAACGAGTTGAGTTAGAACTAATATCCAGTGATGAATGTAAAATCATAACCTGGGATTGTGATGATGAAACAGTTAAACTTGCTGCTTGGTCACAACTAGCTGAACAAGTTGATACCTGGGCTAGTGACACACTTTTTGCGCCTTCTTCTAATCCACCGTGTAATTGGTGCAAAGTAAGCCAGTGGTGCGAATTTGCCAATGCCGAACAAGTAAAAGCAGATATCGGTGGACTGCAAGTTGACCTTAAGACTGGCGAAATTATTGAGAATTCTTCGATTCCGTTACTAAGCAATGATGATCGTGTTGCTAAAGCTTTAGGTCTTGTCGCATCGTTAGCTGAAGTTAGCGAAAACGATGAAGACATTCCTTTTTAATTAAGGTTTGACTACCGGAAATTCAGGTATGGAAACATCGTATGTTGAACCTGCCATTCTTCTTAAAACTTTTAACACAGCACTTTTATCTTGAGCTTTATCAACACTGCCCCATAACACTTTCCTACCACTAGTCATCATTAACCAAATCGAGTTTGGGTTTTCTGCATTAGTGATTGTGATTTCGGCTTTCAACCAGTCAGGAAAACTTTGCCAAACTAAAATGCTGGCGGCCCGGGATTTATCATCTGGTCCACTTATTAACGGAAAATTGGCAGCAACGGGTGCAGGTAGATATGGGAAACCAGATTGATCAACTAAGAATCTGCCTGCCGCAGTATCGGTTAGCGCAACTGGGGATCTTTCACTAATGTCAATCACCAACGTAGAAGGCCATCCCCTTCTCACCTCGGCTCTGTCTATTTGAGAAATCATGCTGAGTCTTTCAGCCACAGTGGCTATTGGCACGCGAAACAATTGGGTATTCAAATTCACATTGGCTGTTTGAGTGATTACTTGGACCGGTACTTCTTTGGCTCCTCTAACTTCAATAGTTTTCACAATTAACAAATTTGAGTACCAGCCAATGTAAAAAAATGTTGAAGCCAGTGCTGAAATTAAAAATACGACAAAAAGAATTCTTCGACGGATTTTTTTTCTAATCACGATTTCTGTCGGGCTTCTAAAAGAGTAAGAACCTCTGGTGCTAGTAGTCCTATATCGCCAGCTCCTAAAGTCATAATGATGTCATTTGGTTTTGCTCTGTTAACTAATTGTTGAGCAACTTTTGACCAGGAAGGTTCGAAAATAACTTGATCTTGTGGCAGTGGCACAAGTGATGCCATTGTTTGACCACTTGCTCCAGGGATTGCCTCTTCCCCAGGTGCAAAAACTTCTAACACCACTACTTGATCCGCTAATCCAAGAGCTGCACCGAATTCTTTATTAAATAGCGCAGTGCGGTAATAATGGTGCGCCTGAAAAGCGACCACAACACTTCCCCCTTGGACAACTTCTCGAGCAGCTTTTAGTGTTGCCTCGATTTCTGTTGGGTGATGGGCGTAATCGTCATAAACTCTGATCCCATCTGCACTTCCCTTATATTCAAATCTTCTTTTTGTACCGGTAAATTTAGAAATACCATTTCGCAAACTTTCAAATTCTTTTCCTAAACCTAACCCAACACAAAGAGCTGCAGCAGCGTTGAGAGCATTATGTAAACCCAAAACTTTCAATTCAATCTTGCCTAGGTTCTGGCCAAGATATACGACTTCAAAACTTGGTCCAGGAAGACCCAGTTTTAAGTTTGTAATTTGCAAATCACTTAATTGGTTTGTTCCATAAGTGATGACTTTTACACCTTTTGTCTTAACTTTCTCTACCAAATTTTTTCCGCCTTTATCATCTAGGCAAATAACTGTAAAACCGTCTCTAGTTTTAGTTAATTCACAAAACTCCACAAATGCATTTTCTATGTTTTCTAAAGTTTTCCAATGGTCTAAGTGATCTGCTTCAACATTTGTTACCACCGCCACTTTGGGTGATAAAAATAAAAATGATCCATCTGATTCATCAGCTTCGACCACAAAAGTGTTTCCCTCACCTAGGTGCGCATTTGAACCAGTTTCGGAAAGCTCACTACCAATTGCAAATGATGGATCCTCGCCACAGGCTTGTAGAGCAACAGTGACCATTGAGGTAGTGGTGGTTTTGCCGTGAGTGCCTGAGACTGCAATAGTTTCAAACTGCCTGGTGAGCACTCCTAAAGCATCTGCTCTTCTCAATACTTTTAAATTCTTTTCTCTTGCTGCCATTAATTCAGGATTATTTTCCTTTATCGCTGTGGAATGAATAACGGTTTGGCAATCGCTTAAGTTTTGTGGAGAATGTCCCACAAATACTTTCACGCCAATTTTTCTTAAAGCTTCAAGTCTTCTTGATTCTTTTGCATCCGTGCCACTAACTTCCACTCCCTGTGCGCACAGCAACCGAGCAATGCCAGACATGCCTGCACCACCTAAACCTAAAATGTGAACTTTTCCTAAATCGAAAATCTCTTTGTTTAATGTCATTTACTGACTCTAGTTATGTGCATTTGCTAAGGCTAACGCGCTTTGAGCAACTTTCTTGTCAGCATCGCGCAACCCATGACCACTGGCGGCCTGTGACAGTTCTTGCAATTTGCTGGGGTTTTGTATCAGTTCGCTTACTTGATGCACTAACAATTCCGCTGTCAATTCGGCATCAGGGATAAGTATTCCTCCCCCATCTTTAACAAGTTGTGCCACATTTTTGGTTTGTTCTCCATTGCCTACCGCAAAAGGAACATAAATTGCTGGCATCGCTAAAACAGTTTGTTCAGCAATAGTCATGGCACCTGCTCTGGAAATTACCAAATCTGCGGCAGCATATGCCAATTCCATTTTGTCAATATAGGAAACTGGATGATAAAAACCAAATCGTTTCGTGCTCTGATCAATCGTGTTTTTATTACCAATGGCGTGTAGTACTTGTATGTTAAGTTTTTCAAATTCTGGAAGACAATTAACTAAAACTCTATTTATTGAGGATGCACCTTGAGATCCACCAAAAACCAGTAAAGTTTGTTTATTTTCATCTAAATTAAAATTCTTTCTAGCTGTTGTTCGCATCAAATTTTTATCTAAATTTGAAATTTCTGCACGAAGTGGCATACCTACAGTTTGGGCACCCTTAATTGAATCTGGAAACATTTGAAAAATCTGGGCGGCAAATCTACTTCCGATGCGATTAGCCAATCCTGCTTTTTTGTTACCTTCATGAATAACAATTGGGATTTTAAGTTTTCGGGCAGCAAGATAAATAGGTAAGGAAACATAAGCCCCAAAACCAATCACGCAATCAACTTTTCTGTCTACCAGTAATTTTTGAGCAATTCTTTGTGCAGCTAACATTCTAAAAGGCAATGTGACCATGGCAAGACTAAAACTCCTGGGCAAAGGAGTAGCCGGAATTAAGAAAAGTTCTAAGCCTCTTTGTGGAACAATGTTTCTTTCCAAACCTTTATCTGTTCCCACAATAAAAACTTCTGTCAAATTGTTTAAGTTCTTAATGGCTTTAGCGCAAGCTATTGCTGGTTCAATGTGACCTGCTGTTCCACCTGCGGCCAAGGCGATGACTGTCATTTGTTAACTCTTGATGATTTTTTCTTTTTCAAGTCAGCTTTCACAGTCGGTTCAGCCCTTAAAACTGCCATTAATACTCCAATTGCAGCCAAGGTAAATATCAAAGAGGAACCACCATAAGAAACCAGCGGTAAGGGCACACCTGTTACTGGGAGTAATCCCAACACTGCGCCAATATTAATTATTGATTGCACCACAATCCAAGCCATGACTGATGTTGCAATCAATTTAGTAAAACGATCATTTGTTTCTCTGGCTAAAGTTAAAGACACATAAGCGATGGTGCCAATAAAAATCAACACAATAATTGTGCCCACTAAACCAAGTTCTTCTCCAACTACCGCAAAAATAAAATCTGTGTGAGCAGCCGGCAACCAGCCCCACTTTTCTCTACTTGCTCCTAAGCCAATGCCAGTCCAACCACCAGAAGCTAGTGCATATTTTCCATGAGTGACCTGCCAACCTGCATCTTGATTCTCAACTGTGGGACTAATCCATGACATAAATCTTTGGATTCTATAGGTTTCTTGAATTGACAGATACAAGATTCCCAATAAGCCAGCCATAGCTGACCAAGTAAATAATTTCAATGGTGCACCCACAGCATAAAATAGGGACAATAAAATCGGACCAATAATTAAAGCTGTACCAAGATCTCCCTCTGCAATGACTAATACAGAAATAATTAATCCCACCGGGAATACAGGAATTAGTAAATTTTGCCATGTCGTTGTCTTGGATCTAATCTGCTTACTTAGCACTGCTGATCCCCACACAATTAAAGTCAATTTCGCAACTTCACTGGGTTGTAACCTGAAAGGCCCCCACAAACTAATCCAGTTTCTTTGTCCTGCTACCGAAATACCAATACTTGGAATTAGCACCAAAATCAGTAATACAATCGAAATTATTAAAGCTACTATGGACCACTTTAAAAAGAAAACTTTTGGCAATCGTGAAATTGCCATCATTATAACTACACCGATTGCAGCAAACATTAACTGTCTTAAGAAAATTATGTATTGATTATTGAATTGTTTATATGAAACAGTTGTTGATGCTGACAAAATCATAACCATGCCTATAAAAAGCAGGCCAAAAGTCGCAATCACTAAAGCGTAATAAAGTTTACCTGAAAGATCTGGTTGTCGCACCGGAATCATATTTTTTACACCACTTTGTGTAACCATTATTTGCCGCCTTGTGTTTTAATAACGGCTTCAGCAAACGCGTTACCGCGTGCCCGGTAGTCCTTAAACATGTCCCATGAAGCACAACCTGGTGCTAATAAAACTGTATCCCCGCTTTGCGCAAACTCGCTAGCGGCAATTACTACATCTGTCATTGCGTTATCATCTGTTCTTTCAATTATTTTGACCGGAATATTTGGGGCAATCATTTTGAACGTTTCGGCAATTAATTCTTTATCTTGACCGAGTAACACCGCAGCTTTCATGTTCTTACTATTTTGTTTGATAAGTTCAGCAAAATCTTGGCCTTTGGCTTGTCCACCAGCAATCCAAATCACGTTTTCATAAGCTTTTAAAGACATTTGCGCAGCATGACAATTTGTGGCTTTGGAATCATCAATGTAGGTAACACCTTTAAATTGGCCCACCGTGGCAATTCGATGCGGTGCTGGGACAAAACTTCGCAAACCATCTCGAACATGAGCTGCTTCCACACCATAGGAACGAGCTAGTGCTGCTGCTGCCAATGCATTAGCAATGTTGTGCGGAGCGTTTGGTTGTATGTCTTCGACTGCACAAAGTTCCTGAGCATGTGTTTTTCTTTCTTCAAGAAAAGCACGATCAACAATAAAATCTTCCACCACACCAATCATTGACAATCCTGGTAAACCTAAAGTAAAACCAATTGCTCTGGCTCCCTCAACCACATCTGCATCTTCCACCATTTTTTCTGTGGCAACATCTTGCACATTATAGATAGCAGATTTTTGAACGTGGGAATAAACTTTAGCTTTAGTCTTAGCATAGTTTTCATATCCATTGAAAAAATCAATGTGATCCGGTGCCATGTTTAACACCACTGCAGAATGTGGTGACATTGATTTAACAAAAGGTAATTGCGGTGCGCCTACTTCAATTGCTAACACATCTGCCGGAATTGGATCCATCACAGCACTAACAAGTGAATCACCAATGTTTCCTACAGCAGGAGCCCTTAATCCGGCTGCAGTCAAAATTGAAGACAACATCATCGATGTTGTGGTTTTGCCGTTTGTGCCGGTAATACATAACCATGGAGCTGGGAAATCAAGCGTTCTCAATCTCCAGGCCAATTCAAATTCTCCCCAAATTTCAATATTTTTTTGTTGGGCTTCATTTATTATTTCTGAGCTTGGTCTTACACCTGGGGATAGCACTAATAAGTTTGTGTTGTTAGGGATTTCACCCTTGTAATCTAAATAAATTTTGGCACCCAGTATTTCTAAAACTGTGCCGTGTTCTTTTTGCTTTTCACCGTTACCGTTATCAATAACAGTTACCTGAGCGCCAACTTCAATTAACGCATCTGCAGCAGCAAAACCTGCAACTCCTAAACCAACCACACAAGCGTTTACTTTGGTCCAGTCACTTTGTCTGTGGTGTCGTGACCAATCGATCATGCCCTTACCCAACTTGCGTAAAACAAAGCCAATCCTCCGGCAACTAAAGCTCCATGAATAACCCAAAATCGAACCACGATTTGTATTTCTGGCCATCCCAACATTTCAAAATGGTGATGCAGCGGCGCCATCTTAAACACTCTTCGACCGGTGAGCTTGTAAGAACTAACTTGGAGAATTACTGAAATTGTTACCAACACAAACAATCCTGCTAAGAATGCCATTAGTAATTGAGTTCTAGTCATAATTGCTAAACCTGCAATTGCCCCGCCGATTGCTAATGAACCGGTGTCACCCATAAAAATTTGGGCAGGAGATGTGTTCCACCACAGAAAACCAATGCATGCTCCAGCAACGGCTGCTGCAAACACAGCTAAATCAAGTGGGTCTCTTACGTCATAACAAGTTGCATTTCTGTCAAAAGAACAATTCTGGTTAAATTGAAAAACCCCAATAAGAATGTATGAACCAAGTGTCAACACTGCTGCTCCTGCAGCCAAACCGTCTAAACCGTCAGTTAAGTTAACAGCATTTGTTGCCGCTGTCACTAAAAACCAGACCAATAACACAAAAAGTATTGCTGGCAAAATTATGTTTGTGTCTCTCACAAATGACAAAGCAGTTGAACCTGGAGTTCTACCTAATTCGTCAGGATAGTTAAGGGATGCATAACCAAACGCAAAAGCAACAAAAGCTTGACCTAGCAACTTTGTTCTAGCTCGGATGCCACGACTGTTTTGTTTATAAACTTTTAAGTAATCATCAGCAAAGCCAACAGCTGCTAAACCAAACATTAATCCCAGTGCCATAATTGCTGAAAGTGTTGGCGGTCTCCATAAGAAGAAGTGTGCAATGCCATATCCAAACAATGTCCCACCAAGAATTGCAAGTCCACCCATTGAAGGTGTGCCCACTTTTGCTTGGTGTTCTGGATAATTAATGTTGCCATCAGAAATTCTTATTGCTTGAGAACGACCTCTTCGTCGCAAAAATTTAATTAATAGTGGTGTAGCAAAAAGTGAAAACATCATAGAAAAAACACCAGCAATAATGATCAGCCTCACAAGCCGACCTCCTGATTATTAGTGTTACTTAAATTGTCGCTGAAGTCTTGGACTATCGCATTTGCGACTCGCTCGAGTCCGATAGATCTAGATGCCTTTACTAACACCACATCGTTTGCTCGGATGATTTCTTTAGCTTTAACCAAGGCACTGTCAATACCGTCAACGAAGATTACTTTTCCTGAGTATTCATGTTTCAAAAGATAATCATAAATTGGTTTTGCGCCATTTCCGATAACAAGGGTGTTTTTGATGTCTAGCTCATGAATGAGTTCTGCTACGTCTTCATGTAATTGCTTTGATAAGTTTCCTAGTTCGCGCATTTCTCCTAAAATCACAAAAGTGTTCTTGCCTTCCCCTATTTGTTTCAGAGTTCTAATCGCTGATTTAGTAGATTCAGGATTTGCATTGTAAACATCGTTAATTACCGTGACGTTATTTTTGCTCTTTTCGATTTGTAAACGCCATTTACTCTTGGGGGTCGCATTTGACAGCACTTTTGAAACATCCTCAATAGCAATACCTTTTTGCAAGAATGCTGCAGCTGCTGCTAATGAATTCGAAACTTGATGGGCCCCAATTAATTTTAAACTTACAACACTATTTTTGCCGTCATATTCCAATTCGTATTGAGCCTGAGCATTTTCATTTAAAATAACGTTCTTGGCACTTACTTGAGATCCAGGTAACCCAAAACTAATTATTTTAGCTTTAGTCTTATGTTGATTAAACTGTGGATCTTCATGATTTAGGATTGCAACATCGGCAGATGATAAACATTCAATAATCTCACTTTTTGCCTGAAATATTTTTTCAGGTGAAGTAAAAATCTCAGCATGAGCAGTACCAATATTTAGAATTATGGAAGTATCTGGTTTTGCTATTTCGCATAAGTGTTTGATATTTCCAACTTGTCTTGCTCCCATTTCTAGAATCAAGACCTTGGTATTTTCGTCACATTCCAGAACAGTTTGTGGCAAACCAATTTCATTATTGTAACTACCGATGGGAGCAACTGTTGGTCCAACAAGTTTGCCTAATTCAGCTAGCAAATCTTTTGTTGTCGTTTTCCCAGAAGAACCTGTTACTGCTATTTTCCACAGATTAGGTAATCTTTGTAAAAGATATTTTGCAAGTTTTCCCAATGCAATAACTGTGGGCTGATCAACTTCCTTAGAATTAATATTTCCTGCTGTAACAATCAAACTTGGTACACCAGGTAGTTCTTTGCTCAAAATAACCGCTACTGCTCCTTGCTTAATTGCTTGCGCAGCAAAATCATGACCGTCAACATTTTCACCCTTTATTGCAATAAATAAGTCACCTGGTGAAACTTTCCTCGAATCAATAACAACTTTTCCAGTTACTCTTGACTCTAGATCTGCATATTTTACTTCGGCTTCTATGGCTGCAGATATTTCTTTGAGATTCATTGAAATCATATTTATTTACCAAACTTTTCTTGCAATGCTTCTAATAAATGCTTGGCGTCATCAAAATCATTAATCTGTCCTGCTATTTCTTGGGAAGTTTCATGTCCTTTGCCCAGAACGGCGATTGTGTCATACGGGGAGGAGAGTTTCACAGCTTCTTTGATCGCTTCTGCTCTGTTGGCGATATCTAAAGTTTTTGTTTTATCGCTAATGCCATTTAAAATAGAATTTCTTATTTCTGCTGGGTTTTCATCTCTAGGATTGTCGTCAGTGATAATTAATTTATCTGCAAACTTTTCTCCGGCTGATCCCATAAAAGGTCGCTTCTCGGCATCCCTATTTCCACCTGCACCAAGTACCACAATTAATTTGCCTTGAGTCTGATTCTTAAGTGCAACCAAAACATTGTTTATTGCTGCGGGAGTATGAGCGTAATCAACAATTCCTAGTGCGGCACCAGGAATAACGACTGG
>CAMATO010000023.1 GCA_945861165.1 Bifidobacterium breve | reverse complement strand
ACTGTAAATCTGCCGGTTCACGCCTACAGTGGTTCAAATCCACTAGCTACCACGCTAAAGAATTAAGCCCTAACAAAATTGTTAGGGCTTAATTAATTTGTTTAGAATTTATCTAAAATTTGTGAATTGGATAGCAAAATCAAGTTCAGTTTTCTCAACTAAACGCATGACGATTTGTAGATCATCTCGTGATTTACTGGTCACCCTTAGTGTTTCGCCCATGATTTGAGTCTTAATAGTTTTAGGTCCTTCGTCACGAATTATTTTTGATAACTTTTTTGCGTTTTCTTGAGAGATGCCAGAATTAAAATTACCGGTAATTTTATAGATCTTTCCTGAGGCTCTGGGGTCATCGGCTTTAAAAGACTTCAACGAAATAGTGCGTTTAATCAATTTCTCCTTAAACACATCCAAAGCTGCTTTAGCGCGCTCTTCAGTGCTGGATTCAATCTCCACACTTAATTCGTTCAACCATTTGATTTCGGTTTCAGTGTTCTTAAAATCGAACCTTTGGGAAAGTTCCTTACTTGCCTGGTTCAAGGCATTGTCTGCCTCTTGCCGATCAATTTTACTTACGATGTCGAATGAGTTTTCAGCCATGTAAAAAAGTTACACCAGTTAACTCTTCACTTGTGCGCCATACTCGCTTGGCCAATTCAGTGTCTTTCGCTAACTTATTCATTTTGACTTTTTTAGGCTTACCGCGCGCTTCAAATAAACCTCTTGGTCCCAGATAATCTCCACTTTGAATATCAACCCAGGTACAGGCCGCTATCTGAGGTAGTGCACCTTTTGCGGCACTTTGACCAAGAATTATGTTCATAAATTTGGTTACAGCTAGCTCAACATTTTTTCTATTTCCAGATCTTTTGGTCGCTGCAACTAGTTGCAGGTTTGTGTTGGCATAACCAGGATGTGCCACAGCGGTAATGATGTTTGAATTAGCACTTTTTAATCTGTTGGCTAATTCGGTAGTAAAAAGTAAGTTAGCAAGTTTGGAATTTCCATATGCCGTCCAAGGCTCATAATTCTGTTTACTCACATTTAATTCACTAACATCACCAGTTTTAAGTTTTCCCAGACGATGAACAAATGATGAAACATTTATAATCCGAGGATTATTGCCTCTACTGATTGCCTCAAATAGTAATTGAGTGAGCAGGAAATGTCCTAAATGATTTGTCCCCATTTGAGATTCAAAGCCATCTTTAGTTTCCTCAAAAGGAACAGCCATTATTCCAGCATTATTGAGCAATATATCTATGGGTTTAGTTGATTGGGTCGACGCAAATTTTCTTACTGAAGCTAGATCCATTAAGTCAAGTTCAGCAACTTCAACTGATGCCGCAGGAGTTTGCTTGAGAATAATGTTTTTTACAGTTTGACCTTTATTTGTATCTCGAACAGCTAACACAATTTCAGCACCGAGCTTGGCTAATGCGATTGCACTTTCTTTGCCCAGTCCAGAATTGGCTCCAGTAACGATTACTCTTTTTGATTTCATATCAATTAGTGAAGGAGCGTTTGGTCCACTCATTAGTGGTAACTCACTCCTCAGGTATTCTCGATGTTCGCGGCCTGAAATCTATCTTGACAGTCGCTTAAGCCCCAATAGCTCAGATGGTAGAGCATCTCCATGGTAAGGAGAAGGTCTGCGGTTCGATTCCGCATTGGGGCTCGGGTTGAATGATCCAAGAGCAAAGCGGAGTAGCTCAGGTGGCAGAGCAAACGACTCATAATCGTTGGGTCGCGGGTTCAACTCCCGCCTCCGCTACAAGTAGAAAAAAGAGTTAAGAGAGGATAGGGAAATGGCAAAAAGTGATGTACGTCCAAAAATAACTATGGCTTGTGCTGATTGCAAAGAACGCAATTACATAACAAAGAAAAACCGTCGTAACGATCCAGATCGTTTGGAAGTTAAGAAGTTTTGTCCACGTTGTAACAAGCACACAGAACATAAAGAAACACGCTAAGAACTTTTAGCTAACTTTCTTTTAATAATCTGTGGCACTTAACTTAGCGTTTTTAAACAGGTCCTATCCTTCTTTAGAAACTTTTAAAGTTGATCAAGAAAAAATCAATGCATTCAGTGACGCCCTTGGTGATAACAATGATTATGTTAAACAAGGTTTTGCCTCTCCAACTTTCTTAATTTCCATTCAAATGGGAGCTATGGAAGTTGCCCTATTTGATCCTGAACTAGGCCTTGATTACAGCAAAGTCGTTCATGGCGAACAAAGTTTCGAATATAAAAAACCTGTTAAAGCAGGAGATGAATTAACTTTTATCTCCACCATTGAAGATATCAAATCAAAAGTTGGCAATGATTTCATCACTATTAGAAGTGATGTAAAGGATGCTGCAGGACAAGATGTGGCAACCTTGAAGGCAACACTTATTGCTCGCGGAACGGACAACTGATGTCCGTGGTAATTAAATACAGTGACGTTGAAGTTGGATTTGAATTACCCAAGATTGTTCATAATTATCAACGCCAAGATTTAGTGAAGTACGCAATTGCATCAGGAGATCACAACAAAATTCATTTGGATGAATCGTTTGCAAAATCTGTGGGATTACCTGACATTATTGCCCATGGAATGCTTACCATGGGTGTAGCAAGTCGAGTGGTTACCAATTGGGTAAAAGATATAACTGCTGTAAAAAGTTTTTCAGTTAAATTCTCAGCTCCAGTAGTTGTGCCCAATGACGGTAAAGGAACAGACGTGGAATTTGGGGCAAAGATTGAAGAAAAAATGTCAGATAACTTAGTAAAGATTGCAGTTGAAGCTCGTTGTAATGGCACAAAAGTTTTAGGTAGATCCTTAATAATAGTTCAACTTTCTTAAACTATGACCGCGCCTAAAGAAGTTATTGACTTAGCCGAGCAAAGAATCCAAGCACGTGCGAACAAAGATTTTGCACTATCTGATCAATTGCGGGATAAAATTTCAGACCTAGGTTATGTAATTAAAGATAGCCCTGGTGGTTATGAATTAGTTGTCAAACCACCTTTTGAAGTTTTTGAGAATTTAGCAAGTGTAAAAATCAATCCAAATAGATTAGATCAGAAAGTAACAATTTGTTTACTAATTGATGGCTGGCTAGAAGATACTAAAGAATGTATAACTGCATTACTTAAATACATGCCCAAAGATGCGGCAATTCTAGCCCTTGATTTAGGCAATAAAGAATTAGTTGGAAACTATTTAGCTGAAACAGAAAAAATAAATCAAAATTTAGTTGCTATTCATACATCTCAAACTTTAGAACAAGCTGGATGGGCAAATTCAATAAATAAGTTAATCGAATTAAACCCAGCTGAATTTAGTGTGGTCATGGATTTAAGTTCAATCATTAGTGGTGATGCAATTACCCCGCTAATAAACCAAATAGATGATGAGTTTGTTGCCGCAGGATGGAAAGGGTCATTAGTCAAAATAGATGATGAATGGCGAAGCGTTGAAGACAAAGGAGAGGGCGAAGTAGATATTTTGTTAGGTTATTTATTTGCCATTAAAACAAAAATTGCCCAAGAAATACCGGCAAACTCCAAAGCTAAATTTTATCGAAATGCAGATCTTGAATGGTCTCTTGAATTAAGAAGCAAAGGGCACAAATTAGTAGCCCTAGGAAATACTTTGCCCGTAGAGCAAAAAAGACATCACGGCTACCACGATTCTGATATTGAATATAGAGAAAAAGAGTCTAAGAAAACCTACGACCGCATCTTGCAAAACTATCGAGGCAAAACTCAAATATTGAGTCCAAGACGTTAGTCGTTGAATTAACATAAGCAACATGAGACAACTCAAAGGATTCAAACTTGCAGATCACACCACACTTCGAGTTGGTGGATTAGCAACAACTGTTTGTGAAATTCAGAGTCCATCTGATATCCAAGATTTTGTACACGAATATGGCAATCAAGACTTCTTTGTACTTGGTGGGGGAAGCAACATTGTTGCCCCAGATCATGAAATTAAAACACCAATTGCCTATATGCAATTAGTTAACTCTGCTGCAAAAACTGATGGAGACTTTGTTGAAATAAATGCTGGCGCCGGAATGCTATGGGACGACTTTGTGGCAGATGCAGTTGATCAAGGTTTAAGTGGTGTGGAAACTCTTTCTGGAATACCAGGAACAGTAGGAGCATCTCCAATTCAAAATATTGGCGCTTATGGAACAGAAGTTAATTCTTCTATTAAATCTGTTCAGCTAGTTGATGGAACAACCGGTAAATCAAGAATTTTGACTAATGAAGAACTTAAATTTAGTTACAGATTCTCTATTCTTAAGAATTTAACGTCAAGATTTATCATTGAAAATGTTACCTTTAGATTAAAAAGGGATAAGAATTCAAAAATAACTAACTACCCACAAGTGGCAGAATCATTAGGTATCAGTCCAGGAGAAAATGTATCAATTAAAGATTTACGTAAAGCCATTCTTGAAATCAGAAATTCCAAAGGAATGATTCTTAATGCAGATGATCATGACACGTTCAGTGTTGGCTCATTTTTCATTAATCCAATAATGGAAAAAGATAAAGTTCCAACTAACGCCCCAATGTATGAAAACCCATCAGGGAAAGTAAAAACCAGCGCTGCCTGGTTAATCGAACAAGCTGGATTTGAAAAAGGATTTAGACTTGGCGGTGCCATGATCTCAAGTAAGCACACCTTGGCAATTGCTAATTCAGGAAATGCCACAGCAGAAGATGTGATTGAGTTAGCGAATTTAATCACATCAGGAGTTTTGCAAAAATTTGGAATAGCATTAGCTATTGAGCCAAGAATTTTAAATATTTAAGCAAATAATTTTTGTAATCGAGTAATACCTTCGACGAGATCTTTGTCGCTTAAGGCATAACTCATTCGTACATAACCGGGTGTGCCAAATGCTTCACCAGGAACTAATGCAACATCTATTTCCTCTAAAGCTATGTTTGCCAAATCTAGGGAAGAATTAATTGTTTTCCCATTAACTGTTTTTCCTATCAAACCTTTAACGGAAGGGTAAACATAGAAAGCTCCACCTGGTTCAGGACAAACCACACCTTTGATTTCGTTTAACATTTTTACAATGGTTTCACGACGTTTAGCGAACGCATCCAACATTGGTTTTAACACTTCTTGGGAACCATTTAAAGCTGCAATTGTTGCTTGTTGAGCAATGTTGTTAACGTTACTGGTCATGTGAGACTGTAAATTTATAGATGCTTTAGTGAATTCCTTTGGTCCAATAGTCCAACCCACTCGCCAACCAGTCATGGCATAAGTTTTTGCTACTCCATTGATTATTACGCATTTTTCTCTCAATTCAGGAACAAGTCCAGGCATTGAAGAAAATTCTGATCCTGAATAAATCAAGTGTAGGTAGATTTCATCAGTCATAACCCAAATATTTTTTGATACAGCCCATTGTCCAATTGCCTTTACTTCTTCAGGGGTGTAAACAGTTCCGGTTGGGTTTGAGGGTGATGAAAAAATTAGAAGTTTAGTTTTATTTGTATAGGCTTTTTCTAATTGCGTAACACTTATTTTGTAATTAGTGGTTTCATCTGAATTAATCACTACAGGTTTACCACCAAATATTTGCACGGCTTCAGGGTAAGTAACCCAATATGGTGCTTGTAATAAAACTTCATCACCAGGATTAATAAGTGTCGCCATAGTGTTAAAGATTGCTTGCTTGCCACCGTTTGTGACAACAACTTGATCAGCAGTAATTTCGTAACCATCATCTCTGGTGGCAGCTTTCGCAATTGCTTCTCTAAGTGGTGCTAATCCTGGAGTTGGTGAATAACGATGATTAGTAACTTCAGTTGCTGCTTTTTGCGCAGCTTCCACGATGTGAATAGGTGTGGGAAAATCTGGTTCACCAGCACCAAATCCAATGACAGGACGACCTGCTGCCTTTAAGGCTTTAGCTTTTGCGTCAACTGCCAGAGTTGCCGATTCGGCAATGGCCTGGACTCGCTCGGAGATTTCTTTGCTCATAAACCCAATGTTGTCAGGCACTTCTCCTCGAGGCTTCACCCACTAGGACTGATAAATACTGTGTCGGCGTAAACTCGTTCAGGCGTGAAGACGCTGTGCGAGGAATGCCTATCTTTTAAGCGTGATCGGCAGCTTTTGGTGCGCTTAGGGGTGTGGCGCAACTGGTAGCGTACCGGTCTCCAAAACCGGTGGTTGCAGGTTCAAATCCTGTCGCCCCTGCAAAAGAATCTCTAGTACAAAACAAAAAGGAAAAGGACGAAGTATGACTGACAAACTTGCTAACGCAACTGGTGTTGGCGCGCGTCAAAATCCTTTTGTAAGAACTCGTGATTTTATTCGCGATGTAATTTCTGAACTAAAGAAAGTAGTTTGGCCAACTCAGCGCCAACTAATTAATTACACCATCATTGTTTTAGTTTTCGTCGTAATCGTGGCATTGATCATTGCCGCACTTGATTTTGGATTCACCCAAATAACTTTAAGAATTTTCGGAAACTAGGAAAAGGAAAACTGTGACTGAATCTCCGTTCTCGCACGTTGAAGATATTAAACCTGCAATTGCACCAGATAATGCATCTGTTGCCGTAGCTGACATGTTTTCTGCTTCCACAGTTGAGACCCCAGAAGTTCTTGATCCAATTGTTAATGATTCACCAAACTTTGAACAACCAGTTGAAGAAGTAACGGTTGAAGGAGTAGTAACTACAGAAGTAGTTGAAGAAGTTGAGGAAACACCAGCCGAAGAAGTTGATCCAGTAGTTGCATTCGCATCTTCTTTGAGATTACAAGCTGGTGATTGGTTTGTGATCCATTCTTATGCAGGTTTAGAAAACAGAGTCAAAACAAACTTAGAAAACCGTATTATATCTTTAAATATGGAAGATTATATTTTCCAAGTCGAAGTTCCAATTGAAGAAATTACAGAAATTAAAGCAGGAACCAGAAAACAAATTAAAAGAAATAAATTTCCAGGTTATGTTTTAGTTCGTATGGAATTAACTGATGATTCCTGGGGCGTAGTAAGACACACTCCAGGAGTAACAGGTTTCGTTGGACACGCTCACACACCTTCACCATTAAAACTAGAAGAAGTAGTGGCAATTCTTGCTCCAAGAATTGAGAAACGAATTGTTTCTGCCACAACTGGTCAAACCACCACTGTGCGTGAAGTTCAAGTACTTGATTTTGCAGTGGGAGATTCTGTCACAGTTGTTGATGGACCATTTGCCACATTGCAAGCAACAGTTTCTGAAATCAATATTGATTCACAGAAAGTAACTGGTCTGGTCGAAATCTTCGGACGAGAAACACCAGTTGAACTCGGCTTTAGTCAGATTCAAAAGAACTAGTAAAAAGGAAAAACAAAATGGCACCTAAGAAAAAAGTATCCGGTTTCATAAAGTTACAAATTGTGGCCGGTCAAGCAAATCCAGCACCACCAGTCGGACCTGCTTTGGGTCAACATGGTGTGAACATCATGGATTTTTGTAAGGCATACAACGCAGCAACTGAACAGCACCGTGGACAAGTAATTCCAGTTGAAATCACTGTCTATGAAGATCGTTCATTTACTTTCGTTACCAAAACTCCTCCAGCCGCAAGATTGCTACTTAAAGCAGCAGGAATTGAAAAGGGAACAAGTAATCCTTTGACCACAAAAGTTGGCAAAGTTACTAAGTCTCAAGTTAAAGAAATTGCCAACGTAAAGATGGCTGATTTGAACGCTAATGACATCGAAGCTGCATCACGCATCATCGAAGGAACAGCTCGTTCAATGGGAATCACAGTCGTCGACTAAGAAAAAGATTTCTTAAAAGACAAATTGTCTTTTAAGAGTGGGAGAGCCTCTGCGGGCTCATCAAAACCACAAACTGCAATCACTAAGGAGCAGGCAAATGAAACGCAGCAAGAAATATAGAGAGTCAGAAAAGTTAGTTGATCGCGACAAGGTGCACACTGCTTTAGAAGCAGCAGCATTAGCGAAAAAAACTACTACTGTTAAATTCGATGCCACCATTGAAGTTTCAATGGCATTAGGTGTCGATCCTAAAAAAGCCGATCAAATGGTTCGTGGCACAGTCTTATTGCCACACGGTACCGGAAAGACCGCACGCGTAATCGTTTTCGCAAACGCCGACAAAGCAGCAGAAGCAAGAGCAGCTGGTGCTGATGAAGTTGGTAGTGATGACTTAATTGAAAAAGTAGCTGGTGGATACACCGACTATGACGCAGTTGTTTCCACACCAGATCTAATGGGAAAAGTTGGTCGACTTGGAAAAGTACTTGGACCTCGTGGATTAATGCCTAACCCAAAAACAGGAACTGTCACTATGGATGTTGCCAAAGCTGTAACAGATATTAAGGGTGGAAAAATTGAATTCAGAATTGATAAGAATTCAAATCTACATTTCCCAATCGGTCGTTCTTCATTTTCAGAACAACAATTAGCTGAGAATTACAACGCAGCTCTTGATGAAATTGCTCGCGCAAAACCTTCCTCAACCAAAGGTCGCTACATTAAAAAAGCTGTTATGTCTTCTTCTATGGGACCTGGAATTCCTGTTGAAGTTGGCGCTTCAGGATCAAGTGAGACCGAGGACTAAATCCTCACCAAGATTTCTTTAGATTCACCCCTGCAGGTAAGTGCTACTTATAAGCAGGGGTAATCTAGGAAAAGTAAGAAGCCGAAGACCGCTGGTTTTCAAAGAAGGTAAAACTTCTTCGAAACTAAGCCTCAAAGAAATTTGAGAACCCGCGCAGGTGCGATCAAGATTGAAAAGACAAATTAATTTGTCTTCTTAGCCTGGTGCATATGCGCATCAGGTTTTTTTATTTCTCAAAGGTGATAGTAAAAACTAGCCTGATAAAAGAAGAGGGAGCCTCAATGGCGACTGCTGAAAAGTCCGCAGTTATAGCTGAGATGACGGAAAACTTCCGTAAATCAACTGCAACTGTAATGACTGAGTACCGCGGACTATCCGTTACGCAATTAAAAGAATTGCGTCGCGCATTGGGTCCTACAACAACTTATTCAGTTGTTAAAAATACTTTGTCTCGTTTGGCTGCAAAAGCTGCTGGTGTCGAAGGTTTAGATGAAATGTTAAAAGGCCCAAGTGCCATTGCATTCATCGAAGGTGACGCAGTTGAATCCGCAAAAGGTTTAAAGAATTTTGCCAAAGATAATCCTGCACTTGTTATTAAGGGTGCATACATGGATGGCAAAGTACTTTCACCAAAAGAAATTCTTCGTCTGGCAGATCTTGAATCACGTGAAGTTATCCTTGCGAAATTAGCTGGAGCAATGAATGCATCGCTTTCACAAGCTGTGTACTTGTTAGCCGCTCCATTAGCCAAGACCGCAAGAGCTTTAGGTGCATTGCAGCAACAGAAATCTCAAGAGAACTAAATAAAGGAAAAGAGAAAATAAAATGGCAAAAATAGCAACAGATGATTTATTAAGTGCTTTCAAAGAAATGACTTTGATTGAACTTGCAGATTTCGTTAAATTGTTTGAAGAAACATTTGGCGTAACAGCTGCAGCTCCAGTTGCAGTCGCAGCAGCACCAGCTGGCGGCGGCGCAGGCGGAGATTCAGGTTCTGCTGAACAAGATGAATTCGATGTCATCTTGGAAGACGGCGGAGACAAGAAAATCCAAGTTATTAAAGAAGTTCGTACCCTAACCAACTTAGGTCTAAAAGAAGCAAAAGATCTAGTTGAAGGTGCACCAAAGCCAGTGCTTGAAAAAGTTAACAAAGAAACTGCAACCAAAGCTAAAGAACTAATTGAGTCTGCAGGCGGAAAAGTTACAGTCAAGTAATAGCAAAAGTAATTACTAAAATCCCCCATTAACAGAGAAATCTGTCCGTGGGGGATTTTTATTCATAAGGCATTTACGTGCATTTAACAAGAATTTAATAATTATCGGACTATATTGACGGTGTTGATCAAAGCGATCTCCATAGAAACAAATTGATAGGAAACTGACTCAATGGAAGTAGCATTATTAGTAGGTCGTTTATTTTTTGCATTATTATTCATCGGTTCAGGAATTGGCCATCTTCGCCAAACAGCAGCAATGGCAGGTTACGCATCTTCTAAAGGTGTACCTGCAGCAAAAGCTGCAACAATTATTAGCGGTTTAATGATTTTGCTTGGCGCTGCTTATATTGCTCTTGGTTTTTACGCTGACCTTGGTGCACTATTGATTTTCGTCTTCTTGAGTTCGACAGCTTTCCTAATGCATCCATACTGGAAAGAAACAGACGCAATGGCAAAGATGAATGAAATGATTGCCTTCAACAAAGACATCGCATTAGCTGGCGCAGCACTGGCCTTTTTCTACATTTTCGCAAAACATGGCGAAACCGTAGGATTTGTGTTAAGTAACACCACATTGTTCTAAAGAAATTACAATTAAATGGGTCCTTGGGTAAGCATTCCCAAGGACCTTAATTTTTTTAGTACTCGTTTAGGTAACGGGCTTGATAAATACAGGTTTTTAAGAGTTAAATTGTTTCCATGACAAGAACTGATAAGTCAACATTTAGTCACGGCCCAACCAACAATTTAGGTTGGAGAAATGTAGTCAAAGCAGCGGGCGAACTACATTTTAACGATTTGCCGCAAGGCAAAGTCTTGGCTGTGTTAGGCCATTTTTCTGATCTTCATGTTTGTGATCCAGAGTCACCATCAAGAATTGAATATTTAGATCGTTTGTGTGACCCAGATAGTAATTGGCGCGAAGTGTTTGGACATATAGGAAGTTACCGACCTCAAGAAATTTTGACTACTCAAGTTGTTGCAGCAATGGTTGATGCAATGAATGAATTAAAAAATGGTCCGCTAACAAATTCCCCAATCGATGCTGTTGTTGTAACAGGAGACATGACTGACAATGCTCAACAAAATGAAACTAATTGGTACCTAAGTGCATTAAACGGTGGAAAAGTGGAACCAGTTTCTGGCAACAGAAAAGAATCTGAATGGGTTGGATCCCATAACGTTAAATACGATGAAAATTATTGGCATCCAGATGGTGCACCGGTAGGAAAAGAACTTGACCGACCAATTTCAAAATTTGGTTTTCCAATTATCAAAGGTTTGGTTGCAAAAGCAAGAGCAACTTTTACTTCGCACGGTTTAAATGCTCCTTGGTTTGCAACTTTTGGAAATCATGATCAACTGGTTTATGGCACAGTTACCCCAAACCAATTAATAACTGAATTATCAATTGGTTCTACCCGAGTAGTTAAATTAGCTAAAGATTCTGAATTGCCAGATGTGATTACTGCTGCAATTGGTGAAGTCGGGCCTACAAAATATCCCATTACTTCAGGTTCAGAAACAGTATCAATCACTGAGGATCAAATGCGAGCATTCAATACCCCAGGAACATTCGCTGATGCGCATTTATCTTCAGGCGGAAATCCGGTAGGACATGGTTTTACTAAAGAAAACGTCTCAAATAATACTGCTTACTGGTGTCATGATTTAGAAAACATAAGACTGATATCACTTGACACAGTTAATCCTCATGGAGGTTGGCAAGGATCAATTGATGAGCAACAATTAGCTTGGCTTAAAGAAAAACTCATCGAAGCTGAAGATAAATATTGTGTTTTGTTGTCACATCATCCTTCCCCAACTTTAATAAATGATTACGCCCCAGTAGATGCCCCAAGAAGAGTGATCAGAGACGAATTATTACAAGAGCTTTATCAACATAAAAACTTGATTGTTTGGATAGCAGGACATGTGCACCGCCATGCAGCTGGAATTCACACCAGACAAGATGGTTCGACGTTTTTAGAATTAACGACCGCATCACATATTGATTGGCCTCAACAAGCAAGAGTTTTAGAAATAGTGAAGGAAGACAACGGCATAGCAATTGCCTCCACTGTGATTGATCACGCAGGACAGGTGCAATGGCAGGACCAAGAATTGAACTACTTAACTATGGCAGGGATCTCTCGGGCTTTAGCTTTGAATGATTGGCAAAAAAGAGATGACGTCAACCCAGTTTTTGTCCACGCCGGCAAAGCAGAGGATAGAAACGTGGTGTGGAGAGTAACTGACCCTTTTCCCAAGGAAGAGGTCTCGAGCGCATAACAATTAGTCCCACGAGCCCCACAAACTTGACGAAGTAGGTAGGTGGGTGTTACAAGCAAGAAGCTTGCAGGTATGCTTTTATTTTGCATCCCAAATCCCAGCCCGCAAGGGCTCGTTTTGTTTTGCGACCAAAAGTTTGTAATGTGCCCTTCCGACGAAAGGACGCCACTTGGCATCTTCAGCCAAAGCTTCAGGAAAGAATCAGCGTTTATCTTTTGCAAAAATTAAAGAACCACTTGAGGTTCCAAATCTTCTAGATTTACAAATCGAATCATTCGATTGGTTAATGGGTAATGAAAAATGGCAAACACGGGTAAAGACTGCACTTGATGCGGGTAGAACTGATGTACCAACAACTTCTGGTTTAACAGAAATATTTGAAGAAATTTCACCAATTGAAGATCTGGCAGGATCTATGTCACTGTCTTTCCGTGATCACAGATTTGAACCTGCTAAATACACAGTTGAACAATGTCGAGATAAAGACGTAACTTACGCTCAGCCATTATTCGTCACCGCAGAATTTATGAACAATGAAACTGGTGAAATCAAGTCACAAACAGTATTCATGGGCGATTTCCCAATCATGACCAATAAGGGAACATTTGTAATTAATGGAACTGAAAGAGTTGTGGTTTCACAGTTAGTTCGCTCTCCTGGTGTTTATTTTGAAAAGTCAATTGATAAAGCTACCGACAAAGAACTTTTCACAGCAAAAGTTATTCCTAGCCGTGGAGCATGGTTAGAATTTGAAGTTGATAAGAAAGACTTAGTTGGAGTTCGCCTAGATCGCAAACGTAAACAATCAGCCACAGTATTGCTAAAAGCACTTGGTTTAACTGCTGATCAAATTGCTACAAAGTTTGCTAAGTATCCAACAATCCTTGACACACTTGCAAAAGATTCTGTACAAACTCAAGAAGAAGCTTTAGTTGACCTTTACCGCAAGATGAGACCAGGTGAACCACCAACAGTTGAAGGTGGTCGAAACCTACTCAATAATTATTATTTCAATGCCAAGCGTTACGACTTAGCAAAAGTTGGTCGTTACAAAGTTGGTAGAAAACTTGGTTCACAATTACCATTACAACAAAACACATTAACTGTTGATGATATTTGTGACACAGTTGAATACATTGCCGCATTGCATGCCGGTGTTACTGAATTAAACAAAACACGTGGCAAAACAGTTGTAGAAATTGATGATATTGATCATTTTGGAAACAGAAGATTAAGAACTGTTGGTGAATTAATTCAAAACCAAATCCGTACCGGTTTATCTCGTATGGAAAGAGTTGTAAGAGAAAGAATGACAACTCAAGACGTGGAAGCAATTACTCCACAAACATTGATCAACATTCGTCCTGTCGTTGCTTCAATTAAAGAATTCTTTGGTACCAGCCAATTGTCACAATTTATGGATCAAACAAATCCGTTAGCTGGCTTAACTCACAAACGTCGTTTGTCAGCACTTGGTCCGGGTGGACTTTCACGTGAGCGAGCAGGATTCGAAGTTCGTGACGTGCATCCTTCCCATTACGGCAGAATGTGTCCAATTGAAACCCCTGAAGGTCCAAACATTGGTTTGATTGGTTCACTTTCTTCTTTCGCCCGCGTTAACGAATTCGGTTTTATTGAAACTCCTTATCGCAAAGTAACAAAAGGTAAAGTTACTAACCAAATTTCTTATGTAACAGCTGATGAAGAAGATCGTCACGTTATTGCCCAAGCAAATGCTCTGTTAGCTGCTGATGGAACTTTCTCTGAAGAAAGAGTTTTGGTACGTCGTAAAGGCGGAGATGTTGATTTTGTTTTACCTGATGAAGTTGACTTCATGGACGTTTCTCCACGCCAAGTTTGGTCTGTTGCCACTGCCATGATTCCGTTCTTAGAACACGATGATGCCAACCGTGCGTTGATGGGTTCTAACATGCAACGTCAATC
>CAMATO010000022.1 GCA_945861165.1 Bifidobacterium breve | reverse complement strand
ACTCATTGCCCTCGATAGAGTAAATGGTCAAGGGTTTTACTCGTCTTTGTGTACTCGTCCCAAAATTACTATTAATATAATTAATCAAAACTTCGTTATCACCAGAGATGCTTTCGCTAATTACCTGTTTATTTAGATTCATATTACTAACTCTTATTTTGGCAATATGACTATTATCAATCAAATCGACTAACTTATTTTCAACTATCTTTAACGTTGATGAATTATTAGAATGCTCAGAAATGAATTTAACTCCTAGTAGAAGCAGCAATGCTTCAAAGCTATTTAACTTGAGGGATTTATTGAAACCTTGGCTATCTATGACAGATATATTTTCCTCATCAAATTGAATATCGACTAGTTCACCACCGAATCGACCGGGCCCAACATAAGTTAACAAAGTCAAATCATCAATTGCTTGCTCTCTGGTTAAAGAAAATTCCTTGCAAAATGTGTCAAGTGAAACGTTACGATTTTGGAATAACCACGGCAACTCCAGAAGTAGTCTTGGAATCCGCTCACTCAATAACTTCATTTTAATACATCTCTGTAATCTATAAGCTTTGAAATATACAATTTCTTCACTTCATCATGGTTAATACCAGTAATAATAGAACTTAAAAATAGTATGTTATTCACAAATGATTCTGCATCAAAATAATCAAATGATATTTTATCTTCCCCTGCCACAAGTCCTCCTGTTATATGTGTCAGTAACCGAGAATCTTCTGTGGTTGTCACTTCGACTGATTTTTTTTCTTGCGAAGGGCTTGCGAGCGATTTGAGTAAATTCACTTCAACCTGACTAGCTTGTGACTGTCGTATCTGTCCATATATACGATTTATTTGATAATTCTTTATCACTTGAACTGCTATATCAATCGCTTCGATATACCAGTATTTTTCTAATCGGTAAAGCCTCTTCACTATTACTTTACGATTACGGGGTTTCGAATCATCCAATGCTAGATATTGAAAATCTAAGGCAGATCTATTTTGTAAAGATTGCAAGATAGTTCGATAATTTAAATTATCTAAATCGTTGATAGTTTCACTGTCACTGTCAGATAGTTCAGAAGTGACATTACCTGCTTTGATTGATGCTATTTTTGCCAGATTTTCAAATTCCGTGTTTTTCCAAATTGCCGCCGCTAAATTCAACATGAGTCTTTCATCACTTGACCAGTCAATCATTTTTGTTATAAATATATTCTGGTCAATGCGATACCCTAACTCGTCTTCAAAAAGTGAGTCCATTGATAGAGTTTCAATTTTTATACCTGTTGATCGAAGTTCATCTTTATCTCTCTCGAACATTCGCTCAAATGATGAATCACTTTCGCAATTCTCGTAGCCACTCACTTTTTGACGAATATCATGCCTACTAATTGGGCGTTTAGTGTTTAATAAGACAAAAAATAAGTTTAGTAGTCTTTCGGCTTTTGATATTGCCACTTATAAGGAATCAATCAATTTTGTTACCCTGTCATCAACAGCAAGAAAAGGATCTTTGCAAGCAACTGTTCTTTGATTTTGGTCATTGATTTTTAGGTGAACCCAGTCAACTGAAAAATCCCTACCCTTTTCCTGAGCTTTTTTTATAAACTCGCCTCTCAATGCGGCTCTGGTGGACTGAGGTGCAATTTGCATAGAATCATTAACTTCTTCTACAGATAATAATGTTTTTGCCAAACCTGAATTTTCTAATATATAGAAAAGTCCTCTGTCTTTTCTAACGTTATGATATGAGATATCAACCAGATGCATCCGTACATCATTGCTATCAATTTTATGTTTTGCTTGGTATTGCGCGAAGAATTTTTTCTTTATAACCCAATCAATTTCTTTATCAACCGATGAAAAATCATTTGTTTCGATTGCATCTAGGACTCGACGCCACAAATCAAAGGCGTAGTTATAGAGTGGTTGTGCCAACATCTCATCTAGCTCTGGAAGTTTAGTCGCTATATTATATATTTCATTTTGCAACTGCAGTGCTGTGATTTCTCTGCCCGAAAGTAATCGGAATGTCTTGGTAAACTTTAAATCACTTGAGATATCCCTAATTGCGCGAATGGGATTTTCTATCGCATATTTATCTGAGATTGATCCATTTTCAGCTATCCTTAACATTATTTCTGCTGTAGCAACTTTTAGAACGGTTGTGCATTCACTCATATTGGAATCACCCACAATTACATGCAGTCTTCTGTATTCCTCCGGATCAGCATGTGGCTCATCTCGCGTATTTATAATCGGACGTGAACGAGTGGTGGCACTTGAGACTGAATCCCACATATGTTCTGCTCTTTGACTTAAGTGAAAGCTTGATTCTTTTCCCGCACTGTCCCATTTACCTGCTCCTGAGAAAATTTGTCTCGTTATGAAAAATGGAATCATTGTTTCAATAATTTGGTTAAAATCATGTTTGCGACTAACCGAGAAATTTTCGTGACAGCCATAACTGTTTCCAGCAGAATCAATATTGTTTTTAAATAAATGTATTTGACCCGACACACCTTCGGAGTTTAATCTTTTTTCTGCCTCAACTACTAAGTCCTCGACAATGCGATCTCCAGCTTGATCCTGTCGGATTAAATCAAATAAATTGTCACATTCAGCAGTGGCGTATTCAGGATGCGAGCCAACATCTAAATAAAGTCTGCCACCATTGGGCAAAAATACATTTGAGGATCTACCCCACGCGACCACTCGTCTAAATAGATAACGCGCTACTTCATCGGGAGAAAGTCTTCTCTGTCCTTCTACAACGCAAGTTACGCCGTACTCAGTTTCAAGACCCATGATTCTTTTACTTAACATTCAATACGACCAATTCATATTTTAGACCACGCTGAAATCGGAGGTATCATATTGTTTTTTCTAAATATACAAAAAAAATTCTAAAAAATAATCATTACAATAAGGGATTTTTGCATATACATACATTTACTGTCCACCTTTTTGGATAAAACCTTTGACAAATTCTTCTGCGTTTTTCTCCAAAACTGCGTCGATTTCATCTAAGACAGAATCGATACCTTTTGTTGAGGATTTTGTATAGGTAACACCTAAATCACTTTTGTCGTTAGCTTTATCGTTAGTTGGTTTATTTATGCGGTTAAACATTGGATTCCCCTTTAAACATCAGTTTAGTTAATCCCTGGTGTCGCGCGAATCAAACTCACCAATTCCGCGGCACTGGTTGCTTTATCAATAAATTGCCCTACCAACTCCCTTGTGCCTCGTAATGGGTCAAGAGTAGAGATTCTAACGAGTGGTTGAGATTTATCTAAATCAAAAATAACGCTATCCCACGAAACAGCTGACACAGATTGAGAGAAATTGCTCAAAACTTTTCCCCTAAACCATGCTCGAGTTGTTTCTGGTGGCTCGGTGATGGCCTTATTTATAGCCTCTTCTGTGATTATTTCGGTTAGTAAACCATTTCGTCTCAAAACTTGACCGATACCATCATTTTCTGTAATTTCACTGTATTTAAAGTCAAGTGATTTGATTGTTGGATGATTAAGATCAAAGTTATCTCTATTTCTATATTTTTCAATTATTGAATACTTAGCAAGCCAATCAATTTTGTCTACTAACATTTCTGGATTATTTTTGAGACCTTCCAACGCATATTCCCAATTCTTCAAAATTTCCTTTGTTTGTTCGTCAACTCCTTTGAGGTTGCAATATTCCCTAGCTTTCTCCAAATACCAGTACTGAATATTCAATGCCGATAATTTATTTCCCGACTTTGTCTCATAAATATTTTTCATATCCAAATCTTGAGAAATGTCTTTAACTATTTTCACGGGATCAGTAAGTTCTACTTCGGCACTATTGATGAAGTCATCTTCAATCATGCTTAAAATTAAAGAAGTGGTGCCAACTTTGAGTAGATTGGCAAAATCGCTCATATTTGCATCCCCGATAATTACATGCAACCGTCGATGTTTTGCTGGATCAGCATGTGGCTCATCTCGAGTATTTATAATCGGTCTTTTCATTGTTGTTTCAAGACCAACATGGGCCTCAATGTAATCAGCCCGCTGCGATATTTGATAACCAGATCTCTCAGATTTCTGCCCTAAGCCAATGCGACCTGCTCCGCAATACAGTTGCCTAGTTATGAAATGCGGGGTTAGCACATTTATCAATTTATTGAAATCAATCGACCTCGGTGTCATGTAATTTTCATGAGTTCCATAACTTGCACCTTTGTTATCGACATTATTTTTAAAAACTCTAATTTTGTCATCAGGGTTTTGTTGGGCATCCAAGGCGCAAGCAATTTGCATTATTCTCTCCCCCGCCAAATCCCATTGCACAATTTCTGACGGAGTTAAAACTTCAGGTGCAGCGTACTCAGGATGTGCATGATCAACATAAAATCTAGCTCCATTAGGCAAAACCAAATTAGGAATAATTACCTCATCATTTGTGAGAAGAGATATATCTGCTTCTGCTCTACTTAAATCAAAACCCCTAGCATCACGCAAAGGATTTTCTAGATCGTAGTCCCATCTAATTTTAGTTTCTGGATATATGTGATTGGCATAAGCTGAAACAATACGATTAGAAAGAATTATGGGATCTGTGGATTTTGCACTAGATATTCCGTACTCGTTTTCCAATCCCATTACTCTAGTAATTGTCAATTTATTAACATCTCTTAGTGGATTTGACCCGCGGTACCTTAAGTTTCAATAGAACGGCCTGAATTTTCACCATGTTTGCTTTGTATCAATGTACGCAGAAACACAATTCGTTCACCTTTTTTACCTGAGATTCTGGCCCAATCATCTGGATTAGTTGAATTTGGTAGATCTTCATTTTCTCTAAATTCTTCCTGACAAGCTTCTAAAATATGTTCAACTCTTATACCCTTTTTGTCATTTCTTAGGAATTCTTTGATGGCTGCTTTTTTGGCTCTTGAAACGATATTTTCTAACATTGCTCCACTTGAAAAATCCTTAAAGTATAAAACTTCTTTGTCACCATTAGCGTAAGTGACTTCAATAAACCTATTATCATCACTTTCGTTATACATTCTTTCCACAGCACGTTGAATCATAGTTTTAACCGTTAAAGATCTGTCCCCTTTATGTTGACTTAAATCATCAGCACTGAGTGGTAAATCAGATGTCAAATATTTTGACAAAATCTCGGCAGCCCCTTGAGCGTCTGGTCGTTGAATTTTAATTTTTACATCTAATCTGCCTGGACGAAGAATGGCCGGATCAATCATGTCTTCACGATTGGATGCACCAATAACTATGACATTTTCTAAGCCCTCAACCCCATCAATTTCACTAAGCAGTTGGGGAACAATGGTATTTTCCACATCACTTGAAACACCAGTGCCTCTAGTCTTAAATAAAGAATCCATTTCGTCGAAAAATACAATAACTGGCATACCTTCACTAGCTTTGTCTCTAGCTCGTTGAAAGATTTGTCTAATGTGACGTTCGGTTTCGCCAACATATTTATTTAATAATTCTGGACCTTTTATATTAATGAAGAAGGATTTTCCTGAGTTACTGCCATTTTTTTCAGATACTTTTTTGGCTAAAGAATTTGCAACTGCTTTGGCAATTAACGTTTTTCCGCAACCAGGAGGTCCATACAACAAAATTCCTTTGGGTGCTCGAAGTTTATGTTCTTGATACAAATCTTTGTGTAGGAAAGGTAATTCCACTGCGTCTCTAATTTGCTCAATTTGACTGCCTAACCCGCCAATGTCTTCATAATTCACATCAGGAACTTCTTCTAATATTAATTCCTCAACTTCACTCTTAGGTATTTTCTCGAAAACAAAGCCACTTTTAGAATCGAGTAGCAAGGAATCCCCAGCTTTGATTAAATTGGAATCGAGTGAATCGGCAATTCTTACAACTCTTTCTTCATCTGTACGTGAAAGCACAACTGCTCTTAATTCATCTTCTAATAAACTTTTTAGGGTAACTATTTCACCAGCTTTTTCATAACCGTGAACAGAAATTATATTTAGTGCCTCATTGAGAACCACTTCTCTACCAATTTTTAGATCTGTTTTTTCAATTTCTGGGGAGATATTTACTCTCATTTTCTTACCACTAATTAAAACGTCTGCATCATTTTCAAACAAATCTAAAAGTATGCCAAAGCCAGAAGGAGGAGAACCGAGTGCTTCAACTTGATCCTTTAGGTTCAATAACTGTAATTTCGCACTGGATAACAAACTTACTAATTCGTCGTTCTTTGTTTTTAAATCTTCTATGACATTATTTGAATCAGGTGTTGAACTACTCGACGCCACATTTTGCGACAAAGCATTCCTCCCGATATCTAGATAATAATTCTATCTTTATTATTCAACTTCGCCTTCTTGAGTCTGCTTGGCAATGTAATCCACACCATAAGCACCTTTTGCTGGCTTTTGCCTTCGGGCTGGCACAGATACTCCATCAGCCATGCGGCGACTATGCACCAGAAATCCGGTGTGTCCATTCATTCGATGTTTAGGTCTGACAGCCAATCCTTGCAAGTGCCATTCGCGATAAAGCGTTTCAGAAGCTATTGCGTCGGTCCAATTGTTTGTCTCTTTAAGTGCTTCAACAAGTCGAGACATTTGTGTTGTTGTTGCTAAGTAGGAAACAAAGTGTCCCCCAGGTCTTAAATGTTGGTAAACGTTTTTAATCATATCCCAAGGATTTACTAAATCTAGAACTATACAATCAAATTTCTCTTCACTTCTAAACTCAGCAAAATCAGTTAACATTAATTGCCAATTTGTAGGAACTATTCCTAAATATCTTTCGACGTTTTTGTTTGCAACTTTTAGGAATTCTTCTCTTATTTCACAAGACACCAATTTTCCTGAATCACCAATGGTTCGCAAAATATGCAACGTAAGTGAACCAGAACCAACTCCTGCTTCAAGGACTTTGGAGCCAGCTTTCATATCTCCGATTTCAACAATCTGGGCAGCATCTTTGGGATAAATAACGGCCGCACCTCTAGGCATACCAACCACAAAATCTTGCAGCGCCGGTGTGAAAATTGTGTAAAGCATTCCACTTGAGCTAGCTACCACTCCACCTTCGCCGGCAGATGAGATTTCATCATGATTAATTGACCCATGATTTGTAAAGAATTGCTTACCTGCTTCAAGTAAAACAGTATGAGATCTAGCTTTTTGATCTGTAATTGTTACTAAAGAACCAAATGAAAGCGTCATATTAACTAAAAGTCTACGAATGCAGCAACTTTGTCAGTGTTTGAGCCTATGGTTGACTCATGACAGAAATTGAAATGCTCCAACTTTCCCCCTCTCGCATATCTGATTATCAGCAATGTCCTGCGCTCTACAAATATCGAGCCATCGACAAATTGCCAGAACGACCAGGACTAGATGCACTTAGAGGCTCACTTGTCCACCTAATTATAGAAAAACTTTTCACATTGCCTGCTGCTAAACGTGATTTTGAAACAGCTGTATCTTTATCATCTGATTGTTGGAGTGAATTATTAGCCGCTGAACCAGAACTTGTTTGTGCACTGGATTCAAGTATTACATTTCCTTTAGAAGACAAGGTGGTAATTGGACAAGATCGACTAGACGTCCTATTTGCCGAAGTTAAAGTCTTAGTCGCTAACTATTATTCTCTGGAGGATCCAACTAAAATAGAGCCACATTCAACTGAAGAGTTAATTGAATTTGATTTGTCTCCTGTTTTGAAAATTAAAGGTTATGTAGATCGAATAGATAAATCCCCCCAAGGGTGGATTCGAATAAATGATTATAAAACCGGGAAGAGTCCCAATAAACAATTTCAAGAGAAAGCCATGTTTCAACTGAAGTTTTATGCACTAGTGATCTATAAAAAGTCTCAAGAACTTCCAAAGATGCTTAGACTTTTATATATGAAAGACTCTCAAGTTCTTGCTTTGGAACCAAACATGAAAGATATTGAAATGACTCTGCAAAAAGTTGAATCTGTGGCAGCACAAATATTCAGTTCCAAAGCTACCTCTACTTGGCCAACTCAAGTCTCCAAGTTATGTGACTATTGTTATTTCAAACCAATTTGTCCAGAATTTCAAAAGAACTAAATTTTTTGCCATTCTGCTACTAATTCTTGGTGTATTTGTTTCAAAATTTCTAAATCTACGCCTTTCAATCCCTTCAATATTTTCATTCCACGCCTAGCGTCAAGTAAAACTCGATCAGGAAGAGCAATTGTGGGCATTCCAGCCGCAAGTGAACTAGTTACTCCAGTCTTGGAATCTTCGAACACTAAGCATTCCAGAGGATCAAGTTGGAATATTCCAGCTGCATGCAAATACGGATCTGGATGTGGTTTGGTTCTTGGTAAGTCATCAGAAGTTATAACAGCGTCAAAATAATGATCTAATTTACTAGTTTCTATAAGTGCTTCTGCCAAAATTCTGTTTGAAGCCGTGACTAGAGCAATTTTTAGCCCCGTACTTTTTGCTTCAGTTAAAATTTCAAACCAACCAGGTATGAGTTCACATGGTTTCTCTGAAAAGGTTTTAAGCATAGCTTCAACAATTTCTTTATGTATTTGCTTTCCATCGGTTTTAGCTTTGGCAGCCATATAATCTGCAACTGCTTGTAATGGTCCCCCAATTGCTTGATTCTGATCTTCAATATCCCAGGTTGAGCCATGACTTTCCATAACTTTGATTTCTGCCTGCCACCACCTGGATTCTGTTTCCACCAGGGTTCCGTCCATGTCAATTAACAACGCGCGCACCAATAACAACTCCAATACCGGACTTTGACCATCAAGCAAACGCCGGATGCCTTGAAAAGTTTAACTACCTGAGAGACTACTTTGGATAGCATCATAATTATTGCATAGCACTCAACGGAGGCCAGTGAATTTAGAAGTTAAGTCCATCAAGGGATACTTGGCAAAAAATCCAGTAGCTATTTGTTCATTTTTGGGTTGGAATGATGCTGGCGAAACCGCTTCGAATGTTATTGATCACTTGATTGAGGTTTGGGATGCAACCGAGATCGCATCTATTGATCCTGATAACTATTACGATTATCAAGTTGCGCGACCTAGGGTTCGTTTATCCGATGAGGGAGAACGAATAATTGATTGGCCTACAACCAGAATATTTTTAGCAGACCCACCTGGTTCACCAAATTCGATTTTGTTGGTGCAAGGAATAGAACCGAATATGAGATGGCGTTCTTACGTTGCCGAGATTTTGGATATTTTTGATGATTATGAAACCTCTCTAATAATTTCTTGCGGTGCATTATTAGCAGACGCGCCACACACCAGACCTGTTCCAGTGACAACTGTTGCTGCCACTGTTGAATTAACAGAAAATTTAGATTTTGAGGCCTCTGCCTACGAAGGTCCAACAGGAATAATTGGAGTTATTCAAGATGCTGCGACCGATAGAGAGATGGCAAGTATTTCACTGTGGGCTGCAATTCCCCATTACGTTTCCTCTCCCCCTAATCCCAAAGGCACATTGGCGTTGATTTCTAAGTTAGAAGATTTATTAGATATTCCTATCCCGTTAGATGATCTGGTCGATGAATCAAGAGCTTGGCAAGATGGTGTTGACGAATTAGCCGCCGAAGATGAAGAAATTAGTGAATATGTTACAAGACTTGAATCAACAGTTGACGCTTCTGATTTACCTGAAGCAAGCGGTGAAGCGATTGCACGTGAGTTTGAGCGATATTTGAAACGAAGAACTAAAGATTAGTTAGTCTCTAAAGTTCTTTATTTGATTGTTTGTACCACTATCAAAATCTAATTTATCATCATTTTGCAAAACGTTTAGCATTTTTTCTGCCGTCTTCTTGCCTAATTCAACTCCCCATTGATCGAAAGAATTTATGTTCAATAATAAACCTTGGATGATTACACTAGTTTCATAGAAAGCAATCAATTCACCTAAATTCGTGGCATCAATTTTAGGCACGGTTAGAATCATTGAAGGTCTGTTTCCTTTCATTTCCTTATGGGAGATTAGATCTCCAACTGTATTTTCTTCCTTGAGCTCTTTCTTAGATTTACCAAAAGCTAATACAAAAGACTGTGCCAGCGCATTAGCAATTAAAGACTTGTGAAAAAAGCTGTCTTGACCTTGATTATCTTTGACAATTATGAATTCCACAGGGATTATGTCGGTGCCTTGATGTAACAGTTGAAAAAATGAGTGTTGCGAATTAGTTCCCGGTTCCCCAAAAATAATTGGACAGGTTGCTAATTTTACTGCCCTTCCTTGTTTATCTACTGATTTACCGTTACTTTCCATCCATAATTGTTGTAAGAAAGCTGGGAACCTAGAAAGTGCTGAAGAATAAGGTATAACTGCTAAAGAGTTCAATTTAAGTATATTCAAATTCCAAATATTTATTGCTGCGTGAATAAAAGCTGCATTTGTTTTATAATCAATATTTGTTAAAGTTTGGTCGACTTTAGATGCACCTTTTTGTAACGCGGTAAAGACCTCTGAACCGTATCCAAGTGCAATAGAAATTCCCACAGAACTCATTAGTGAGAATCGACCTCCCACCCAATCCCAAAACGGAAAAATTCTATCTGTTTCGATACCAAACTTCTGACTCTCTCTTGAGTTGGCACTAATTGCTACGAAATGAAATTTAGTAGCAATATCTCCTAGCGATTGAACTAACCAATTCTTGGCATATGCAGCATTCTTTAGAGTCTCCGAGGTTGTAAAGGTTTTACTGGTGACAACTATCAATGTCTTGGCAGGATTTAGTTTTCGTAGAACTGTGGATATCTCTAATTCGTCAATATTGGATACATAGTGGCAATTGATTTTTCCATCATGAGAATGACCTAATGCCTGGTAAACCATGGCAGGACCTAAGTCCGAACCACCAATTCCAATGTTTACTACATCAGTGAAGCTTTCACCTGTAAAACCTTTAACAACACCAGCTCTAACCTTGTCTGAAAAATCCAAAAAGGAGGATTGAACTGCATCAATCTCACCAACGCCTAGTATTGATTTAGGTCGAAAATTTCTACTTCTCAACCAGACATGGCCCACAGATCTTTTCTCAGTGTTATTTGTAATTTTTCCTTGAAGTAAATCAAATATTTTGCCTTGTAAATCCAATTCTTTTGCTAGTTTTTCGAATTCCATTAAAGCTTTTTTTGTAATTTTGGATTTGCTAAAGTCAAGTTCTATATCAGCTATGGACGCGTTGAATGATATGCCACGTGTGTCATCTTTTTTGAATAGTTTCGCAAGATCTAGGTCCTTTTTACTTTTTCCTAGATTTTTTATACGAGTCCATGACTTAGATTTATGTGTCATGAAATTAGATAGCACTTCCTAATTTTAATCCGAGTAGTGATTGTAGTACTGAATCTATTGCTAAGCCGTCATCGCTGTGAGCTAAGGGTTTTAGTTCCAGCAAGAAACTGATGACTTTTGGTATATCGAGGTTATTTAGACATAAATTCACAATTGTTTCTACATCAGCTTTCGACATATATTTTGTGCCAAGATTTTGGCTGAGATTCAAATATATTTTGGTTGCTTGCTCAATAATATCCGAGTCAAATTCCCAGTCATCTTGCCAATGATGCAGCATCAAAGCCAATCTAATAACCATTGGAGATATTCCCTGGTTTAATAGTTCATGAACGAAAACTAGATTTCCCTTTGACTTACTCATTTTACTTCCCTGATAGGAAACCATTCCAACATGACAATAATTTAAAGCTAATTCGCCAAAACCCAAAGATTCACTTTGCTCTTCACTCATGGCATGATGTGGAAAAATTAGATCCTTGCCACCACCTTGAATATCCAAGGGAAGAAGTGCAAACTTATTTGCCAAGCAAATGCATTGAATGTGCCAACCAGGTCGTCCAGTTCCAAAGCGTTCACTCCAACTTGGCTCATCAGCTTTGGAAGCTTTCCACAATATTGGGTCTAACGGATCGTGTTTACCGGATCTTTCAGTGTCACATCCTCTTTCCTTAGCTAAGACAATTAGTTCTTCTCTGCTGAAGTTCTCAACGAGTTTTGATCTATTATTTTCTTGTGTTTTGAAATAATGTTCGGTGTCAATTTTATAAGTAGATTTACCTGCAATAGATTTTCCAATCCCATCAATGATCAATTCCATATTTTCCATAACCCCGACGAATTCAGTGGGTGGTAAAATATTTAGTCTGGACATATCTGCTCGATAGAGATCTAGTTGAGAATGAACAATTTGTTGCCATTCAACACCACTTTTTCTGGCCCTTTCAAAGAGTGGGTCATCAATGTCTGTCACATTTTGCACATAGTTTGTTTTCATCCCAATGAAGTTCATTGCTCTGATCATCAAATCAAATGCTAAATATGTGAAAGCATGACCTAAATGTGCGGAATCATAAGGAGTAATACCACAGACATATATTTGGGTAGTTTTATCTGTTCTGCGTAACGCTTGAATTCTTTGAGACTTAGTGTCATAAATATTTAAAGTTAGGGTATCGAAATCTTTTGAGATGATATTTTCAGTGTCGACTGTCCAAGATTTCATATTAAATACAATACGCGATTGGGCAACGATATTTTAAAATATCGGCCACGGCACTGCTGGCCACTCTGACCCGGGTGCGGGAAATCTATTATTTTTTACCAATTCATCGAGTCGTTCAAGGGCACATTCAATCTCACTTTTTTCTAGATATGGGAAATCATTTGCTAGCCAATCTTCTAATGTGGACTTGGCTAAAGACAATAACTCCAAATCACTATCCTTAAATTCCTGATTTATCCAACCCCACAGAACGGTTCGAATTTTTGGTTCCTCGTGCCAGCTAACTCCGTGATCGATAGCCCACATTTTATTGTTGGCATCAGTGATTAGGTGATTTCCTTTTCGATCTGCATTATTTATAATCAGATCTATTAAGCAAAGTTTTCGTAAATCCTGGTCATCCTTATGTGCCAATGTTATTAACTTATTTAATTCGTCATATCCTTGCAAAACTTTCAAATATGATTTTGGAATATTATCTGAACTTTTAACGATGATTAGATCATTTTCTGTTTCTCTTATCCAATGCTGCACCAAAGCATTGCCAATACCTGATATATCTCTAATAACAGTCTCTGGCACAAATCCTAAATTGAGTTTTCTATCAAACAAAAATGTTGCGTACTCTCTTTTGTTTAAATCCATGTTAGGGAAATCCCACAAAGGTCTGATCGAGACATCTGGTTTAGCTATGGCCGCAATTTGCTCATCACCATTAGTGACCAATATCTTCAAAGCACCATTGGTAGAATCAGGGACTAATCCTTCTATTTCTATTTCACCTGTGGACAGTAAACTTTTGATCTCCATTAATTATTATCTTTTATAACCATTGGCTCGGGCACAAATATGTCCCTGCTGACCAAGTGGTTCTTGGCAAAATGGGCAAGCTTGTCTTCCAGCAGAAACTAATCTTCTACCTCTCTCGGCAAATATTCTGCCTTGCATGGCAGTTATATGAATTCGTAAAACATCTGGACCTTCGGTTTCATCGCTACTAATCTCAGGGACCGTGTCGGTGGTATCGGCATGGGCCTCAATTATCAATTTTTTCTTAGGCATACTCCATCCCAAACTCATTACTCCTACGCGAAACTCTTCGCTAATAGGTGATTCAAGTGGTTGGAGATCTAGTTGATCAATATCAAACTTATTTGGGATGTTCGAATCATTATCGTTTTCATTAAGAATTTGATTGAGTAACGTATCAATTCTTTCCGAAAGTATTGCGACTTGAGATTTTTCTACAATTACACTTGTTAAACTTTCTCCACTTTTAACTTGTAGAAAAAATATTCTTTCCCCTGGCTGACCAATGGTTCCCGAAACAAATCTGTCAGGTTCTAAATGCGAAATGATTCTGCGCATTTAGCCTGCTCCTCCACCTAAAACACTACCTATTCGTTTGTTTTTCTTTTTGCTCAATTGATCTATTTTTACCCCGTTATTAACACTTATGACTTGTACGTTGTCATTACTAATTATTACCATAGATACAGAACAAGGATCTATGGTAATGCGTTGAAAATTATCTAAATGTATGCCTAAACAATCGGCAATAAAACTTCTAATTGGGTC
>CAMATO010000021.1 GCA_945861165.1 Bifidobacterium breve | reverse complement strand
CGTTTGCTTTCACTTTCTGACAGAAACATTTCAGTAATTGATGCCTTTAGACAAGCAGATCATGTGCTTCTTCAAGGAGTAAGTGGCATTACAGATTTAATTACCACTCCAGGTTTAATTAACCTTGACTTTGCAGACGTTCGAAGTGTGATGGCAGGAGCAGGAACTGCACTAATGGGAATTGGTTCAGCACGAGGAGAAAACAGAGCTTCTATTGCTGCAAACAACGCCATAGCCTCACCATTATTGGAAGCAGATATCCAAGGAGCAAAAGGAGTATTACTTTCCATTGCAGGTGGTTCAGATTTAGGTTTGTTTGAAATTAATGAAGCAGCCCGATTGGTACAAAACGTTGCAGCTGTAGATGCAAATATAATTTTTGGTGCAGTAATCGATGACACTTTGGGTGACGAAGTACGAGTCACAGTAATTGCAGCAGGATTTGTGGATAAAGATTTAGCATCAGCTCGAAGAAGTACTATGCATGCAGTTGCAGATGGTGAACCAGAGATTCCCTCATTTGTGGCTAGAACAAGAGAAACATCAGTTACTCAACCTGCAGTCGGTTCAACTTTTAATGCGAGCACAGCTTCTACTCCTAGAAGAGTTGTTTTTGACGACACCTTGAATGATGATCTTGATGTCCCGGATTTCTTAAAGTAGCTAACATATGTCGGTTCCCGTACCGATTTCATCTGGCAAGACAGGCAAAGCAAACTGGAGTTTCTTTGGTCGTCAGGGTGGAGTCAGCAAAAAACCTTTTGATTCATTAAATGTGGCAGATCACGTTAAAGACAATCAAGAAAATGTCTTAAAGAACAGAGAAATTCTTGCCGAGCACCTAGGTTTGCCTTTGGTTTATATTCAAGCAACACATTCACCAAATGTGGTTAATGTGCAATCAGAATTTCCAGAAGTTCATGTTGATACAGATGCCTTAGTAACCAGGGAAACAAATTTGGGTTTAGTAATAATGTCTGCTGATTGTGCACCAATTGTTTTAGTTGACCCAATTGCTCATGTAGTTGGTGTTGTTCATGCTGGTTGGCAAGGAATGTTAGTTGGGGTAGTGGCAAATGCGGTTGAAGGAATGTTTGATTTAGGTGCTGAACCAGAAAATTTGAAGGCAATAATTGGACCAACAATTAGTGCCCAAAACTTTTTAGCCACTCAAGAAAGATTTGATGAAGTAAAAGACATAGAGCCAGTGGCTGCGGTCAAACTTGCTAATGGTCAGTTAGCTGTTGATATTAGAAAAGGGGTGAAGCATCAACTTGCTCAATTCCAAATCAAAACCACAGATTTAAATATCTGTACCTATGATACCCCTGAACTATTTTCTTTTCGGAGAGATCCTGAGACAGGAAGAAATGCTACCGTTGTTTGGTTAAGTCAATGAGTGATCGAATAACTGGAATTAAAGATAATTTAGAAAAATTACAATCAAGGATTAATAATGCCTGTCAAGAGGCAAAAAGAAATACTACAGAAATAACTTTGATTGCTGTGACTAAAACTTATCCAGCAGATGATGTGGATTTACTAAAGCAACTTGGCATTGATGATGTGGGTGAAAATAGAGACCAAGAAGCAGCTTTAAAAAGAACGCAAGTGCAAGCAGATTTCAACTGGCATTTCATTGGGCAGTTGCAATCCAATAAAGCCAAGTCTGTAGTTAGTTATGCGCATTTGATTCATTCGGTAGATCGATCATCGTTGGCAAAAGAAATACAAAAAAGTGCACAAGGGGTTGACAAAAAACAAGCAGTTTTAATACAACTGGATTTAGATCAATCAGGACCTGACCCAACCAGAGGTGGGTTGTGGCCCACTGAATTGATGGCCTTAGCTCAACAAATCACAGATTCATCTCATCTGGAATTAAAAGGATTAATGAGTGTGGCACCTCTTGCGGAAAATCCGGCAGTTGCATTTGCCAGATTGGCTGAGATCAGAACTGAGTTCTTGAAGACTTACCCGCAAGCAACAATTTTGTCGGCTGGCATGAGTGATGACCTAGAAGCGGCCATTTTGCATGGGGCGACACACCTTCGAATTGGGTCGGCCTTACTCGGTGAAAGGCCAAAAATCGGGTAAATTTATCTTTAGTCACAGGCGTAACTACAGCAACTTAAGAGTTCGTTCGTGACATAGCGGTATTTGACCAGGAGGAAGATATGCCAAAAGGGTTTCGTAAAATGGCTGTCTATTTAGGTCTAGTTGAAGATAATCAACACTATTTGAATGATGAAATTGAAGAATTTTATGAAGACGAAGCACCAGCTGTTCCAACTTGGTCTCCCACTCCAAGAGCTTTTTCCACTAGTGGTTCCACAGCTTTAGCTGAAAGACCCGAAGTAAGAATGAGCCCACAGGTAAGACCTGTGATGGCTGAAGCAGTGACCAGAATTACCACACTTCATCCCCGAGCATTTAATGATGCCCGAAGAATTGGCGAAGAATATCGCGATGGCACACCAGTCATAATCAACTTGTCTGAAATGGAACCATCTGATCAAAAGCGAATTCTGGACTTTGCTTCAGGTTTAGCTTTTGCGCTAAGAGGAACTATCGAAAGAGTGACTAGCTCAGTGTTCTTGATTTCGCCAGCAAATGTAGATCTTGGGGCAGAAGCTCGTCAACAAGTCGCCCAAGATGGTTTCTTCAATCAAGTTTAATTAAGATAAATCAATATGGGTTCCCTAATTGCTCAACTACTTCAGTTATATCTGTTAGTAATGATCGGACGTTTAGTCTTTGATTATGTGCAAATGTTTGCCCGTTCTTGGAGACCAACTGGATTTCTGTTAGTCCTAGTTGAAACTATTTATTCCTTAACCGATCCACCCTTGAACTTTTTCCGACGTTTCATCCCACCGGTACGGATAGGTTCTGTTTCATTGGACTTGTCTTTTCTGGTTGTCATCATCCTGATTCAAGTAGCCATGGGCATATTTTCCTCCCTGTAACCAACGCAATTTGAGGTCAGCAGGGTAGATTAGGCCTCGTTACTAAATTTTGGAGTAAAAATGGCTTTAACCCCCGAAGAGGTATCAAGTGTGGTTTTCGATACCACCCGTTGGCGCACTGGTTATGACATTAAACAAGTTGACGCATTTTTAGTAAAAGTTGTAGAAGAAATTGCTTTTCTACAAAACGAAGTAGAAATGGCCAAAAGAGGTACCAATCTTTCTTCTTCTCAAAGTGTTGATACCAAATCACCCGTTGAAGTTTTAACTTTGGCCCAGCAAGCATTAACTGCAGCCACCAATGAATCAGAAAGATTAGTAAGAGAAGCAAGAGCCAGAGCAGCTTCAATTTCATCCAGTGTTGAATCAGAAAAAGCTGAAATTTCTGCACAAATAAAAAGACTGGAAGCAATAGAAGTGGAATACCGTAATCGTTTAAGAGGTTGGTTATCTGGACTACTTAACGATTTGGGTCCGCAGTTGCATGAGTCAATTGATAGCACTGGACCAGTTAAAGTAATAACTGAAAATCCACAATCTGATTAAAAGTAGTTAAGCTTTCTCAATCCAAATTTCTAGATTCAAATCTTCATCTTTAGTAGTCGGATCACTCGGTGCTTTTTCTGCTACAAAGCTTAACGCTAAGACTTCGTTTTTAATAACTTCCAAATTTTCACTAATTGAACCATTAACTTGTTTATCGGTGGTGTGATATTTCAAGTTGATTCGATCTGAAACTTCTAAGCCTGAAGTTTTTCGGGCTTCTTGAATCATTCTGATTACTTCCCGGGAGATTCCTAAACTTCTTAATTCAGGTGAGATTTCCAAATCAAGTGCAATTGTTTCACCATCTTGACTCACCACAGACCAACCTTCTCGCGGGGTTTCAGTGATGATTACATCTTCTGTCGTGATTTCAAATTCCTGATCTTCAAGTTTGATGACTGCTTTGTTGTTAGTTCTTAATTCTTTAACTAGCGATGCGGCATCAGCTTTAGTTATTTCTTTAGCAATAGCGGGAGTTTCTTGGGAGTATCTGGCGCCAAGAGTTCGAAAGTTAGCTTTAAGTGCAACGTTTACCAAATCACCAGTTTCACCTAGTGATTGTAAATCCAGAATGTTTAATTCTTCAGCTAGTTGGTCTCTTAAATCTTGGGGAACTTTATCCCAGTTTTTGGCTGCAACTAATGCACGTGAAAGTGGTTGACGATTCTTAATTTTACCTTCAGCGCGAGCAGCTCTGCCCAGTTCAACTAAGCGTCTAATTAGTCCCATGTTTTCGATCAAATCAGTTCTAATCTCAGATTTATTTGCCTCAGGCCAATTAGCTAAATGAACTGATTGCAATGAAGTATCCGTGGTGGTTTTAAACATGTCTTGCCAAACACGTTCTGTAATGAAAGGCACAAAGGGTGCCATGATCAAAGTTATAGTTCTTAAGGCTTCGTGGAGAGTGGCAAGTGCAACCGGGTCGCCATCCCAAAATCTTCTTCTATTTCTTCTGACATACCAATTTGACATGTCATCGACCACATCAGCGAGCACTCGTCCAGCTTTTTGAGTGTCAAAGTTTTCTAAGGCACTAGTTACTTGCAAAACAGCATCATCAACCAAACTTAGTAACCACTGATCAATTTCTGGTCTATCTTTTCTGGCTAATACTTTGTCACCAGGTTTATACGCAGATAAACGAGTGTAAAGAGAAAGAAAAGAGGCAGTATTCCAAAAGGTAAGTAAAACTTTTCTGGTTACTTCTTGAATTGCCGCATGGCCAACTCGCCTTGACTGCCACGGAGATCCTGAGGCCAACATGAACCAGCGCACAGAATCTGCACCGTGTTCATCCATCAAAGCAACTGGTTCCAAAACATTTCCGAGATGCTTACTCATCTTGCGACCTTTTTCATCCAAGATGTGACCAAGTGTGACTACGTTTTTGTACGAACTTTGATCAAAAACTAAAGTGCCAATAGCCATCAAGGTGTAGAACCAACCTCTGGTCTGATCAATTGCTTCGCAAATAAAATCAGCAGGATAACTCTTTTTAAATAGTTCACTATTTTTCTGTGGGTAACTAAGTTGAGCAAAAGGCATGGCACCTGAGTCATACCAACAATCAATTACTTCAGGAACCCTGCGGGCAATTTTTTTACATTCTGGACATGGAATTGTGATGTCATCAACGAAGGGACGATGAGGATCAGTGTTTGTTACATCTTGACCAGAAAGTTCACTTAATTCTTTCAATGACCCAACAGCTGTTTGATGTTTATCTTCGCAAATCCAAATAGGAAGGGGAGTTCCCCAATATCTATTTCTTGATAACGCCCAATCAATGTTGTTGTTTAACCAGTCTCCGTAGCGACCATGTTTTATGGTGCTAGGGAACCAATTGGTTTTTTCATTTTCTCGAAGTAGTGCATCTTTAATTTGGGTAGTTCTGATGTACCAAGAAGGTTGGGCGTAATACATCAAAGGTGTGTGGCATCGCCAGCAATGAGGATATTGATGTTCGTAAGCTAATTCCTTAAATAAAATGCCACGTTTCTTTAAATCTTTGACGATGTCTTTGTCAGCTTTTTTAAAGAATTGTCCTGCCACCAGTGGAGTATTGGGTGCAAAGTGACCATCTGCTTGTACAGGATTTATAACTGGTAATCCATATTTTCTACAAACTTGTAAGTCTTCTGCTCCAAACGCAGGTGATTGGTGCACAATTCCGGTGCCATCTTCAGTTGTCACATAATCTGCCAAAACCACACTATGAAGAGCTGCAGGGGCATCGTCTTCGAAAAGTGTCTTGCCAAATGGTGGTTGGTAATGAATACCTTCTAAATCTTTGCCCTTAATAGTTTGTTTGACTTTGATTTCTTCACCCAGTAAAGCGACTAAGGCTTGAGCGATCACAAAATGTTCTTCAGCAACTTCGACAATTATGTAATCAATTTTTGGACCAACTGCAGCTGCAGTGTTGCTAATTGTTGTCCAAGGAGTTGTGGTCCACACCAGCAATGACAGATTTTTATATTTTTGAGCAAGATCCCCATCAAGGACAGGAAACTTTAAATACACAGATTGGTCAGTAATGGTTTCATAACCAAGTGCTAACTCGTGATCTGATAGCCCTGTGCCACATCTTGGGCAATAAGGGCTGACTCGGTAATCAGAAACCAGTAAACCTTTTTTATGAATTTCTTTTAATGACCACCAAACTGATTCCACATAGCTTGGATTCATAGTCCAATATGCTTTATCAAAATCCACCCAATATCCCATGCGAGAAGTCATGGTGGTGAAATCGTTAACATTTCGTAAAACTGATTCGCGACACTTGGCATTGAATTCAGCAACACCATATTTTTCAATATCTGTTTTGCCGGTGAAACCTAATTCTTTTTCGACCGCTAATTCAACTGGTAAGCCGTGACAATCCCAACCTGCATATCTTGGAACGTAATAGCCTTGCATGGCTTTGAATCGAGGAAAAACATCTTTAAAAACTCTTGCCTCAACGTGGTGAGCCCCAGGTTTACCATTTGCAGTTGGCGGACCTTCATAGAAAACCCAACTGTTATTTTCATCCCTTTGATTAAGAGATTTATGAAAAATTTCCTCGGACTCCCACATGTTCAAAACTTCTCGTTCCATTTCAGGAAGGTTGATGCGATTGGGTACCTCGCGATACACGTTTAAAACACCTTCCTAACTTTTAATAAACGAGAAATGAGAAAAAAGTGGGCTCTCGTAGTTTAGGAGAACCCTGATACGCGTAGTCTTCGCTAGGTGAAGAGTCGCACATATTTACAAGAATTAATGCTGAGAATGGCACTAGGCGTAATCGTTCTAGATTTAATAACCAAAGACTTAGCTGTACGGTTTCTGGAAAATTCGCCAAACATTGTGCTGATTCCAGCTATTTTTGGTGAGAGTGCTGGCCCTGTGCTGCAACTGACCTTCGTTAGGAACTCAGGGGCAGCCTTTAGTTTGGGTGCCAGTACCACCTGGGTATTTACGCTGTTGGCTTTTGTGATTTCGTTCTATATATATAGGACAGGACGAAAAGTAGTCAGATTAAGTTGGGCTCTTTGTTTAGGGGCAATGCTGGGTGGGGCAGTAGGTAATTTAATTGATCGTTTATTTAGAGCACCGGGGGTCTTTCGTGGAGCAGTAGTGGATTTCATCCAAATTCCCTATTGGGCAATCTTTAATATTGCTGATATGGGTGTGAGTATTTCTGCAGTAATTATTGCTGCCATGACTTTGTTTGGAAAAGATCCTTATCAAAAGAGTTCAAAAAAATGAGTGAGTATTTATTAGAAGTAGAAGAATCTCAAGAGGGTTTAAGAATTGATGCCCTGCTTTCTTCCAGTTTCGATCTATCTCGCACCAAAGTTGCTTCAGATATTGATGCTGGTTCTGTTTTAGTAAATGGCAAACTAGCTTTAAAGTCTCACCGTGTTGCAACTGGTGACAAAATTGTTTATAACCCAATTATTAAAACAGCGATTAATCCTGCTGATCAGGTAACAACAATTCCTATTTTGTTTGCTGATGAAGATATTGTCATAATTGATAAACCTGTTGGTGTTGCAGTTCACGCCAGTCCTGGTTGGGAAGGACCAACTGTCACAGCATCTTTGAGCGCCCTTGGCCACACAATTTCTACAAGTGGTGCACCAGAAAGACAAGGAATTGTGCATCGCTTAGATGTTGGAACAAGTGGTGTGATGGTGGTGGCAAAAAGTGAATTAGCCTATGAAAGTTTGAAAGATCAATTTAGAGATAGAACAGTGAAAAAGATTTATCACGCACTAGTACAAGGTCACCCCGATCCTTCCAAAGGAACAATTGATGCCCCAATTGATAGGCATCCACAAGAAAATTACAAATACGCGGTAGTAAACGGTGGAAAAGACAGTGTGACTCATTATGAAACCATGGAAGCTTTTGCCGGTGCTTCACTTTTAAAAATCGAGTTAGAAACAGGCAGAACACATCAAATCAGAGTTCATATGGCAGCTATTAAGCATCCCTGTGTTGGGGATTCTATGTATGGAGCAGATCCCAAGCTGGCTGTAAAACTTGAACTACTTCGCCAGTGGTTACATGCCTCTGAGTTAACACTTCGTCACCCAAAAACTGGGGTAGATATGACTTTTAATTCCACCTATCCTCAAGACTTAACGTTAAGTCTTACCCGCATCGCCGAGGCGTATAAGTAAAATTGTCAGCAGTAAGACATAAATTAGTAGTACAAATCTTCCCCTTTGTATTCTTCAAACGAAAGGACCTTTAGTTAGTCATGTCCGATCGTGATTCTTTTGTTCATCTTCATGTTCATACCGAATATTCAATGCTTGATGGTGCTGCTCGTCTAAATCCTTTAATGAGTGAAACTAAAAGACTCGGCATGCCCGCTATTGCAATTACGGATCATGGAAACCTTTATGGAGCATTTGATTTTTATAAACACGCCAACGAGCAAGGCATTAAACCAATAATTGGCATTGAAGGTTATTACGCACCTAACGGTCGTAAATCTAGAGAGATGCTGGATTTTGGGAGCGCATCAAAAGGTGAAGATCAAGAGTTTGGAAGAGGGAAATCTCCTTACACTCACATCACCATGTGGGCAACTACAACTGAAGCAATGCATAACCTATTTCGAATCTCATCACTTGCCAGTATTGAAGGTTATTACTACAAACCAAGATTTGATTATGAATTATTCGAAAAATATGGCAAAGGATTAATTGCCACTACAGGTTGTCCATCTGGTGAAGTGAATAGATGGTTACAGGTAGGAGATGAGAAAAAAGCCCGAGAAGTTGCTGGTTCTATGCAAGAAGTTTTTGGTAAAGAAAACTATTTCTGTGAGCTAATGGATCATGGTTTAGATATAGAAACAAAAACTCGACCAGCATTACTAAAGATTGCTAAAGATTTAAATATGCCTCTAGTTGCCACTAATGATTTGCATTACACATATGCCGCTGATGCTGCATCACATGAAGTACTGCTGTGTGTTGGCACTAGAACAACCATGAGTGATCCAAATAGATTCAAATTTGATGCGCAAGATTTCTACTTAAAATCTCCAGCAGAAATGCGATCCTTGTGGAAAGATTTTCCTGAAGCTTGCGATAACACTTTATTGATTGCCGAGCGATGCGATGTGAAATTCACTGAAGGCGCTAATTTAATGCCCAGTTTTGATGTACCAGCTGGAGAAACTGAAGAAACCTGGTTGGCAAAAGAAGTTCAAATCGGATTAGCTAAAAGATTTAAAAACCAAATACCTGACACCCATCAAAAGCAAGCAGAATATGAAATTAACGTAATTAATCAAATGGGTTTTCCTAGTTACTTTCTAGTGGTGGCAGATTTAGTTACCTATGCCAAAGCAAACAAAATCAGAGTGGGACCAGGGCGAGGATCTGCTGGGGGATCAGTAATTGCATTTGCGTTAGGAATAACAGAATTAGATCCATTAAAACACGGTTTGTTATTTGAAAGATTCTTAAACCCTGAAAGAGTCTCCCTACCTGATATTGATATTGACTTTGACGAAAAAAGACGCGCTGACATGATTCGTTATGCCACCACAAAATATGGATCAGATCACGTTTCACAAATCATCACCTATGGAACCATTAAAGCCAAAGCTGCAATTAAAGATTCAGCACGAGTTTTGGGTTATCCTTTTGCGGTTTCTGACAAAATCACCAAACTCATACCACCACCAGTGGTTGGTAAAGATATGTCACTTGCCTCAATTTTTGATAAAAGTGATGATCGCTTCAAAGAAGCAAACGAGTTTAGAAATCTTTATAAAGCAGATCCCGATGCGCAACGAATCGTTGACACAGCTCGTGGACTGGAAGGTTTAAGAAGACAACCAGGAGTACATGCAGCAGGGGTAATTTTATGTCGTGAACCATTAATTGACGTTGTGCCTTTGTGGAAACGTGAACAAGACGGTGCCATCATTACCCAATTTGATATGGGGGCGTGTGAATCTTTAGGACTACTAAAGATGGACTTTTTAGGGTTAAGAAACTTAACTGTGTTAGATGATTGTTTGGCACACATTAAACGTAACCAAAATATTGAATTTACTTTAGAAGCACTAGAACTAACAGATAAACCAACTTATGAACTATTAAGTAGGGGAGACACTTTAGGAGTTTTTCAGCTAGACGGGGCACCAATGAGAGCACTGCTTCGCTCCATGCAACCAGATAATTTTGAACACATCTCAGCGGTGCTGGCACTTTATCGACCAGGACCAATGGGAGTAAATGCACACAATGATTACGCCGATAGAAAAAATAAAAGAACGCTAGTTAAACCAATACATGAAGACTTGGCTGAACCATTGGATGAGATTTTGTCTGATACCTACGGTCTGATTGTTTACCAAGAACAAGTTATGGCGATCGCACAAAAAGTAGCTGATTATTCATTGGGCAAAGCCGATTTGTTAAGACGTGCGATGGGTAAGAAAAAGAAAGAAATTCTTGATCAAGAATTTGTGCCTTTTAGAGATGGCATGCGCGCCAATAAATACAGCGAAGATGCTATTAAAACACTGTGGGATACATTGGTTCCCTTTTCAGATTATGCATTCAACCGTGCACACACCGCTGGTTACGGACTAGTTTCTTATTGGACTGCTTATTTGAAAGCAAATTTTCCAGCAGAATATATGGCAGCACTGTTATCCAGTGTTAAAGATGATCGAGACAAGTTAGCAATTTATTTGAACGAATGTCGTCGCATGGGTATCAAAGTTTTACCACCAGATGTTAATGAATCTTTAAGTGAATTTGCACCGGTAGGAAATGATATTCGTTTTGGTTTATCAGCTGTTAAAAACGTGGGCGAAAACGTGGTGGAAGCTCTTATTATTTCCAGGCAAAAAAACGAGAGATTTAGTGACTTTTTTGATTTCTTAAAAAAAGTAGATCCTGCTGTGTGTAGCAAAAGAGTTATTGAGGCACTTATTAAAGCCGGAGCTTTTGATTCACTAGAACATTCTCGAAAAGGTTTACTAAGCGTCCACATAGAAGCAGTTGAAAGTGCTAGTGAATCTAAACGCGCTGAATCAATTGGACAATATGACTTATTTGGATCCTCAAGTGGTGAAACTGTTTCAATAACCGGGGCACAAATTTCAATTCCGGAAGGTGAATGGGATAAAGCAATATTGCTAAATTTTGAAAGAGAAATGTTGGGTCTTTATGTTAGCGATCATCCACTCTTAGGTATTGAACATCTATTAAACAGATTCTCTGATACTTCCATGGCTGATATTACCCACGGTAATAAAAATGATGGCGAAATTGTTACCGTCGCAGGTTTAGTGACAAATATTCAACGAAAAGTTACCAAGCAAGGTGCGTCATGGGCCATAGTCACTTTAGAAGATTTAGCAGGTGCAGTTGACTTAATGGTTTTCTCTCAAACTTATGCCAATGTGTCGGGATTAATTCATGATGATGCCATTTTGGCAGTGAAAGCAAAAATAGATGCCAGAGAAGAAGAAAGTCCAAAACTTGTCGCATTGGAATTTTCAGTCCCAGATTTAAACAAGCAACGCACTGGTCCAGTGATTGTTAAATTACCTTTTGCCAGGTGCACACCACCTGTGGTTGATTCCATTAAATCAGTTTTGCAAACACATCCGGGTTCAGTGGAGGTTCATTTGCACTTAACTAATGGAGAAAAAACCACAGTCATGAAAATTGATGAAAAATTAAGAGTTGAGCCATCCTCTGCACTGTTTGGTGAATTAAAGGCATTGCTCGGACCAAGTGCTGTTGCTTAGTTAGGACTAATCGTCACCCTTGTTAAAAACGGGGTGGGCACACTAGGAATTTCCTGCATCAGGATTGTTTCCCGATTAATTATTTTCATGACAGCTTTCAATCTTAGGTTGGCATCATCCATGTTTAGAAGACTTTGTTGTTCCAGTGAGGTTAATGGTAATAATCCGCCTATCAAAAAACTTAACGCTGAAGGTTCTGAGGGTAAATCGTGGGCTGAATTGTCATTGTCAGCATCCACCATCATCATGAAATCAGCACATTTTTCTTGAGCCAAACTAATTATTGCTGGATCAAAATCAATTGGTAATTCTGGTCGAATACTAACTTCGCTAATCAAGTAGGGAGCTTTACTTACACTTAGTGATCGAATATCAAAACGTTCTCCACCCATGACCATTATTTCAAATGTGCCATCAGAGTTAGCTGAGGTTTTCCTTAAAACTGCGATAGTTCCAATCTCTGCAATCTGGGGTAGATCATGATCAGTTTCTGATCCTTTAACTATGGAAACAATCCCAAAGCGTTGTTCAGGCTCAGGTAGCGCTAATAAATCGGAGATTAAGCGTCTGTACCTGTTTTCGAAAATGTGTAATGGCATTAATTGATGAGGCATCAAAACAGTGTTGAGAGGAAATATTGGCAACATCAGGTGATTGGAATCTTCATCTCTCATGGCTTTAGAATATGACAAGAATCCAAAGTGAGCATCCCGTAGAATTGATAATATGATTCGCCGCATTGACTTAAGAAACATCGAGAAATTGCCTCAAACTGTGGTGCAGCGTGCTCTAGTTGATGTTGATTCGGTAATTAGTGTTGTTAAACCCATTATTGAAGACATCAAAAACAATGGTGATAAGGCCATCATGGCCTGGACCGAGAAACTTGATGGGGTAAAACCAGCATCGTTGCTGGTGCCCAAAGAAATAATTGACAAAACTTTCAGCGAAATATCCCCAGATGTAATTGAGGCATTACAAGAAGCAATTAAACGATCTCAAATCGTGCATAAATCTCAAATTCGAAAAGATTCAACAACAGAAGTTGTTCAGGGTGGATCAGTAAGTGAGCGATGGATACCTGTTGATCGCGTAGGACTTTATGTTCCAGGTGGTAATGCTGTCTACCCATCAAGTGTGGTGATGAATGTAGTTCCCGCACAAGTTGCCGGAGTTAGATCTATTGCTGTAGCAAGCCCAGCTCAAAAAGAAAATAATGGGTGGCCCAATAAAACAATTTTGGCTGCGTGCAAACTTTTAGGTATTTCTGAAATTTATTCAGTTGGTGGGGCACAAGCAATTGCTATGTTTGCTTATGGATCAGAAACTTGTGAGCCAGTAAATATGGTCACTGGACCAGGAAATATTTATGTCACAGCAGCAAAAAGAATCCTAAGAGGATTAATTGGAATAGATAGCGAAGCAGGACCAACCGAAATTGCCATTTTGGCCGATGAGAGTGGTAACGCTAACTGGATTGCTGCAGATTTGATTAGTCAAGCAGAACACGATGTTATGGCTGCAAGTGTGCTGGTGACAACTTCTGAAGAATTGGCTGATGAAGTGGTTGCTCAATTGCAATTACAAGTACCACAAACCAAACACTCTGCTCGTATTAGTGAAGCACTAGCTGGAATACAAAGTGCCATTGTCTTAGTAAAAGACTTAAAGCAAGGCTTAGCAGTAGTTGATCAATATGCTGCTGAGCATTTAGAAATTCATACTTTGGATGCCCAGGCAATTGCTTTGAAAGTGAAAAATGCTGGTGCGATATTTGTTGGAGCACATGCACCTGTTTCTTTAGGTGATTATTTGGCTGGCAGCAACCACGTGCTACCAACTGGGGGTTGCGCATGTCATTCTTCTGGTTTATCGGTACAAACATTTCTTAGAGGAGTTCATTACATAAATTACTCTGCAGATGCATTGCAAGAAGCAGCAAATCAAATAAGAACTCTTGCTCAGGCAGAAGATTTACCAGCACATGCTCAAGCTGTTGATATTAGGTTCGAAACACCTTGACCGAAGTCAATGATAATTCATTGATGAACGATAATTAAAGAAAACCAGAACGAGAAGGAGTAAGTCGTGAGTAGAAAAGGGCGGGTAGCTCGTACTACTAAAGAAAGCGACGTACTTGTTGAAATAGATTTAGATGGAACTGGTGAAGTTGTAGTTGATACCGGCGTTCCTTTTTATGACCACATGTTAAGTCAACTAGGCAAACACGGTGCATTTGATTTGAAAGTAAAAACAAAAGGTGACATTTCAGTTGATGAACACCACACCATAGAAGACACTGCTTTGGCACTTGGTGCTGCTTTTAAAGAAGCTTTGGGAGATAAAGCAGGCATTAGAAGATATGGCGATGCAACTTTGCCTCTGGATGAAGTATTGGTTCGTGCTGCAGTTGATTTATCTGGCAGACCATATTTAGTGCACAGTGAAACAGAAATTGCTCCCATGATTGGTACCTATGACACCACGCTTACTAAACACATTTGGGAATCCTTTGTTAATAGTGCAGATATTACTTTGCACATAAAAGTACTTGAAGGTAGAAATGCTCATCACGTCGTGGAAGCCCAATTTAAAGCAGTAGCTAGAGCATTAAGAGATGCTGTGGCTTTTGACGCTAAATCTGTGGGTATTCCTTCTACCAAGGGTGTGCTGTAGATAAAACTCATGTTTAAGAATGGGTTTTAATGTCAAAAAATATTGTGGTTCTTGATTACGGTTCAGGAAATATTAGATCTGC
>CAMATO010000020.1:0-15573 GCA_945861165.1 Bifidobacterium breve | reverse complement strand
GCAAGCTACCTTGATTTAGTACTTTGGTAATCATACGGTGCTTGAGATTTTAAGAAGACTGCCCCATCTGTTGTGCCATCCATTCCAATCTTTTTACACGTTCTTGAGTTGGTGGATGTGTTGAAAATAATTTAGCCATCGAACTTCCTCGAAATGGATGAGCAATCATCATTGAAGATGCTGTTTCCATATCTGAAGTTGGTCTCATCGGAGCATTTGAAATTCCTGCATCAATTTTCTTTAAAGCACTAGCTAGTGCTAAAGGGTCTTTAGTCAAGATTGCACCATCTTCATCAGCTGCAAATTCTCTTGATCTCCCAATTGCTAATTGCAACATAGTTGCAGCCATAGGGCCAATTATCATTAAGAAAATTGAACCAATTGGATTTGATCTTTGAGAATCTCTGCCTCCAAATAACCAAAAGAATTGCACCATACTCATCATCACACTGGCCATAGTTGCGGCAATTGAAGCTGTCAAAATATCTCTGTTATAAACATGTGAGAGTTCATGCCCGATGACACCTCTTAATTCACTTTCGGTTAACAAATTCATAATTCCTTCAGTGGCACACACCGCTGAATTTTGAGGATTTCTGCCAGTGGCAAAAGCATTGGGTGATGCTGTGGGAGATAGGTAAACCCGAGGCATTGGTTGATTTGCTTGAGTAGCTAAATCGCTAACAATTTTGTATAAAACGGGTGAGCTTTGTGGTGTAACTTGATAAGCCCTCATTGCTTTGAGTGCTAAACGATCCGAATAAAAATATGCAAAACCATTAATCCCGATTGCAAGAATTAAACCAAACCAAATACCTGTTGATCCACCAAACCAGCTAGCAAGAATCATCACAAAAAGTCCCAGAAAACCAAGCAAGAAGATTGTCTTCAAGGTATTGGTTGAACGACGCATGATGTCTAACTTTCCTTTCCTGAGAAAAATGCCTATATTTATTTGTATCGGATAATTAGAATTTTCGCCACTTCACACCCCAGTTCTGGCCTTACGTAAATAGAAACAAGACGTTGTCTAGACTTAAACTTGTTATTAGTCCTCTAGGTTTTAGAAAATGTGCCTAACTTGAATGAAGCAGAACAAAAGTCTCGATACAACTCTGGGCTTTTAGCTGGTGTTGGTGCCTACTTAATTTGGGGAGTTATTCCGCTTTATTGGCAACTACTTAAGCCTGCCTCTGCTCCAGAAATTCTGGCTCACCGAGTTGTTTGGTCCTTTGGCTTGCTGTTGGTAATTGTTTACTTTAAAAATTTGATGGGTGAAGTTAAATCTGCTTTTTTTGATAAACAAAAAATGTTACTTATTTTCTTTGCCTCAATTCTTATAACTATTAATTGGGGGGTATTTATCTGGGCGGTTAACAATGGTCATGTAATTGAAACCTCGCTTGGCTATTTCATCAACCCCCTGGTATCAGTTGCTCTGGGAGTAATTGTGTTGAAGGAAAAACTCAGAACCTTACAAAAAGTTGCGGTTGGATTAACTTTTGTTGCTGTTTCCTTTTTAACTTTAACTCTAGGCCATCCACCATATATAGCTCTTAGCTTAGCTTTTTCTTTTGGTTTTTATGGATTAGTTAAAAAGATGGCTAATGTGAATGCAATTCCTAGTTTAACAATCGAGACTTTGTTACTGACTCCATTTTTTTCAGTATTCTTGCTTTATTTAGATGGCAAGAATGAATTAAGCTTTGTCAATCAAGGTGCTACACATAGTTTTTGGCTTGCAACTGCAGGAATTGTTACAGTAATTCCGTTATTGTTATTTGGAACAGCGGTTGTCCGGATTCCGTTAGTTGTGATTGGTTTACTGCAAGCCTTAGGACCCATCTTGCAATTCTTAATTGGATATATAGCTTTTAATGAACCCATGAGTACTGCTAGGTGGACTGGCTTCATGATTGTATGGCTAGCAGTGTCTGTATTTAGTTATGATGCAATTAAAAGTTATCAAAATAACAAAAACTAATTATTACGTTTAATTAACCATTCAGCGAATTGTACAAGTGCGTCGCGGGCACTTCCTTGCGGCACAGAACCAAGCGAGGTCATTGCTTGATCAATAAGACTTTCTAAATGTAATGCAGCTACTTCAAAACCACCTAAAGATGTTACTTTATCAATTGTGGTTTGAATTAATTGTGGATTTTTTCTTACCTCAATTAATAATTGCTTCAAACTTCCATCTTGATCTAATGGCAACGCTGAAAGCACAGGTAAAGTATGGATGCCTTCCAATAAGTCTTTGCCAATAGTTTTTCCAGATTTTGCAGAATCACCTTTCAAATCAAGAATGTCATCTGAGATTTGGAATGCTAATCCAATATTTTGTGCATAATTACTTAACGCTGCTGAAACCACATCATCTGCACCTGAAAGATATGCCCCGAGTGCTGCAGATGTTTGAATTAATGATCCTGTTTTTTGTTTCAATACTTCTAAGTAATGATTAATGGGATCAATGGTTCCTGCACCCATTGCTTCACGAATTTGACCTTCACACAACACAGACAAAGTGTCGGCCAAAGTTGTTACAACATGAGGTCCTAATTCAGCTGCGATTGCTGAGGCTCTTGAAAAAAGAAAGTCACCAGCCAAAATCGCATTTGTATTACCAAATTTTGCATTTGCTGATTCCACCCCGCGCCTTAATAAGGCTTCGTCCATAACATCGTCGTGATAAAGAGTGGCGACATGAATAAATTCAATTGCTGCTGCAACTTTAGCCAAGCGGTCGATGTCTGGTTTACCAAACTGTGAAGAAAGGAAAACCAATACTGGACGAATTCTTTTTCCCCCCGCAAGTAATAAATGTTGGGTAATTTCTGTTAACGGACTATATGGTGAAGCAGATTCTATTTCTAAGAATTCTTCGGTTCTTTTAATTCCTTGAGATAAGAAATCTCTTAATTTTTCATCACCAATAAATATTTCAGGGATATTGACTTTACTCATCTCAAAAACACTGACGCTGAACTTATTAAATCAATGACAACCTGCGGGAATAATCCTAGAATTATTGTGACCACAGCACTAGCGGTAATCGCAATAGTTGTGAAAATACTTGGTACAACCACAAAAGGTCCTTCAGGTATTGGTTCACTAAAAAACATCAGAATAATTACCCGGATGTAAAACACTGCAGCAATCGCACTTGCAATGACTCCAACAAGCACTAAAGCAGTTGCACCACCTGAGATAGCAGCTGTGAAAACACCGAACTTAGCTGTGAATCCGCTAGTTAAAGGAATTCCCGCAAACGACAACATGAATAGTGACATCAAGCCTGCTACTAAAGGAGATTTCTTTCCTAAGCCTTTCCAACGAATTAAAGTTGAACTTTCTCCTGCTTGTTCTCTAATCAAAGTTAATAACGCAAAAGCTCCCACGGTTGCAAATGCGTATGCAATCAAATAAATCAGCACCGCAGCAATTGCAGGTCTACTAGTTGCCGAAAAACCCACCAAAATAAATCCACCGTTTGATACGGAGGAATAGGCCAGCATTCGCTTGAAGTCTGATTGTGCCAATGCGATAACACTTCCCACCACCATGGTTAAGCCAGCAACGACCCAAATCAATGGACGCCAATCCCAAACCAATGCACCAAATGCAACATAGAAAACTCTCAACAAACCACCAAATGCTGCCACTTTCACAGCACCTGCCATAAAGGAAGTAACTGGCGTTGGTGATCCTGTATAAACATCTGGCACCCATTGATGAAAGGGAACTGCTCCCACTTTAAACAACATTCCAACAGCCACCAGAGCAATAGCTGCTGTTAATAATCCTGGTGAATTATTTGCCGAACTAATTCCATTAGATATTTGACCAAATTCCAGCGAACCGGTGTAGGCGTAAGTTAAAGCGCTACCAAAAAGAAGAATTGCGCTAGCTAAGGCACCTAAAATAAAATATTTTAAGGCAGCTTCTTGACTGAGTAATCTACGACGTCTTGCTAAACCTGCCAATAAATAAAGTGGCAAACTCATTACTTCTAAAGCAACAAAAAGTACTAACAAATCATTAGCGGTAACAAATAGCAGCATTCCTGAAATAGCAAAAGAAAAAAGTGGCCATATTTCTGTTTGCGCCCAACCTAATTTGGTAGCTATTTTCTCTTCTTCGCCTCCAGGCAAAGTTGAAGCCCTGGCGGCAAAAGCATCACCCAAAGGATCAATCTTTGATTCTGCAAACAATAAAGCACTTAACGCTGCCACCAATAGAATTGTGCCTTGCAAAATCCAACCCGGTCCATCAAGTGCCACCGTTCCATTTGCCACCAACGCTCTTCCGTTAGGACCTGATTGCAACACCACAGCAAAAAAAGCAAACAAAATAGCTGTGAAAACAATTATTAAATGTGCAAATCTTCTTTTTTCATGAGGCAAGAATGCTTCAACTAAAACCCCTAAACAGGCAGCCAAAAACATCACCAAAATTGGTGAAAGTAAAGCGTATTCAAAACTAGGTGTTGGAATTGTGTTCAACACTGTTTGAATCATTGGTTCACCACTTTTCTAATCATTGGTTGTGGATCAGTTGCCCCAACTAGTGTCATGGTGTGAGCAATTGTTGATTCAGAAATTTTAATAATAGGCGCTGGATAAAATCCAAATAATAATGTTAAGGCTACCAGTGGTGATAGCGCTAAAATTTGTTTTTTATTTAAATCAATAATGTTGCTGGATTCTTTTGTTTCAGTTCCGGTAAATACTCTTTGATACAACCACAGCATGTAAATAGCAGCTAAAACTATTGCCAAGGTGGCAATTATTGCAGGAATTTTATATTTTTGAAAAGTTCCGGTTAGCACCATGAATTCAGCAACAAAGCCGGCCATACCCGGCAAAGCTATGGAAGACAGACCCGCAATCAGAAATAGTCCAGTCATGACAGGTGCAGCTTTGGTAACACCGCCAAAATTACTAATTAAAGAGTTATCTTTTTGTCGTATTAGATAACCTGCGGTCAAAAATAAACCTGCCGTTGATAAGCCGTGGGCAACCATGTAAATAACTGAACCGATCATCCCGATACTGGTGAAGGAGAAAATTCCCATCACAATAAATCCAAAGTGAGAAATAGATATGTAGGCAAAAGTTCTTTTGATATTTTTTTGTGCGATTGCTACAAGTGCGCCATAAATAATTCCTAAAGCTGCAAAACCAATAATTACGGGTGCAAATTCTATTGACGCATTTGGAAATATCGGTAACAAAATTGCCAACATTCCATAGGTGCCGACTTTGTCCAGTATGCCAATAAGCATTGTGGAAGTTCCTGGAGTTGCTTGCTCTGCAGTATCAGGTAACCAAGTGTGACCTGGAATCATTGGTGCTTTTAGGGCAAAAGCAAAAAAGAATCCTAAGAACAACCATCTTTCAGTCCAGGCATCTAACTTCAATTCATTACTTAAAGCAGTAATTGAGAAAGTGCCTCGACCAAGTTGATTTACTGCCACAAAGTACAACCAAATTAACGCAGCCAACATAACAAGTCCGCCAGCTAAACCAAACAAAATGAACTTAAGTGCAGCAGCACCCCTTTTGGGACCACCAAATCTTCCCACCAAGAAAAATATTGGAATTAGCATTGCTTCAAAAACTACATAGAATAAAAACAAATCTCTTGCTAAAAATACTGCTAAGGCACTTGCTTGAGTTAATAATATCCACATTAAAAATTCTTTATTTTTCTTTTGAACTTCATATTCTGTGGCAAGCAAAACAATAGGTGTTAAGACCGCTGTTAAACCAACAAGCACTAAAGAAATTCCTGTTAATCCAAGGTGGAAGGTGATTCCAAATACTGGAATCCAATCAAAGGAAACATCAAACTGAGTGGTGGCACTTGAAGAGATATCAAATTGTAAGGCAATAACGATTACAAAGAGTAATGTTATTAAAGATGAGTATAACGCAATTTGTTGATCACTAAATGCCACAAATCTTTTTGGGATGAATAGCAAGACGGTACCAATTAGTGGAGTTAATAATACAATTAATAACCAAGGAAAATTCATTTAAATTCTCACCATCAAAAGTGCGATAATCAATAAAGCTGTTCCTAAAACTATTGACATTGCATAAGATCTAACGTAACCGGTTTCACTTCTTCTTAACCTCGCAGAAATACCACTAACAAATAATCCCAAACCGTTAACAAATCCATCTACCACAGCGTTATCAAAAATATTTAGTGACTTTGTTAAACCTTGACCAGGTCTCATCAATAGTGTTTCATTCAAGACATCACCATAAAGATCTTTACGAGCGGCTTTAACAACAAATGAAACCTTGACGGGTGCAACTTTAGCAATTTTTATGTTTTGCCAAATACCTATCAGAACACCAATTGCTACCACGCTCAATGTAATTGTGGTGATGGTTTGTATTGGTAAAGGTGGTTCTGGTTTAACAAACCCTGTGATTGGTTCTAACCAGTGTTCAAATATGTGATTTCGAGTTAAAAGAATTCCCATGGTTGCAGCTCCAACTGATAACACAATCATGGGCAAAACCATGGAGAGTGGTGATTCATGTGGATGAACATCATCGTGCCAACGAGATTTGGAAACAAAAGTCATCATCATCATTCTGGTCATATAAAAAGCAGTTAATCCTGCTCCAAACAAAACTGCAGCACCTGCCCACCACGAATGACTCAATGCGGCTTCGATGATGTGATCTTTTGAATAGAAACCAGCAAATGGTGGGACCCCAATAATTGCTAAATAACCAATAAAGAAAGTAATAGTTGTAAAGAACATCACTTTAGGTAAACCGCCGTAGCGTCGCATGTCAACATTGTCATTTGTGGCATGCATGATTGAGCCTGCGCCAAGAAACATAACTGCTTTAAAGAAACCATGAGTTATTAAGTGCAAGATTGCAAACACATAACCAATAGGTCCTAAACCAGCTGCCAAAACCATGTAACCAATTTGACTCATGGTTGATCCAGCTAACGATTTTTTGATGTCATCTTTGGCAGCACCAATAATTGCGCCCATCAATAATGAAATTGCGCCAGTTATGACTACTGCTGTTTGGGCAATTTCACTGGCATTAAATATGGAAGCGCTTCGCACAATTAAATAAACACCCGCAGTAACCATGGTGGCGGCATGGATAAGTGCTGAAACCGGAGTTGGTCCTTCCATGGCATCAAGTAGCCAAGACTGCAAAGGGAATTGTGCTGACTTACCACAAGCAGCAAGTAATAGAAGTAAACCAAGAGTTAATGAAACCCAAGCAGGGGCACCAACTATTCCACTATTTATATCACTAAATGACACTGAACCAAAAACAATAAACATTGTCATAATGGCAAGTGATAGCCCAAAATCTCCCACCCGATTTGCCACGAAAGCTTTTTTTGCTGCGACTGCAGCTGTTGGTTTATGTTGCCAAAAACCAATTAACAAATAAGAGGCTAACCCAACGCCTTCCCATCCAACATAAAGCAATAAATAGTTATCAGCTAAAACAAGTAACAGCATTGCTGCAACAAATAGGTTCAAATATGCAAAGAACCTTCTTGGGTTTTCGTCATGTGACATATAGCCCAGTGAATAAATATGAATTAATGTTCCCACAAAAGTAATTAGTAAAACAAAAGATATAGATAATTGATCTAATTGCAAAGCGAAGTTAATTTTGAAACCCGCTGCCGGAACCGCTAACCATTCATAAACTGTGGTTAATGCTGGTCTTTCTTCTGCTGGTCTTGCCACCATTTGTAAAAAATGCCATAACCCGATTAAAAAAGATCCAGTTGAGGCAAAGATTGCCAACAATGGGCCAAATTTATTGGTTCTGTTTCCAAAAGATAGCAACACGGCAGCACTTAGTGCTGGAAGTGCAATTACAGCGGCTATCACTTTGTTCCTTTTCTTATTACCAACGAAGCAAACTTGCTTCATCCACTGAAGCTGAATTTCTGGTTCTAAAAATTGTGATAATGATTGCTAAACCAACAACAACTTCTGCTGCTGCCACAACCATCACAAAAAACGCCGCGGTTTGCCCATCAAGTGTTCCCCACACTCTGGAGCCTGTTACAAATGCAAGGTTGGCAGCATTGAGCATTAACTCAACGGACATAAAGGCCACGATGGCATTTCGTCGCAACAAAACACCAATTGCTCCGATTGAAAAAATAATTCCCGATAACACTAAGTAAGCATTTGGGTTCACTTGTCGCCCTCTTCGTTCTCACTAGCAACTAGTCCTAATCCTTCAGAAATTATTTGTACTCCATCTAAATCTGTTTGATTAATTTTTTTCACTACGCCTCGTGCCACTATCGGTCCTGGTAATGAAATTTCTGAAACAGATCCATCTGGCAAAAGTGCGGGGGTATCAACTGAGTTATGTCTGGCATAAACACCTGGAGTGGGCAATGGTCCTTGATAAGTGCCGCTGGCAAATAATTCACGGGCCAACATTGCTTGAGTTTTCTTAGGTGCCGTTCTTTCTTTATGTGCCAACACCATGGCTCCAACAGCTGCGGTAATCAAAAGTGCGGAAGTTAATTCAAAAATCAAAACATATTTACCAAACAGCAACGCAGCGATCCCTTGCACGTTTCCACCATAAGCAGAATCAGCATTTACTAGATCTGCTGTTTGAATTGAGAAAGAGTTACCGAGCAAAATCACAAGGGCCACAACCAAAATCACACCGGCCAGAATCGCAATCCTTCTTTGGCCTTTTATTGTTTCAACTAAAGAGTCAGCCGCGTCCACGCCAACGATCATTAAGACGAATAAGAAAAGCATCATCACTGCTCCGGTGTAGACCACAACTTGGGCAACACCTAAAAAAGGTGCGGATTGCAACGCATATAAAACAGCCAAATTGATCATAGTTAAAGCCACCCATAATGCGCTATGAACTGCTTTATGCGAAACCAACATTCCAATTGCACCAATCACAGCTAATCCACCACAAAGCCAAAAAACTAACGGTTCAAATGAAATAGCACCTGGTGTTGATACTTCAGCTAATTTAAGTAGGTACGGAATCATTTAGTTACATACCTTGGTTTTTTTGTTTAATCAATTCAACTTCAGCAAATTGTTCAGCAGAAGCACCTTTCACTTTTCCGTCGTAATAATCTTGTGCCACAAAATCATCAATCATCGAATGAGGTGGTTGAACCATTCCTGGTTGAATGGGGGCTAACAAATCTTCTTTTTCATAAATTAGTTTTGTTCTAGAGTTATCAGCTAATTCATATTCATTTGTCATAGTTAATGCTCGAGTGGGACAAGCTTCTATACAAAGTCCACAACCAATGCAACGCAAATAATTAATTTGGTAGACACGACCATAGCGCTCCCCCGGAGAAAATCTCCCACCTTCTTCATTTGAAGCACCTTCAACATAAATTGCGTCAGCTGGACAGGCCCAGGCACAAAGTTCGCAACCAACACATTTCTCCAAACCATCAGGATGGCGATTCAATTGATGTTTGCCGTGAAATCTTTCTTGAGTGGGAACTTTTTCTTCTGGGTATTGTTCGGTGGTCACTTTTCTAAACATTGACAGAAATGTGACACCAAAAGCTCTCATCATTTGCGGTAGTTCAGCCATTTAATATCCTTTGTTTGAGCTCAGTTGGTTCTACTAAAACTTGTCCAGGCAGTGGTGGCACAGGATGTCCACCAGCAAAAGGATTAATTTCTTTTATTACAAATACTTCTTCTTCTCTTTGAATTTCAGCATTTGCTTTACGCCAGTCTGCAATAAATACTGCCAAAGCAACAGCGATTAGCGGCAATCCCAACAGAGCAATGGTTTGGCCTGTGGGCAGATCAAGTGAATTTCTTAATCCACGGGTGATTGCCACAATTGAGATCCAAGCCAATGAAGAAGGAATTAAAATTTTCCAACCCAAATTCATGAATTGGTCATATCTGAACCTAGGCAGTGTGCCTCGAATCCAAATAAATACAAAGATGAAAACTGCAATTTTACTAAAGAACCAAATTAACGGAATCCAACCTTCGTTTACTCCAGGAATTAAAGAAATAGGAAATGGTGCTCTCCATCCTCCTAAAAACAAAGTGGTAGCTAAAGCCGAAACTGTGACCATGTTTATATATTCAGCTAGGAAAAATAATGCAAATTTTAGTGAGCTGTATTCAGTGTGAAAGCCACCAACTAATTCACCTTCTGCTTCGGGTAAATCAAATGGGGCTCGGTTGGTTTCTCCAACCATTGAAATTACATAAATCAAAAATGAGGGCAGTAATAACAAGATGTACCAAGTTCTTTCCTGGGCAGCAACAATTTGAGATGTACTCATACTTCCTGCATAAAGAAATACTGCTACAAAAGAAAGTCCCATGGCTATTTCGTAAGAGACCATTTGAGCTGAAGATCTAAGCCCACCCAACAGTGCATATGTAGATCCAGATGACCAACCAGCCAGCACAATGCCATAAATACCAACACTGGCAATTGCTAATACGTAGAGAACACTTACTGGAAAATCAGTTAATTGCAGTGGGGTAATTACTCCAAAGAATGAAACTTCTGGACCAAATGGAATAACTGCAAAAGTCATAAATGCAGTTGTGGCAGAAATTATTGGAGCCATAATATAAACAACACGATCAACAGTAAATGGAATTATGTCTTCTTTGAGTGCAAGTTTCACGCCATCCATTAAGCCAATTAGTGAACCACCCGGGCCAACTCTGTTTGGTCCAACTCGCATTTGCATGCGGGCTACAATTCTTCGTTCACCCCAAATTGCTAAAAGAGTCATCAATACAAGTGTTACAAAAACTGCTAAAACTTTAATAACTGTTACCCACCAAGGATCAATTCCAAAAGCAGCCAATTCAACGTTGGGCAAGATTCTCATTAGAAACTTCCCTTGTGAATTGTTACAACATCGCCCTCTTTGGCGCCAAGTTTTGATTTAACTTTACTGTCATGATTATTTGAAGGAATCCACACAACATCATTAACCATTTCAATGATTTCCAATTTAATGATTATTGAACCTCGCGAATTTGAAATTGTTACTTTGTCACCTGTTACCAAATTATTTTCTGCTGCTGTTTTTTCACTTAAATGGGCAATAACTGGTCTTTGGGTGCCCGCTAAATGTTCTTCTCCTTTTTGTAATGCACCGTCATCAAGTAATAAATTCCAAGTGGACAAAATTGCGGAACCGACTGAAACATTTGCAGCACCACCTGAGGCAACACTTGGTTTATCTAGTTTCTTGCCATTCCAGCTACCAAATGAGGAAAGTTCTTGTCTTAATTCTTCAATTGTCTGCAATCCAAAATCAAGTCCTAGACTTTCTGCCATCATTGCTAAAACACGCGCATCGGTTAGTGCATTAGTTGAAGTTATTGCTCTTCCAAATGGTCGGGGTCTACCTTCCCAGTTAATAAATGTTCCAGATTTTTCTGTTACTGGAGCAACCGGCAATGAAACATTTGCATATCTAGTCAATGAATTTTCTTGAATACCTAAGGTGATTACAAAATCAACTGCGTTGATGGCTTGACCTAATGCTTGAGGATCTGGTGCATCCATAACATCAAGACCTGCAATCACAAGCGCTTTTATTTCGCCATTTAGGGCTGCATGAATAATTTCAGAATGATTTCTTCCCGGCTTATTAGGAATCTCTGATCCGTTAACTCCCCAAATTGCACCAACATCGTTTCGCGCACTTACCTCAGTTACTGGTCTTCCTCCAGGTAACAAGTTTGGCAGAGCTCCTATTTCAACGGCTCCTCTTTCTCCGGCTCTTCTTGGAATCCAGGAAAGTTTTGAATTAGTTTTTTCTGCAATTTCAATTACAGCACTTAATGTTCCAGGTGTGGCAGCGGCTCTTTCACCAACTAAAATTATTGACTCTTGCGCAATTTTTAATCCTCGGAGTACTTTTGCTTCATCGCCAGGCTTGGTTGCCACGACTTCAGCATTTATTTTTTCTAACGAGCGAGTCAAATATGGTGCAATTGCAGTTACCTTTAAATTACCTTTTTGTGCGGCTTTTCTTAAACGTAAGAAAATAATTGGTGATTCTTCTTCTGGTTCAAAGTTAACTAAAACTACATTTTGTGCCTTTTCTAAATCTGCGTAGGTAACACTGCCACCAGATCCGGCAACAACGCTTCCTAGAAAATCTTGTTCCTCTTCACTGTTAACTCTATTTCTAAAATCAATATCGTTGGTTGCTAAGGCAAGGCGAGCAAATTTTGAATAAGCATAAGCATCTTCCATGGTCAAACGACCGCCCAGCAAAACCCCAACTTTACCTTTAGCTTGCAATAAACCTTTAACAGCAAAATCAATTGCATCTGGCCAAAGTGCGTCGACTTGGTTGCCGTTTTTGGTTCTAACTTTTGGTTGAGTTAATCTATTTTCTTTTAAGTAAGCAAAAGCAAATCGACCTTTGTCACAATTCCAGTCTTCGTTGACAGCAGGGTCTTCCCAAGCAAGTCTTCTCATCACTGTTTCGCGGCGGTAATCAGTTCTTAGCGAGCAACCAGATGCGCAATGTTCACAAGTTGTGGGAACTGAAACTAAATCAAATGGACGGGATCTAAATCTATAAGAAGAACTTGTTAAGGCTCCTACTGGACAAATTTGCACAGTGTTGCCTGAAAAATAGGAATTGAACGGTTCATCTGTAGCAATACCGACTTGTTGCTTCGCGCCACGTTCTAGTAATTCGATAAATGGATCGCCAGCAATTTCTTCAGAAAATCTGGTGCAACGAGCACATTCAACGCAGCGTTCTCTGTCCAGCAAAATCTCTGTGCTTAGTTCTATTGGTTTAGGAAAAGTTCTTTTCTCAATATCAAATCTTGATTCAGCACGACCTGCTGTCATAGCTTGATTTTGTAATGGACATTCGCCACCTTTATCGCACACTGGACAATCCAGTGGGTGGTTAATTAACAAAAATTCCATCACCCCAGCTTGGGCTTCTTGGGCAACAGTGGAAGTCATTTGTGTTTTAACATTCATTCCTTCAGTTAAAGCAATGGCACATGATGGTTGTGGTTTAGGCATTCCTTCAATTTCAACTAAACACATTCGACAGGCAGCAACTGGGGCAAGGGCTGGATGATCGCAGAATCTAGGAACAAAAGTTCCCATCCGTTCAGCAGCTCTAATTATTAGTGTTCCTTTAGGAACTTGCACTTGAATTCCGTCAATCGTGGCGGTGATGGAATTTTCTATATTCGTTTGTTTGTTATCTGAAGTTAAAGTCATCTACACACCTGCCTTCTCAAAAATTGTGGTGGCACTAGGTGGAAATGATGCATCAGCTGAAGTTTTTGTGGCCTGAAGAAATTCATCTGCAAAATATTTCATTGCCCCAGGAAATGGTGTTGCCGCAGCATCACCAAGTGCACAAAATGATCTGCCCGCAATTTGGCCGCACACATCATTAATAATTGTCAGTTCTTCTTCTTTTCCTTTACCGTGTTCGAATTTTTCTAGCACACCTGTGATCCAATAAGTTCCTTCACGACATGGGGTGCACTTTCCACAAGATTCATGTTTATAAAACTCAAGCCATCTAGTTACAGCTTTAACCACACTGGTGGTGTGATCAAACATCATTGGAGTTCCGGTGCCAAGCATTGTTCCGGCAGCACTTAAATCTTCATAACTCATTGGGATATCAATGTGTTCTGGTGTCAACATTGGAACTGAAGATCCACCTGGAATCCAAAACTTTAATTTACTTCCCTTTCTCATTCCACCGGCATAATCAAGAAGCTCACTCATTGGTGTGCCTAGAGCTGCTTCATAAATTCCAGGACGTTTTACATGGCCTGAAACTGCAAATAATTTAAATCCAGGTGATTTCTCTGTTCCCATTGATTTAAACCAGTCAGCACCATTCAAAATAATTGAAGGAACACTGGCCAAAGTTTCCGCGTTATTAACAACAGTTGGAGAGGCATAAAGTCCTGCTACTGCAGGAAATGGTGGTTTTAATCTTGGTTGGCCGCGACGACCTTCTAATGAATCTAACAGTGCAGTTTCTTCGCCACAAATATAAGCACCAGCACCTGCGTGTACAACAACATCTAAATTAAAACCTGAGCCTTGAATATTTTTTCCCAGAAATCCATCTGCATAAGCTTGTTCAACAGCATTCATCACTCTTCTAATTGCGTGTGGAACTTCACCGCGAATATAAATAAATGCATGATTAGCTCTGATTGCATAGGAGCCAATTGCTATCCCTTCAACTAATGCATGTGGGTTTGCCAACATCAAAGGAATGTCTTTGCAAGCACCAGGTTCTGATTCATCAGCGTTAACAACTAAGTAGTGAGCTTTACCATCATTTTGGGGTACAAATGACCACTTCATGCCAGTAGGAAATCCTGCGCCACCACGTCCACGTAAACCAGAATCTTTCACTATTCCTATAACTTCATCGGGAGTCATTTTTAGGGAATTCTTTAACGCAACATAGCCGCCATGTTTTTTATAACTTGTTATTTCAAATGAGTTTGGATCATCCCAATGAGCAGTGAGTACTGGTGTTAATGCCATTTTATTTTGTACCTTTTCCAGTTGGTGCAGACATTTTTCTTTCTTTTGCAACCCTTAAACCTGCCAGCATTGAATCATCAGCGAGTGGTGATTCAGCATATTTACCATCATTAATTCCTGCAAATACTTTTCCTGAATCCGCAATAGAGGTAATTTGTACACCACGTGTTGATTGCACAGGTGCTCCCATTTTCAATTTTTCAATCAGTTCTCTTACCGCTTTAGGATTCATTGAATCCATAAATTCCCAATTAACAGTTACTACTGGGGCAACTGTGCAAGCTGCTTGACATTCAATTCTTTCCAAAGTGAACAAACCATCAGCAGTAGTTTCATCGTGACCGATTCCCAAAATGTTTGTTAGTTGTTTCCATAATTCATCGCCACCTAGTAAGGCGCATAAAGTATTGGTGCAAACCCCAATGTGATGTTTACCCATAGGAAATCTTTTAAACATTGTGTAAAAAGTGGCAACTGCAGCAACTTCAGCTGGAGTCAAATCTAAAACTCGAGCACAAACTTGAATACCAGCTGGGGAAACCATTCCTTGAATTGATTGCACATAATGAAGCATCGGTAAAAGTGCAGATCTTCTGACCGGATATTTAGCAGCCAATGTTTCTAAAGTTTTAATATCTTCTTCGGTGATGGTTTTGATACTCATCGATCAACACCACCCATCACTGGATCAATTGATGCAACAGCGGCAACGATGTCTGAAATTTGTCCACCTTCACCCATCGGGCCTACTGCTTGCAAATTATTAAACGAAGGATCACGGAAATGAACTCGATAAGGCTTTGTTCCACCATCACTAATTACTAATGCACCAAGTTCTCCTCTAGGAGATTCGATTGCAACATAGGCTTGGCCAGCAGGTACTTTAAACCCTTCGGTAACAAGTTTGAAATGGTGAATCAAGGATTCCATTGATTGACCCATAATTTTTCTGATGTGATCAAGAGAGTTTCCTAATCCATCGGCACCTAAT
>CAMATO010000019.1 GCA_945861165.1 Bifidobacterium breve | reverse complement strand
TGAGCTACTGCGACTAAGAGTTTATGTTTTGATTTAAGTTTCTTACTTAATACTTTTACAGTTATTTGTTCACCGGGGCCAAGAGTTAAAACTTCGACTTCACATACTTGTCCTGCCCCATCGGTGACGACTAATTTTTCTTTTTCTCTAACTCTGCGCACACGCAAAGCGTGATGTGCTTCTGTTCCTTGAATGTTGAATACTGGCGCTGAGAGATCAGATGTTGAAACTAAAAAGTAGGCGGGTTCCATACTTAAGGGCGCGAGAACGCATCTCTTAATTTGCTAAATAAACCAGATTCACTTAATTTTACAGGTTCAACAACTAATGAATCTTCACCGCGCATTTCTGAAATCTTTTTTAATAATCCCTTTTGTTCTTCAGTTAACCCAGTTGGAGTTTCCACAATTATTTCGATGTGTAAATCTCCTCTTCCTTCTCTTCTCAAACGAGGCATCCCTCCTCCTCTAAGTGAGACAACAGTTCCAGATTGGGTTCCAGCTTTCACAGTAATTTTTTCAGTCGCATCTAATGTTTTAAAGTCAAAAGTTGTTCCTAACGCAGCAGCACTCATCGGGATAGTGACAAGACTTTGTAAGTCATCTCCAACTCGATGCAAAGATTTATGTTGTTTAACAACCACCTCTAAATACAAATCACCTGCATCACCACCACCTGGACCAACTTCACCTCTGCCAACCAATTGCACTCTTGTGCCAGTGTCAACACCTGCTGGAATTTGGGCATTAAGAGTTGCACGTGTTCTAACTCTTCCTTCGCCTGAACATTCAGAACAAGGAGTTGCTAAAACAGTTCCAAACCCAGAACATTGCGGACAAGGTCGACTAGAAACTACTTGACCGAGTAAAGACCTTTGAACAGCTTGAACATCTCCACGTCCTCTACACATTGAACATACAGTTGGAGAAGTTCCTGGAACACAACATGATCCGTTACAAACATTACAAACGACAGCTGTTTCAACAGTTAAATCTTTATTAATTCCAGTGAAAGCTTCTAATAAATCAATATCTAATCTAATTAGCGCATCTTGACCTCGTCTGGTTCTGGAACGTGGTCCTCTTTGCTGAGTTGATCCAAAAAATGCATCAACAAAATCTCCCAGTCCTCCGAAACCAAAACCGCCAGCTGCAGGTCCGTTTCCAGAAAAACCTAAATCATACATTCTTCTTTTCTGGTCATCACTTAATGTTTCATAAGCTGTTGTGACTTCTTTAAATTTTTCAGCAGCAACAGGGTCTGGATTTAAATCCGGATGAAGTTCACGGGCTAACTTTCTATACGCTTTCTTTATTTCTTCCGCACTCGCTTCGGTGTCAACACCTAAAACATCATAAAAATCATTTGCCATTAGCTGTTACCTAAAATTCGACCCAGATACCTTGCAACAGCTCCAACTGCAGCCATTGTTCCAGGGTAATCCATACGGGTAGGACCAACTATTCCTAATTTAGAAAGTGAATCTCCACTGGTATATCCGGTGGCAACAATTGATGCAGAATGTAAGTTAGAAGCTTTGTTTTCATGCCCAATACGAACAAAGATATCGTCGGTGTTTGCCATTTCACCTAAGAGTTTTAACACCACAACATTTTCTTCAATTTCATCCAAAACAGGTAATAAATTCTTGCTAAAAGCAGGTTCCAGTCTTGCCAAATTTCCAGCTCCACCGACCATTACTTTTTGATCTGCGGACTCTTTAGTTAGAAAGTCAACTTTTTCAACAATAGCCTCAATGGCTTTAATTTCAGACTGGTTTGCAGTCTTTGAAAAATTATAAATCAATGCAGCAACATCTGAAAACTTCTTATCTGTGATAGTTGACCTTAACTTTATCCTCAAAGTATCTAATGCTTGAAGTGAAATTGCTTTTGGTAATTCTACTGTTGCTTGTTCTAGTCGTCCAGAATTAGCAACCAAAACAATCATGATTCTGGAGTCTGTAACAGCAATTAAATCAATATGTTTAACTACCGAGTTGGAAAGTATTGGATATTGAACTACCGAGACCTGGCCTGTTAGCTGGGCTAAAAGTTTGACTGTTTTTTGCATTACATCATCAAGATCTACCGCACCTTGCAAGACTTGTGTGATGGCTTTAGTCTCAGCCGAAGATAGCGCTCTTACTTCATTTAATCTATTAACAAAAGTTCTATAACCTTTATCGGTGGGAATTCTTCCAGCACTTGTATGTGGTTGAACAATGTAGCCTTCATCTTCTAAGACAGCCATTTCATTTCTTACCGTAGCGGGAGAAACTTTCAAACTGTGTCTTTCAACCAAGCTCTTGGAACCTATTGGTTCTTGGGTTGCCACATAATCTTCGATGATTGCTCTCAAAACAGCGAACTTGCGTTCATCCATTATTTGCAATCACCGTTTCTAATTTGACTTAGCACTCAAGTACCCCAAGTGCTAGATTACTTGCCCTTTATTAAATCAGCGAATTCAACTCTTAATTCTTGCTCAAAATACTGAGAAAATAACCATAGAACTAGTCAGTTAATTGTCTAAAGACCACATCAGCTAATAGTCGACCCTCAACGGTCAAGATGATTTTTCCAGAATCTACCAATACTAAATTTTGCTTGATTAAGTTGTCAATCTTTTTCTCTTCAAAATCAGATTCTTTAATTCCGTTCTTGAGTCTGCTCAATAGCATAACTCTTTCATCACCAATCTGTTTTTCTGTTAAGACTTCCCTTGCTAATGCTGGGCTTTGATTTAACTCTAAGTTTTCCCGCCAGATCTTTGGTAATTTATGGTTCCACCAACGAACACCATTTATATGAGAATGGGCACCAGGACCAATTCCCCACCAGTTATTTCCCAACCAATAATTAAGGTTATGTTGGCATTCTTTCCCCGGTTTAGACCAATTTGATATTTCATACCAGGAAAAATCGTTATCATTAAAGATTTTTTCAGCTAATTGGTATTTGTCCGCAGCGTCGTCGTCGTTTACCGGTTGGATTTCTCCACGGTTTAATTCTGAACCCATTTTTGTTCCAGGTTCTATAACTAGTGAATAAGCAGAGATATGGGGTGGATTTATCAGAATTGCATCTTCAAGAGTTTTTTTCCATTCTTGCAATGTTTCACCTGGAGTCCCATAAATTAGATCAAGACTAAAATTTGTGAAACCAGCTTCTTTTAAAATTGAAACTGAATTCATAACATTTTCGGGATTGTGTGTTCTATCTAGTATTTGTAAAACATTTTTTGCTGAACTTTGCATCCCTATCGATATTCTGTTGATTCCTGATTTTATCCAGAGATCAGATTTTTCCTTAGTGATTGTGTCTGGATTTGCTTCCAATGTAATCTCTAAATTATCTTTTAAGTGAAAATGTCTTTGTAAATTATTTAGAAATTCTTGAACTATTTGCCCATCTAATAGAGATGGTGTACCACCACCAAAAAATATTGTGTCGATGGTTAATTCATCTTCTAACACTTTCTTCGCCAGAACAGTTTCTTTCATAGCTGAATCAAGCCAACTACTTATTTGATCTTCTCTGTCTAATTCAGAAGGCGTGTAAGTGTTGAAGTCGCAATATCCACATCGCTTTGCACAATACGGAACATGAACGTAAAGGGAAAAAGGCTTTTTCGTTAACTCGCCTTTATTAGGCAACTTTCCATCTCTTGGTGCTGGATCACCCTCAGGTAATACCGCCATTTAATCCTTATTGGTTAATTAGTTAGCGTACATTTCTTCAATTAGAGATTGATAGCGTTTGCTAACTGCATCTCGCTTAACTTTCATACTAGGTGTGAGTTCACCTGATTCGATAGCAAGGTCAGTTGGTAAGACTCTAAATTCTTTAATCTGTTCCCACGGACTAAGTGTTCTGTTTAATTTCTCAACTTCGCCTGCAATTTGATCTGTAACAGTTTTATCGCGTAACAGTGAGTTATAGCTTCCTTCTAGTTTTCTTTGCTCAGCAAATGCTTTTAATGCTTCAGCATCAACTGCAACTAAAGCGGTGACAAAAGGTCTGTTAATTGCTTGGACGACCATATTGCTAGCAATCTTGGTGATGCCTTTGTATTTTGATTCAATGTAACTAAGAGCCACAAATTTACCGTTTGATGTTTTAACTAAATCCTTTTTACGATCGGTAACTTTTACTCTGCCTAGTTCATCAATTTCACCTATATCGCCACTTCTAAACCAACCATCAGCGGTGAAAGATTTTGCGGTTTCCTCTGGCAAGTTGTGATATCCCTTCATCACTCCTGGGCCTTTAATTAATATTTCTCCGTCAACATCAAGTTTTATTTCCATCCCATTGAATATTTCTCCCACAGTTCCAATTCCTACAGAATGCGGTCTGTTAAGCGTTGTAGCAGCACTAGTTTCAGTTAATCCATATCCTTCTAAAATTGTTAATCCTGCTGCTTCGAAAAACCATGCAACATCAGTAGAAAGAGCCGCGGCGCCAGAAACGAAGAAGCGAATTTTTCCACCCATTCGTTTCTGAAGCTTGCTAAAAACTAATTTATTAGCAATTGCTAGTTGTGCTTTTGTAGCTTTATTTGGCTCAATACCTTCATTTCTTTTTGCTTGTGCTGCTTTGATCCCGATGCCAACTGCCCAATTAAAGATTTTAGATTTTGCTCCACCTTCGTGTTCCACATCACTGGTGACCTTGGCGTAAATTTTTTCAAATATTCTCGGTACTGCACCCATAAAGGTAGGTTGCACATAGCTTAGATTTTCAACCAAGCGGTCGACTTGTCCATCAACTGCCGTTGTGAAACCAATTTGTAATTGTGCCGCGAGCAAAACGCTGCCGAAAGAGTGAGCAAGTGGTAACCACAACATTTGTACATCATCGGATCTCAGAAATCCTAAAGTTTGAATTGTGGCACCTTCGAAAGTCCAATTCGAATGAAGTAACACAACACCTTTTGGTTTACCGGTTGTTCCAGATGTGTACATCAGGGTTGCAATATTTTCTGATTTAATTGATTCAATTCGATCAGCCACTAAACGTGGGGCACTTCTCAGTTGCTGCCTACCCATTTCTTCTAGCTCATCAAGACTGATAACCCAGTCACCATCGCCTCTTCCTTCAAAAACTATTACTTTCTGCACGTTCGGTAATTGGTTCTTACGATTTCTAAGTTTTGTTAGTTGTTCTTCATTTTCAGCAAATACTATTTTTGTTTCTGAGTCATTTAAAATATATGCAACATCATCGGGTTCAGTTTGAGCATAAACAGTTGTGACGGCTCCACCTGCAGTAAGAATTCCTAAATCAGCTGCTACCCATTCATATCTAGTCATGCTGGCAATTGCAACTCGTTCTTCATTTTTTAATCCCAGGCCAATTAATCCTGCCGCGATATGTATAACTTGTTCGTTAACACTTTGCCAAGAAAGTGTGGTCCATCCTGTATTAGTACGACGCATGAAGGCTGATGCGTTAGGGGCAACTCGAACGCGTTCTTGCAACATGTGAGCAACTGATCTTGCTGGAGTTGGAAATGGAGCAGTGGCGCTTCCAGTCATTGTCTTTGTCACAAGTATCCCCTGTTGGTTTGATTAAAGTTAGATACTTATCTACCAGATGTATTGGGGGTCTGACTAGTTGAAACGGGATAAATCTTTAGCTTTGTGGGGAACTATTTCTTATCTTTAGCGGCCGGATCAGCATTTGTTTGCAAGGCAGCCACGAAAGCCTCTTGGGGGACTTCTACGCGACCCACCATCTTCATGCGCTTCTTTCCTTCTTTCTGTTTCTCCAAAAGTTTGCGCTTACGACTAATGTCACCGCCGTAACATTTTGCTAGCACATCTTTTCTAATAGCTCTGATCGATTCTCTTGCAATAATTCTTGCACCAATTGCTGCCTGTATCGGAACTTCAAATTGTTGACGTGGAATTAATTCTTTTAGTCTGCTGGTCATTTCAACACCGTATGAATATGCCTTGTCTTTATGCACGATGGAAGAAAAAGCGTCAACTGGTTCTCCGTGTAATAAAATATCCACTTTTACTAAGTCTGCTACTTGCTCTCCTGATGGTTCATAATCAAATGACGCATAACCTCTAGTTTTTGATTTTAACTGATCAAAGAAATCAAAAACAATTTCAGCTAATGGCAATGTGTAACGAATCTCAACTCGATCCTCTGACAAATAGTCCATGTTATGCATTTGCCCGCGTCGATCTTGGGCTAATTCCATTACTGGACCTATATATTCACTTGGAGTAAGTATTGTTGCTTTCACGACTGGTTCATAAATTTCTGTAACTTTTCCACTAGGAAATTCACTTGGATTAGTAATTGCAATTTCTTGCCCATCATCCATCAAAATTCTGTAGCCCACGCTGGGAGCTGTAGAAATTAAACTTAAGTTAAATTCTCGGTCTAACCTTTCTCGCACAATTTCAAGGTGTAATAAACCTAGGAAACCACATCGATAACCAAAACCTAAAGCAACTGATGATTCTGGTTCATAAACTAGCGCCGCATCATTAAGTTGTAATTTGTCTAGTGCATCTCTCAATAGTGGATAGTCACTTCCATCAATTGGGAAAAGGCCAGCAAAAACCATTGGTCTTGGATCTCTAAAACCCGCTAATGCTTTTGTGGCAGGTTTAACCGAATCAGTAATGGTGTCACCGACTCGAGATTGTCGAACATCTTTAACGCCAGTAATTAGATATCCCACCTCCCCAACACCTAAACCTTTAGTTGATTTTGGTTCAGGAGAGATAACCCCAATATCAAGAAGTTCATGAGTGGCACCTGATGACATCATTTTAATTTTTTGACGCGGAGTTAATTTTCCATCTATTACGCGAACATAAGTTACAACACCACGATAAGTGTCATAAATTGAATCAAAAATCATTGCTCTAGCAGGGGCGTTAGCATCTCCTACTGGAGCTGGAACTTCCACTACAACTAAATCAAGTAATTCTCTAACTCCTTGACCAGTTTTGGCACTAACTCGTAAAACATCACTTGGCTTACAGCCGACAATGTTTGCTAATTCAGCTGCATATTTATCAGGCTGAGCGGCAGGTAAATCGATTTTGTTCAAAACAGGAATTATGGTCATATTTTTTTCTAAAGCTAAATAAAGATTTGCCAAAGTTTGTGCCTCAATTCCTTGGGCTGCATCAACCAAGAGAATTGTTCCTTCGCAGGCTTCCAAGGACCTACTAACTTCATATGTGAAGTCGACATGGCCTGGGGTGTCAATCAAATTCAGAATGTAATTTTTCTTATCTAAACCGACCCAAGGTAATCTAACTGCCTGAGACTTGATTGTTATTCCGCGTTCACGTTCTATGTCCATGCGGTCTAAATATTGCGCGCGCATGTTTCTTTCCTCAACAACGCCAGTTATTTGTAGCATTCGATCAGCCAAGGTTGATTTACCATGATCGATATGTGCGATGACGCAAAAGTTTCTAATTAATTCAGGCGGTGTTGTACCAGCGGGATTTATCTCAATGGTCACGATGAGTCTGGTGGTCTTTCCTCTAATAATCGGAGCATGCTTAAGGGTGCTTTCCCCTTGCAATACAGTCACACGCTACCCTTGAGAGCCTGTGGTGCACACAAGTGCCTCACAGCACATCACAACTAAGAAATGAGCATTTAAAAGTGGCAAATATTAAGTCGCAAATTAAGCGCATCGGTCAAAACAACGCTGCCCGCGATCGCAACAAGGGTGTTCGCTCTTCAATCAAAACTGCCATAAAACATTTCAACGAAGCTTTAGAAAAAGGCGACGAAAATGCTGCCAAACTTGCTCGTGCAGTTGGTAAGAAGTTAGATAAAGCAGCTGCCAAGGGTGTTTTACATAAGAATCAAGCAGCAAATCGCAAATCTGCAATCGATAAGAAATTAACTCAAAAGAAAAAATAAATTATCTAGCTGAAGCACCAATTTTTTGAATTGTGGTTTCAAGCAAGAATCTTTTTTGGTTATTATCTAGATAAATTCCATCAAAACCGGCTCTTACTAAGGCGTCCACTTTCGCTAGTTCGACAACTGCATTAGCTAATGAAGTTGGAGTCCAATTCTTCAACTGAGGTGTCAAGTATTCAACTTGATTTGGATTAATCTTTAACTCTTGTGCTATTTGTAACTTAGTGGCAGAAGTTGGCAACCCCGCCAACTTGACTAGTTTTCTTAATGATCCTGCTAGCACGGAAACAACGAAAACAAAAGAATTGCTGTCTTGTTCTAGTAAATCATTTAAATTCTTAAGCGCAGATTGGGTATCTGCATTCCAAAGCGCATTAGAAATATCATAAACTTTTACTGCTGCATTTCCCTCATAATACTTTTTTACTGCATCAAGAGTTATTTTCTCTTCTACTATGTCAAAACATAGTTGATTTATCGCTCCAGATAATTCATCTAACTCTTGACCGATTGCATCGCGAAGAGCAATTAATGCATCCTCTTCCACAACCCTTTTATTTTTCTTAAATTCGCTCCGCATAAAATTTAGAAACTGATTTGTAGATTCAATCGACTCGCATTTAATTTCAACCGCTTTTTGTTTTTGTAGCGCCTTTACAATACCTGTTCCTCCAGAGCCACCCCTATGAATTACAACAAGGAAGTTCTCTTCTGAAATATTTGCTTCTGCGTTTCTTAGCACTTCAACTAATTTTTCATCTAATTTATCTTCGGCAACATTTATGTTATCCACTATTACTAAATATGAACTTCCAAAAAGGTTTGGTGACATGGCATCCACAAATTGGGCATAAGACTCTTCGCTTTTAGCATCTATTTCTAGCTTATTAATCTCTTTGATATTTGATTTAAGAGCAGTCCAAACTTTTTCTAAGGCACGATCTACCAGCAGATCTGCAGTACCTGTTATTAGTGTGATTTTGGGTAAGTTCGTCATCAAAACTAAGACTAGTCTTGGGTGCTGACTTGAATGGAATCATCCGCACTTATGCCAATAGCAATAGAACCAACTTCATCAGTACTTAACACTTTCATACCTGAGTCACGGTATAAATCGGTTGTTAACTTTGAGGGATGACCATATCTATTTTCTGCCCCAACACTAATCAAGGCTAATCGTGCTCTGGTCCACTTCGGAAAATTTGCGTCTTGAAACCTCGAACCATGATGTGGAACTTTAACCACATCTACTTGCGGAATTTGCCAGATTCTTCGAATTGCTTCTTGGGCTGGTGGTTCAATGTCACCAGTTAGTAAGAATGAAGCATTCTTGATAGTTACCAGATTTACAATACTTGCATTGTTGGGAATTGAACCTACTGACATTTTTGTTTCACTTGGCCATAAGCACTGAATTTTCATATCACCCAAAGTTATTACGTCCCCTGCTTTAAATTGAGTAGTTTCGGTGTTTTGAAGTATTTGATTTACTCTGTTGACTTCATTTATTGGTTCTTCAACCCAGGTGACGTAGATTTTATTAATTCTGTGTCTATTTTTGACTAGTTCTAATCCTTCAACATGGTCAGTGTGAAAATGAGTAAGGATTAAAATATCTATGGTTTTGATACTTAATTTCTTCAAGCAGTCATTCATTAATTGACCGTTTGGTCCCACATCAACAACTAACACTTTGCCTGTAAAATCTCTTAAAACTAATCCGTCTCCTTGGCCAACATCACACATAACAAATTGCCAGAAAGCTCCCGGCCAATTCTTTTGACCTTGTCCATTAATGAAAAATGTGAAGAATAACGTGGTTAATAATATTATTCCAAGAATTTTTCGATCAATAATTTTAAATTTTGAGTTTAATTTTTTTAATCCTATTACCAAACTTATGAGAAAACTTACCAAAATAAATCCCCAGACACCTTTAGGAACTCTTATGACACTTGAGTCTTGAGATGCAAAAAAGTGTGCTAAAAACCCAATCCAGTTGGCAAAAAATGCAGCAGCATATCCAAAAAGTTTTGCCAATGGTATAAAAAGATTCGAAAATAAAAGCGTAAGATAACCAAGAATTGTCACAAATGGAATTGCGGGTGCGGCTAATAGATTTGCTGGAATTGACATTAGGGCAATTTGACCGCTAAATGCAGCGATGAGTGATGCCGTAGAAAGTTGTGCTGAAAGTGCAACCGCAATCAAAACGGCTAGGGATTCGGGAATCCTAGGAAAAATTCTTGTAATACTGTCGACAAATGATCTAGTAAATATTAATAAACCAGCTGTTGCAAATACCGAAAGACTAAATCCCCAAGAAATAGATAAATATGGATCAATAAGTAATGCGATACACACCGCAATAGCAAGGGCTGAGATTCCATGTCTACGTGTTCCGCTAAACAATCCCAGTAAAGAAATTGCTCCCATCGTCGAGGCTCGAACCACACTTGGTTCGGCCCTAACTAATAACGCAAAAAGTACAAGCGTTATTAAACCAATAGTAATTTGATACTTAAAAGTAAATCTTAATTTTTGACTTAGCCAAATAATTGCTAAAAGTAGAATTGCAATATTGCCACCGCTGACTGCAGTTAAATGCGTGAGTCCACTATTTTTCATATCTTGACTTAAAGCCAATGTTTGATTTCTAGTATCTCCCAGTATTAATCCTGGGAGTAACTGCTTTGCGTTTCCTGAGACATTATTTGATACAGTCAGAAAATTATCTCTTACCCTGTTAATTGATTTATCAAAAAAACTTGCCTTCTTAAGAACAGAATAGTTTTCCACTGCTAACGAATAAGGAATATTTTGGAAGTCGTATTTCTCGATTTTACCCTTGACTATGAGCCTTGATCCAAATTCAATTTCATTATCAAAACTAGGAAAATCGAGTTTAATTCTTGCTTTAAAATTGATACGTTGCCCATTATCTATACCAAGTTCTTCTAATCTGTATGACTTTGCAATGACTGTGTAACTATTTTCTTGTCTAAATATTCCAAAGTTTTGCCCTTGACTATTTTTAGTGTCAGAGACAACTTTGACTTCCATCATCACGGGTATTCCTGGACTCAATTTCGGTATTTCAAGATTCGTGGTCCTAGTAAAAGAACTAAGAATTGCCACTAGAACTGTGAGCAGATAGAGGAGATTGGCTTTCTTGAGTTTCACAAGAATGGCAACAACCAACAAAATAAACCAGACAAAAATTCTGTTATTGCTTAATACCGAAAGGGAGATAGACCAAATAATTATGGCAAAAGGTATAAACCTTGCATCAATATCTAAACGCAAGTTTTTGCACTAATTGTTGAGAACTTTGATTTGCCTATACCGTCTACCTCTCCCAATTGTTCAACCGATTTAAATCCACCGTTTGATTCTTTCCATTCGATTATGCGTTGAGCTAATACAGGACCTACCCCTGGAAGTGAGTCAAGTTCACTTAGAGTTGCCGAGTTTAAATTAATACACCCGTTTGTTTTTTTTGCAGTAGTTAGGTTTTTCTTGATGTTAGATGGAGTATTTTTACTGAAATCAATTTGCTCACCATCAGTTAAAATTCTTGCTAAATTGTTGTCACCAATTTTGCCGCTCTGGGCTAATCCCCCAGCTTTTTCTAAAGCGTCGATTACTCTTGAACCACTTGTTAATTTATACACTCCACTATTCACTACATCACCCGATACATATATGACAATTTCAGATATAGCGACATTTTGCTGTTCAATTTTTTCAACAGAAATCACTGCTGGAATACTTAAAGCAGTCTGATCATTAACAGATACTCTAGAATTCCACCAATAGACTCCTGAAAAAACTGCCGATAAAAATAAAATTGAAACCAGCGACCTAAGATTTTTCTGAGTCAGCTCAAATCTCCAATTTATATTGGTAAGATTTTCCTCAGATTTTTTGGCTGGTTTAAGATTTCTCTTCGCAATTTTTACTAATTTCTCAACTAATTCTTGATTCTTAATTTCTGGCATTTACTAATTATAGAATAAGCTGTTAAATTCTTTCCCTAATAATTAAAAGCTGTGGAAAACCTATGCTTGTGGATTACTCAGGGACAATATTTACTAATTTTGGAGCTCGTACAATAATTGTGCGAATTGCTCTTCCCTCTAAAATTTTAATCACATTTGGTGACTCAACTGCCAATTTTTCTAAATCTTCCGCAGAAATATCAGGTGAAACGTCTAACTTTGCTCTTAATTTCCCAGACACTTGTACAACACAAACTACAGAATCTCTAACCAAAAGTTTTGGATCTACTTGTGGCCAACCTGCTTTTGCAACAAGTTCTTTATGGCCAAGAATTTCCCACATCTCTTCAGAGGTGTAAGGCGCAAACAAGGACAAAACTATGGTGATTGCCTCAACTGCTTCTCTAACTGCAGGATCCTTTGGTCCACAACCTGTATCTATAGCTTTTCTGGTTATATTCACTAATTCCATGGTTCGAGCAATGACAACATTAAATCTGAACGATTCAACTAATATTGTTACTTCTGCGATTGTTCTATGTGTTGCTTGGCGAAGTGAAATATTACCTTTTTCAATATCGGCATCAATTTCTGAATCAACATCTTTTGCTAATCGCCATGCCCTTGCTAAGAATTTCTTTGATCCACTTGGTGAAACTTCTGCCCAATCAATATCGTCTTCCGGGGGGCCTGCAAACACCATTGTTAAGCGAACTGCGTCAACACCATATTCGGCAATTTGTTCACCAAGATCAACCATGTTTCCTTTTGATTTACTCATCGCTGCACCATCAAGAATTACTTGACCTTGATTTAGTAATGCTTTGAATGGTTCATTGAAGTCCACTAGACCTAAATCATTTAATACTTTTGTGAAGAATCTGGAATAAAGTAAATGCAAAATGGCGTGTTCAACTCCACCTACATATTGTTCAACGGGAAGCCATCGCTTTAGTAGAGCCGGATCAAATGCTTTTGAATCATCATGCGCTGATGGATAGCGCAAGTAATACCAAGAGGAATCAACAAAAGTATCCATGGTGTCGGTGTCTCTTTGGGCATTTTGTCCACACTGAGAACATTTTGTATTAACCCAAATTGTTGCTGCTGCTAAAGGTGAAGTTCCTTTAGGAGCAAGTTGATCCCCTGCTAAATCTGGTAGTAGAACTGGTAATTCAGATTCTTCAACTGCAACCTCACCGCACTTGGGGCAATGAATGATTGGAATTGGGGCACCCCAATAACGTTGACGAGAAATTAACCAGTCACGTAATCGAAAATTAACTGCGCCTTTTCCTTGCTTATTTTTTTCAAGAATCTCATTAATTTTTTTGATGGCCGAAACTTTATCTAGACCATCTAATGGTCCGGAATTAATTAGTTGGCCATCACCAGGAGTTGCCACACCAGTCATTGCAGGATCTGCTTCCCCAGTTTCAACAACCACTTGGATTGGTAATTTAAAAGCTTTAGCGAAATCTAAATCTCTTTGATCATGTGCTGGAACTGCCATAATTGCGCCTGTTCCATAATCAGCCAAAACATAATCAGATGCCCAAACCTGAATCTTTTGCTGATTAACTGGATTGATTGCAAAACGACCTAAGAACACTCCAGTCTTTGGTCGATCAGTTGCTAATCGTTCTATATCTGTTGATTTTCTGACTTCTTCAATATATTTATTTAATTCAATTTTCTTTTCATCTAAAACTAATTCTTGAGCAAGTTTTGAATCTGCTGCCACTACGAAGAACGTGGCACCAAACAAAGTATCTGGTCGGGTGGTGAAGACTGTTACAGATTTAGCTAGTCCTTCAACTTGAAAATCTACATACGCGCCTTCAGATTTTCCAATCCAATTTTTTTGCATAGTAAGAACTCGCTCAGGCCATTTACCTTCAAGTTGCTCCATATCATCAAGCAGTCTTTGAGAATAATCAGTGATTTTGAAATACCATTGGGTTAACTCTCTTTTTGTTACCAGAGCGCTACACCTTTCACACGCACCTGCTACAACTTGCTCATTTGCTAAGACTGTTTGACAAGATGGGCACCAGTTAACATTGCTGGCTTTTCGATAAGCTAAACCTTTTTTATATAACTGCAGAAAAAGCCATTGGGTCCATTTGTAATATTCAGGATCTGAAGTGTGGAGTCTGTGCGACCAATCAAAAGAAATTGCGTATCTTTTAAATGATTCCGCTTGAGTTTCAATGTTTGCATAAGTCCACTTAGCAGGATTTTCTCCACGTTTAATGGCAGCATTTTCTGCAGGTAAACCAAATGAGTCCCAACCCACGGGATGAAATACGTTATAACCTTTTTGAAAGTAATACCTGGAAACAACATCACCAATTGCAAAAGCTTCAGCATGTCCCATGTGTAAATCACCAGATGGGTAAGAAAACATATCTAGAACATAAATTCGTGGACGATCATCATCTGGGTCATTTGATGCATTAAATTGTTGCTTTTTTTCCCAAATCGGTAACCACTTTGCTTGAATTGCCTCAATGTCTAGAGTTACATTTAGCTCTTGGTTATCTCTTGGGTTGTTCACAAAGTAAAACTTACCGATTAGTCCTCACGAATTGAGAACTGGTGTCAATTCCCACCACGGGATCCCCATCAATCCAAATATCTGAATTTTCTTTCGTCTTGTTCTCGATAAAATAATTTCTTTCTTGGGTTTGCCAATTTTCCATCTGTGCTTGAATATCTGGCCCATCCCGATCAAGGACTCTATTGATACCTATTTCTGGGGAAACCTCTATCCATAATTTTAAACAAGCGTATTTAGAAACTTTGATAACCGAGGATCCAACTCCTTCAATTATCAATACTTTTGGATTTTCAATAACAATCTGGCCAACTCTCTGATTAAGAGTCCAATCGTATTTATTAAAAATAATATTGCCCTTTTTCAATAATGGATTAATAATCCAATCGACCAAGTCCTGCGAGGTTTTGGTAGTTAGTGCACCTTGCCATCCCTCATATATTTCATCCATATGAATTACTGGACAATCATTAAATAATTTTGATAAGGATTTAGCTAACGTGGTTTTTCCTGAACCTGCTGGTCCATCAATAGTTATTAATTTTGTTCCACCACACTTTAGTGAGGAATTATCTACTTCAGTAACTATTTCTGACAATTCACTTACGTGAACCATTATTTTATTGCCTTAGTCAGCCACTTTCTCCATCCAACTAAAGCAATGATTGTGAAAACTACATAAAGAATTGAAGTAAACCAAAGACCTTGTCTTGCATAATGAATCGTGGCCACAAAATCCACTACAAACCAAATTGGCCAAGTTTCAAATTTTTCTCGAACCATCAATATTTGGGCAATCACACTTCCAAGCAAAATAAATGAATCAGGCCATGTAGCTGCCGCACCAATTGAAGAAAGTGCAGGTGCAAGCAGTATCCATGATCCAAGCAGAGCAATTAACCAGATAATTCTTTCTTTAGAATTTAATATTTCAGGTTTGGCACCACTCTTGCCCCAACCAAACCAACCCCAAATTCCTCCTGCCACAAAAACTAATTGAAGGGCGGCACTTGCAATCAAGTTGTATTCAATAAATAACCAACCATAAAGAAGTGAACTTATTACCCACCAAGGCCAAGTAAATCTTGCCCCAGTTGTGCCAAGCCACACACCAATTAGTGAAGTAATAACTGCCAGTAGTTCCAAAATTGTTACTTGATAATTCCAGGCTGTAAAAATAACAAACATATTATCTTCTCCCTGTCTGGCATTACCCAAACGGTTAAACGGTCAGCGTCAGCAAACTGTCGCTATCTCAGTCCGGATGTAGCCCGAACTCCCGTGCTTTATTTAATAATTAACTTAGCACAAAATTTAAATTAAGTGGAGCTAAGGGGATTTGAACCCCTGACCCCTTGCATGCCATGCAAGTGCGCTACCAGCTGCGCCATAGCCCCTAATTTTTATTTCAGAAATAGAACTCTACCTAAAGTTATTAACTAACTTGGTTTTGAGTCCTATCTATCATCAC
>CAMATO010000018.1 GCA_945861165.1 Bifidobacterium breve | reverse complement strand
AGTGGAGCTAAGGGGATTTGAACCCCTGACCCCTTGCATGCCATGCAAGTGCGCTACCAGCTGCGCCATAGCCCCTAATTTTTATTTCAGAAATAGAACTCTACCTAAAGTTATTAACTAACTTGGTTTTGAGTCCTATCTATCATCACTTAACGCAGGTGTTGGAAGAGATCCAGCGTTATATTCAACTAATCTCCAAGGCAAATTTGGTTCAGCTGGTTCGTTTAAAACAATCCAAGAACAATTACTAATAATTCCAAGAGAAACCCAAGTGTGTGAAGGTAGTCCCATCAATTTTCCTGCCGCAACTCTTGCTGCTCCACCATGAGTTGCAATCACAAAAACTGAATTATTTGGCACATTTTTAACATGTTTAGCAATTCCTTTAACCATACGATCAGCAACTTCTGAGCGAGTTTCCCCAGTACTTCCCGGTCTTATTTCTTGTCCGGCTGACCAATTTGAATACTCTTCCTCATATTTTGTTTTCAATTCTGAGTAAGTCAGCCCTTCCCATAAACCATGGGCTGTTTCTCTAAATAATTCGTCTTTAGGGACTTCTAAATTTAATAACTTAGCTAGTTCTAGGCCTGTTTTATTTGCTCTCATCAAATCTGAAGATGCAATATATGAAGGCTTTAAATGTTGTAATAATTGTGCAGCATTTTTTGCTTGCTGTTCCCCAACTTCATCAAGAGGGATATCTGTTTGTCCTTGAAATCTTTGTTCCAGATTCCAGCTGGTTCGACCATGTCTCCATAAGACAAGTTGCCTGTTAACCATTTACTACCTCAATTGGACAGTCTTTCCAAAGTCTTTCAATGCTGTAATAGTCGCGATCTTCAGCTAATTGAACGTGAACCACTATTTCTTCATAATCTAACAAAATCCAATGGCTTTCTGATTGTCCTTCTCGATTTAAAGGTTTTACACCTTCAACTGAAAGTGCTTTTTCGATTCCTTCACAAACTGCTTTGACTTGTCGATGATTTGCTGCAGAGGCAATCACGAACATGTCAGAAAGCGGAAATCTAGAACTCACATCTATAAGTGTGACATCTGTAGCTAATTTATCTAAGGCAGCTTCTGCTGCTAATTTTGCAAGGTGACGAGATTTAGTAGATGCGGTCACTAAAAACTTTTTCTTTCAATCATGTAAGTCTATTATTGCACACTCAATTTTTGTATAACCCGTTGGTAGAAATATATTCGTCAACCGATTTTGGTACTAATTCTGAGATCGACTCACTATTCATGACTTTATCTCTGATTTGAGTTGAAGATATCTGGATTGGTGGCATCTGAATACGATCAAAATGCCAATCTTGCGTAAAATCCCCTGCCCTTTGAACAACATATATTCGTGCCAAGGTTTTAACCAAGTTTGGTTCTTTCCAAGTATCAATTCCAGCAACAGCATCACTTCCTAGAATCAGGATAAATTCAGAAGTTGGATATTTTATGTGTAGTTCTTGTAAGGTTTCAAAAGTGTAGGTTGGACCTGATTTAATAATTTCTGTGTCTAATACTTCTACTTTTTCTAAATCTTTTCCTACTTGCTTAACCATTTCAAATCGATGTTTAGCGTCGGTAATTTCAGGTTTTTGCCAAGGATTGCCAGCAGGAATTAAAAATAATTTATCTAATTTAAGTTGCTGTATCGCTGTTTTTGCAATTGCAATATGGCCATTATGAATTGGATCAAAGGTGCCACCCAACAGCCCAATACGGCTGGTCATAATTTATCTATCAGAGTCAAGACGGGTAACAATAAATAGTGCAAGTGCTAATAAAGAAAACGTTCCAATACCAAAAACGATTGGGTGAAAAGGTAATTTAACGCCTTCTGTTGCAACTTCACTTAATCTAATCATTTAGTTATTTCTCCTATTTTTCCTCTGATATGGCCTTTACCTCTTACAACATATTTTGTACTAGTCATTTCAACAAGTCCCATAGGGCCTCTGGCGTGAAGTTTTTGGTTAGAAATACCAATTTCTGCCCCAAACCCAAACTCTGCACCATCGGTAAATCTTGTGGAAGCGTTCACCATAACGGCTGCTGAATCAATTTGGGCAATAAATTTATCAATATTTTTCATCGAGTCAGAAACTATAGCCTCAGTGTGATTTGAAGACCATTTTCTAATATGAGCAATTGCTTCATCCATTGATGAAACTATTCCTGCTGCAATATCTAAACTGTAATATTCTGCAGCCCAGTCATAGTCTGTCACGGGAACAAAACTTATGGTCGATTTTTCACAATAAGATTTTATTTTTGTATCTCCATGGATTGTTACTTGTTGCTCCTTTAAGGCAGCTAATGCTTTTGGTAAGAATTTTTCAGCAATCTTTTCGTGCACCAGAAAGGTTTCTGCAGCATTACAAACACTTACTCTTGAGGCTTTTGAATTTACTAAAATTGAAACTGCCATATCGATATCAGCTTCTTGATCAATATAAACATGACAATTACCCACCCCGGTTTCAATAACTGGGACCAAAGAATCATTCACAATTGAATTAATTAAAGAAGCTCCTCCTCGAGGAATCAAAAGATCGACAAAACCTCGAGCACTCATTAATTGCTTAACTGATTCATGAGTATCACCCGGGACTATTTGAATTGAGTCAGCAGGAATCCCTGTTTTTGTTAAAGCATCACGCATCACGCTTATTAGTGCTTCGTTAGTGTTTCTTGCTGAAGATGATCCTCTTAATAAAACTGCATTGCCACTCTTTAAACAAAGCCCTGCGGCGTCAACGGTTACGTTTGGTCTGGCTTCATAAATCATTCCGATAACACCCATTGGAACTCGTTTTTGTTCTATTTCTAATCCGTTTGGTTGAACCCAACCCCTGATAACTTCACCTATTGGATCTGGCAATTTAGCGATATCTAAAAGACCTTGCGCTACTTCTTTTACTCGTTCTAAGTTTAAAGTTAAACGATCAATAATTGCACCATCTGTTCCAGAATTCTTAGCATTTTCGACGTCTATTTGATTTGCTTTTGTTACTTTGTCAATATTTGCCACTAACGCATCTGCCATTACTAGCAGCGCTTTATCTTTTACATCACGATTTAATTGGGCGAGTTCATAGCTTGCAATTCGAGCCTTCTTCGCTACTTCAATAACTGCATTCGTAGTTTCAGTCATAGTAACTTTATTCTAATTCTTATTAGCTAGTTCGTCTATTAAGACAAGGTCATCTCGGTGAATTACTTCTTTGTCGTAACCTTCTCCAAATTCTTGCAGCAATTTTGCAGTGTTCTTGCCGATTAGATTTGGTAATTCGGTTGAATCAAAATTAATCAATCCACGACCCAACACTTTTCCATTCTCAGAAACGATTTCAACCGCGTCTCCAACCTCAAAATCACCTTTAATGTTTTTAATACCCGCAAGAAGAAGCGATGCTCTTTTTTCAGTCACCGCGATTACTGCACCTTGATCAATGCTGATTGATCCTCGAACATCTGTTGCATGAGCTAACCAAAGAGCACGGGCAGAAAGTTTATCTTTGCCTGGATGAAATACTGTTCCCACATCTTTACCATCAAAAACTAAATTTAAATTAGCGGCACTAGTAACAACTGTTGGCACACCACCAGCTGTGGCAATTCGAGCAGCCTGAACTTTAGTTCTCATGCCACCAGTTCCCACACCACTGATTAATGCACTACCTATTTGAGCCTCGGAAATATCTTCAAATGATTTAACTTCAGAAATAAGTTTTGAATCAACATCTCCTGGTGGAGCAGTCATTAAACCCTCAACATCAGAAATAAGAACTAAGGCTTCTGCGTTGATTAAATGTGTAACGATTCCGGCCAAACGATCGTTATCCCCTACGCGAATTTCAGCTGTGGCAACTGTGTCATTTTCGTTAACAATTGGAATAACTCCTAACTCCAACAATTTAGCAAAAGTGCGTTGAGCGTTTCGATAATGAGATCTTCTGCTCATATCTTCTGCGGTTAAAAGCACTTGACCAACTGTTATTCCGTGTTTGCTAAATGATTCCGAATATCTATGAACCAAGAGTCCTTGACCAACACTTGCAACCGCTTGTTGTAGCGCTAAATCTTTTGGTCTAGCACTTAAACCCAATGGGGATAGTCCAGCAGCAATTGCGCCTGAAGAAACTAAAACAATTTCATGTCCAGCATTTTTGTGTTTAGCTAAAGCGTCAACAATTATATTAACTCTTTGAGTATCAATTCCACCTTCTGCTGTTGTTAAAGAAGATGAACCAACTTTGACAACAATTCTTTTGGCTTTAGAAATTTGAGTTCTTAATGCTTGACTCATCTTCCGTCCAATCTAATATCTGTACCTCGTGGTCCACGAACATTTTTTACACCTGTATCAATTCCTGGATCCCAATCAAAGATTACGGCGTTCTCACCTTCACCTATGGCAACTTCGGCGCCAGGTTGTGCACCTGCTTTTCTTAATGCTTCTTCAATACCCAAAACTTGGAAACGATCAGCCAAGTAACCAACTGCTTCGTCATTAGAAAAATCAGTTTGCCTAATCCATCTTTCCACTTTGTTGCCCGTGACGTAATAGCGATTTCCATCATGTGTGACTTGAAATCCAAGTGCACCAACTCCATCAGGACGTATCACAATTCTGGCATTTTCATCTTGGGTGTGAGTTTTTCTCCATTGCACAACTAGTTCTGCAACAGCAAAAAGAAATTCCTTTAATCCTTCACGAGAAACTGCAGAAATTAAATAACCTTCTAGGTTTCGCGCGTGAATTTCAGGCAAAATCATTTGCGCTAACTCTTTACCTTCTGGGACATCAATTTTGTTCAAGACCACAATTCTGGGGCGATCTTCTAATCCACCATAGAGAGATAATTCGTTTTCTATAACATCTAAGTCTTGTAAAGGATCTCGATCTGGTTCTAAAGTTGCACAATCAATTACATGTACTAAAACTGCGCATCTTTCAATATGGCGCAAGAAATCAAGACCTAAACCTTTACCAGCACTGGCTCCCTCAATTAGTCCTGGCACATCAGCAACTGTGAAAGTAACATCTCCTGCTTTAACCACACCTAAATTTGGCACCAAAGTTGTAAATGGGTAATCAGCTATTTTTGGTTTTGCTGCACTTATAACTGAAACTAAACTTGATTTACCTGCACTTGGAAAACCAACCAATGCAACATCAGCTAAAGATTTTAATTCTAGTTTTATATCACTAATATCACCTGGTTCACCTAAGAGTGAAAAACCTGGAGCTTTTCTTTTATTAGAAGAGAGAGCAGCGTTACCTAATCCACCAGCGCCTCCTTGAGCAATAACATATTTCATACCTGGATTAATAAGATCAGCTAAAATTTCGTCCTGCATTGAATAAACAACAGTTCCTGCTGGAACAGATAAAATTAAATCTTCACCGTTGGCCCCATTGTTATGACTTCCTTGTCCTGGTTTTCCATTAGGTGCATCTTGATGTGGATGTCTGTGATATTCCAACAAAGTTGTTTCATTGGTGTCAACAAATAAAACTACGTCCCCGCCTTTGCCACCATTACCACCATCCGGACCGCCAAGTGGTTTATATTTTTCGCGATGAACAGATGTGCATCCAGCACCACCACTACCTGCTTTGGCGTGCAGAATTACTTGATCAACAAACATTTTTTCTGCACCACCTTTTTAATAACGCAAAAGGGCGGGCTTAATAAAAAGCCCGCCCTTTTGGGAATGTCTAATTGAGCGGGTTATTCCGCAGGAACAATGTCAACAACACGACGACCACGACGTGAACCAAATTTCACAGCACCTGCTAGTAAAGCAAATAATGTGTCATCTTTTCCGCGTCCAACATTCACACCTGGGTGAAAATGTGTGCCTCGTTGGCGAACAATGATTTCTCCGGCGCCAACAACTTGGCCACCAAATCTTTTTATACCAAGTCTTTGCGAATTGGAATCGCGGCCGTTTCTAGTACTGGAAACACCTTTTTTCGATGCCATTTTCTATTTCCCTACTTTGATATCTGTGACACGAACTGTTGTTAGTTCTTGACGATGACCTAAACGACGCTTGTAACCTGTTTTGTTTCGGTAATGTTGAATTTTAATTTTTGGTCCACGGTCATGTGAAACAACTTCTGCAGTAACTTTTGTTGCGGAAAGTGTGGCAGCATCATGAGTGATCTTGCCATTTTCTACTACAAGTAAAGCTGGTAATGAAATTTGTGAACCAAGTTGGGCAGATTGACGGTCCATAACAACAGTGTCGCCAACTGTGACTTTTTCTTGGCGTCCACCTGAGCGAACAATGGCGTACATGTTCTTTTAATCTCCTTATTTAAAACTTGGTAAGTTTTATGGCTTCTTTTGCCCATTTGGTAAAAGGGCGTTCCTCTAGGGTACTAAAGGCCTAAATCCGCTCTTCCAATGGCTGGGATTTAGGCGGTTTCTACCTCAGTTGCCTCAGTTGATTCTCTTTTACCGCGACGATCTGAGTGTTTGTGGTCAACTGGCTCGGAAAAAACCTTCACTCCTCGACCGTTGCAATGCTCACAAGCTTCAGAGAAGGTTTCTAACAAACCTGAACTGATTCGCTTTCGAGTCATTTGGACTAAACCAAGAGTGGAAACTTCGGCAACTTGATGTTTGGTTCGATCTCGACCCAAACATTCAACGAGGCGACGAAGCACCATATCTCTGTTTGTTTCCAAGACCATATCGATGAAATCGATAACGATAATGCCACCAATATCTCTTAAGCGAAGTTGTCGCACAATTTCTTCGGCAGCTTCCATGTTGTTCTTGGTCACTGTTTCTTCTAAGTTTCCACCCTGACCAATGAATTTTCCAGTGTTCACATCAACCACTGTCATGGCTTCTGTTCGATCAATTACTAATGAACCCCCAGATGGCAAATAAACTTTTCGATCAAGTGCTTTAGCAATTTGTTCATCAATTCTATTAGCGCCGAAGACGTCACCTTCGCCACTCCATTTTTCTAAACGCTCAGCCAAATCCGGGGCAACATATTTAACATATTCTTCAATAGTGTCCCAAGCTTCGCTTCCTTCAACAATTAATTTTTTGAAGTCTTCGTTAAAAATATCTCTCACAACTCGGATAGCAAGATCAGGTTCAGAGTAAAGCAGTGAAGCTGGGGTTCCGCCTTGAACTTTGCTTTGAATATTTTCCCATTGCGCTTGAAGGCGAGCAACATCTCTTTGCAATTGTTCTTCAGTAGCACCTTCTGCTGCAGTTCTAACAATTACTCCTGCACCTTCGGGAACAATATTTCTTAAAATTCTTTTTAATCTGGTTCGTTCTGTATCTGGAAGTTTTCTGCTAATTCCGGTCACTGAACCATCTGGAACATAAACTAAATATCTTCCTGGTAAAGAAATTTGGCTAGTTAATCTGGCACCTTTTTGTCCTACTGGATCTTTAGTTACCTGTACTAGCACTGGATCATTACTTTTTAGAGCAAGTTCAATTCTTTTTGGTTGTCCGTCAAGTCCTGCGGCATCCCAATTAACTTCACCGGCATAAAGCACACCATTTCTGCCCCGACCGATATCAATAAAAGCTGCTTCCATGCTTGGTAATACGTTTTGCACGCGACCTAAATAAACGTTGCCGATTAGTGAAGCTGATTGACCACGTGAAACATAGTGTTCAACCAAAATATTGTCTTCTAACACAGCTATTTGAATACGGTCTTGGTTTTGTCTAACAACCATAACTCTTTCAACGCTTTCACGTCTGGCTAAGAATTCTGCTTCTGTTAAAACTGGGGCTCTTCTGCGCCCAGCATCACGACCATCTTTTCTTCTTTGACGTTTAGCATCTAAACGAGTTGATCCCCTAGCCGAAGTTTTTTCTCGCGGGGTTCTAACTCTGACAACAGTATTTGGATCATCAGTGCCCACTTCATCAGCATTTACGTCAGTGGCACGTCGACGTTTTCTAATGCGGCGATGTGTTCCATCTCCAGCATCAGTTTCACTATTCTCATCTTCTGTTTCAGAAGCGGAATCATCTACTTCTTCAGTTGCTTCTTCTTCACTACGACGTTTGCTGCGACCTCGTCTTAATAACCCTTTTTCTTCTTTAGGGGTTTCTGTTTTGGAAGCTGGGGTTCTTGGTGGTACTACTGCTTGTTGAAACGCCAGAGCTGGTTTCCCAACTGGAACTTCAGCTGCAGGAATAGGTGCTTCCTCCGCGGCAGAAAATGCGGCAATGCGAAATCTCTTACGTAATGATGGTGTTTCTTCGTCAGCCATAATGGCTTTACTCCTAAATCTTTTGTGTGTGCAAATAAACAACGCAATTGCGCCTTTATTTACCTGCACTTGGTGTTTCGTGCTGGTTGTACTTAACGATCAGGGGTGAAAGTAAATCCACGTCCTCAAAGTCATTTAGGTTTTGTTTTTAGAACTTCAAAGAAATCCGCTTCGTCTCACAAATTGGGACAGCTAGCTTTTTTTAGTTCTACCGAGCACCGCTGCTCGGCTAAGTCGTTTTGGTTTCTTATCTCGGGTTGTAGTGACTCCGTGATTAACCTGTACTTCAAGTATGGCACAGCAATTAGGTACTAATCCCCTGGCACAACTGCTTTAGGGAGAAATAAGTTGGATTTACTCACAAATAGAGGTACTTAAGTGTGCTTTTAACTACCGATTGTGGGGATTAACTCGTTCATCGATATCTCGACCTATAGCCACCACTAGCCCCAAGGCCATCCAGGTCACAAACATAGAAGACCCACCATAGGAAACGAAAGGTAGGGGAACACCGGTAACAGGCATTATGCCTAAATTCATTCCAATATTTTCAAAAGCTTGAATAGCAAACCATCCAGCCACACCTGATGCTGCCAAACGACCAAATCGATCAGTAGTACGCAAAGCAATTCTTGTTATTCGATACAAAATCAGGGCAATCAAAAAAATGATCAACACAGAACCTAAGAAACCTAGTTCTTCTCCTGCCACACTAAAAATAAAATCTGTGCGTTGTGCTGGCACATATTTACCTTGAGTTTGGGGCCCACTTAACAATCCTTGCCCAAACCAACCACCAGATCCGATGGCAATTCTTGCCTGCAAAGTGTTGTAACCAGCACCAAGTGGATCAAGTGTTGGATCAACAAAAGTTGCTAAGCGTTTAATTTGATAATCCTTTATAAAATTGAGCTTGGAGGCAATAAATCCTGCTAAGAAAACTGCACTTAGAGATCCGTAAATCCATCTAAGTTTTACACCCGAAACAACCATCACACTTAATAGTGTGGCTCCAATTATCATGACCGTGCCAATATCGTTTTGTAACAAAATCAATAGTGCTGGAATACCTGCTAATGCTAGTCCGAATAAAACATCTCTATCATCTGGAACTAGTTCTGAATCTCGACTTTCTGTTAAAACCATTGCCAGCAAAGTGATCAATGCAACTTTGGTGAATTCACTTGGTTGAAAAGTGAAACCTCCTGGAAGCGCTAACCAGGCTTGTGCCCCACCTTGTGATTTTCCAACACCTGGAATTAGTACCAGTATCAGACCAAGTACCGCAGCTCCATAAATAATAATGGCATAAGCCCTAGCAGTTCTAAATGAAAATCTTGAAACTATTAAAGCTAGCACTATTCCCACCATTATATTAAAAATATGTCGTTGCAAATAAAAATCTGTGTTAAATCCAGCATCAAATAGTCTTTGTTTTGATGCTGAATAAACTAAAGCAGAACCAATTATTGAAAGTAGTAATGCGCAAGAAATTAATATCCAGTCATAACCTATAAAAAATAAATCATTAGCTCTATTTCGAAGTGGCGCTTTAGGTGACTGCGAACTCCAATAGGTCATTTTTTTGTCCCAGCTTTGTTAGATACACTTGGTGATGGAGAGGCTGTTGGATTTAACAGTTCATCTATTTCTGGATAGTCTGGTAAGCCATCGGTTCTAATTATGGGCAAGGTAGAAGTTGGTGCTCCACCTTTTAAAATACTTGTAGCAGGATCAATAGTTGCGCCTCTAATTCCAAACAACTCTTCATAAATTCTTCGCACACTTGGTGCAGATGTTCCTGATCCAGTTCCCCCTTGCGCAACCATCATCACAATTGCGTATTGCGGATTATCCGCCGGAGCATAACTGGCAAACCATGAAGTTGATTGTTTTCCTAAAACTTCTCCAGTTCCAGTTTTGGTAGCAACCGGAATTCTTGATAGAGGAAAGCCAACAAATGGTGGTGCACCGGTTCCTGAAACTGTGGTGGATTTTAAAGACTTTTGAATATATTTTAGTGTTGCATTTGAAATAGGAAGTTTACTTTTTACTACTGGTGCAATTTTTTCAGCAATTGAGCCATCGGCATTCATAATTGCTTTTGCAATTCTTGGTTCGTAAACAGTTCCTCCGTTTGCGATCGCGGCATAAACCATAGCCATTTGCAAAGGTGTCACAACGGTGTCACCTTGCCCAATAGAAGTATTTACAGCATCGCCGGCACGAAACCTCATACCTTCTGTGCAATTTTCTTTAGCAAACTTTTGTAACATTTTCCCGCGTTCAGGATCAACTGCATCTACTTCCGGATAACCCTTCTCGGCTCTTTCGCACCAAACTTCATGGTTCTTGTCCCAGAATTCACGTTTAAAAATTCTTCCTCCGACGCGACCTTTAACTTCTTCGGGTAAATCAATTCCTGTTTTTGAACCCAAACCATAAGCAAAAGACATTTTTTCAATTGCATCTTTTGGATTATCGATTGGATTTAAACCACCATCTTTTAACCACAAAGTGTTCGCAATGTCATAAAATACAGTGTCGCAAGAAACTTCAATGGCTCGTTGTAGTGAGATCGCACCAAATCCTAATGACTCGTAGTTTCGAAACACTCGGTTACCAATTTCTAGCTGGGACGGACATTGATAAACCCCATTTAAATCAAATCCGTTTTCTGCAGCAGCAGAGGCTGTGATTACTTTAAAAATTGATGCGGGGGCAAACAAACCTTGAGTAGCACGAGAGATTAAGGGAATACCGTTTAGAGGATTAGAAAGTAGTTCAAATTGTTCATTGGTGATTCCACCTAGCCAAATGCGTGGGTCATAACTTGGATATGTTGCCATCGCCAAAATATTTCCGTTTTTTACATCCACAACAACTGCAGCTCCTGCTTCCCCCACATATTTTTTTGATCGAGCACGATCTATTGCTGCGGAAAGTTGTTCCTCTACTAGCGATTGCAGTTTGGCATCAATATTTAGAACCACATATTTTCCAGCGTCAGGTTCTGACTCACTAACCACACCTTTAATGTTGGCTGCTTTATCAACTGCTAAGACTTTGACACCGGGTTTGCCTCGTAACCAAGAATCGTAAAATCTTTCCACACCTGATCGCCCAATGCTGTCATTATTTTGTAAACCAATATCTCCAGAGGCTATTCCGGTTTGTTTTTGATTTTGTATTTCAATGTCAGTTACAGGTCCTACATAGCCAATAATGTGTGCCATATTCACACCGAAAGGTTTAGGAATATCTCTAATAGCAATAAGTTCTGCACTTACTCCTGGGAACAACGTTCTTTGTTCCATAATTTCCAGTGCAACTACGTTGGAAACATCCTGGGCAATTGGGATGGGTTGAAACAATGATCCAGACCAACAAATCGGAGGTTTCTTGGCTCCTGTTGCACCACATGCCGTTAAGCGATCCCTAATATCATTCTCGGAAATTTTTAAACTTTGTGCAAGTCTGGTTATCACTGCAGCGCCTTTATCTTCAGTATTTTCCATAATTCTGGTATTAACACTTACTATCAGAGTTGATTTATTTGAGACAACTGGTCGACCAACTTGATCAAGGATTAAACCTCTAACAGGTTGGGCATAAATTTCTCTAAAGGCGTTTCTTTGTGAAGCTTTTACGAAGTTTTCCCCAGTGTTGATTTGAATGTAAAACAATCTGCCAACCAAAGTAATCATTAAGGACAAGAAAATTATTCTGATAATTTTTAATCTGATTAAAGTTTTGTCATTCATTTCTTATTGCATCCTTAATTCATCTGATCTGGATACCGGTCCAAGTCGTCGATCAAGAAGTGCGATAGTTGGATACACAAATATTGCTAAACCACCGGCATAAATTCCTTGGGTCAAAAAAATGGTTGAAAAATTAACTAAGGAAAGATCATTTCCTGCAAAAACTGCCCAGATAGTTCTTAATAAGAAAAACGTGGTAGCAGCAACACTAGATATCACAAGCGGTCTAAGCAAAGACTTACTTGGCCCACTGCCAATAATTCCAATGCCATACCCAATTAAAGCCAACAGAATTGAGGCAATTCCCATTAATTGATTTCCTGGAGGGGCCACATCAATTAAAAATCCGGCTATAAATCCAGCAATCGCACCCACAGCTGGGCCTTTGGTAATTGCCCAACACGAAACAACCACAATTACTAAATCAGGGGTGGCCCCTGGCAAAGACAGTCTTGCAAAAAATGTTGGTTGAAAAATAACTGCCACAAAAATTGTGATACTTAAGGCAACGTATTTGTAAACGTTCATTAATTTTGACCCGGAGTAGCAGCAGGACTACTTGAATTCGTTGGTGTTGGCACAAACGGCATCGGTGGTAAAAGTGAATCTCTGGGATCTATTCGAGGTGATTCAACAATGACGCTGACCAAATCAAGGGTAGAGAGTTTTACATAAGGTTTCACTTTGGCACTTTTAGTGAGCAACCCTGGTGAAGATTTAACACTTATGACTTCACCAATTGGGACTCCAGAAACAAATGGCTTTCCACCATTTGAACCCCAAGTAACTATTCGATCACCTTGGTTAATTTCAGCTAAAGGATCAAATATTTCGAATTCAAGTTCTCCAGGCAAACCATTTCCGCTCACAAAACCTAGTTCAGATTTTCCACCAATTCTGGCTCCAACTTTGCTTGATGGATCTGCTAGTAGTGCAACTAAAGTTGTTGACTCGGTAACTGAAATTGTGCGCCCAACTAAGCCTTGTCCAGAAATAACTGTCATATCTTCAGTGATTCCATCAATCGTGCCGACATCAAGTGAAACTGTCCAGGAATAATCCTGCCCCGCACCAATTGCTATAACCCGAGCAGGAACTATCTCATAGGTACCAAGACCGGCAATCTTTAAAAGCGCATCTAATTCTGCTGCTCTTCTTCGAACTTCATCTGTGTTACCAAGTTTTTCTTTTAACTCTAAATTTTCTGATTCTAAGTCTTTAACTAATTCTCGAGCAGTATTTATCTCTCTCCAAGTTGAACCAAAATTCTGAATAGAGTCGGTAAATGATCTGGCCGATTTCTGAAACGGTGAAACAATATTTGCAGTATTAATTCTAATTGAATTTGTGAAACCAAACCCAGAATTTCTTAATTCAAGTGCAACTAAAGTTAATGACAAAAGCATCAAAACTGACAGCACAGTTCTAATTCGAGTAGAATCTTTCACGGCAAAATCAGCCGATCTAACCGGTTAACCGCGTGGTTCTGAGATCAATACTTGCTGTAGAGCCTCAAACTCTTCAATGCATTTTCCCGAACCCATAACAACACAATTCAAAGGCTGTTCAGCGATGGTTACTGGCATGCCAGTTTCGTGTCTGAAACGTTCAGCTAAACCTTTAAGTAGAGCTCCTCCACCAGTTAGCACAATGCCACGATCCATGATGTCACCGCAAAGCTCAGGTGGAGTTCTATCAAGTGTCGTTTTAACTGCATCAACAATTCTTGTTAATGGTTCATCTAATGCTCTTCTTATTTCTTCAGCGGTCACAACAATTGTTCTTGGTAATCCTGTTACAAGATCGCGACCACGTAATTCTGCTGAACTTTCATCTGGAACAGGAAAAGCTGTACCAACTGTAGTTTTAATTTCTTCTGCAGTTCTTTCACCAAGCATCAATGAATATTCTTTCTTCACAAACTGAATTAAAGCATCGTCCAATTCATCACCACCGGTACGAATTGAAAGTGAAGTCACTACACCACCTAACGAAATAACAGCAACCTCTGTAGTTCCACCACCAATATCAACAACCATATTTCCAGTCGGTTCATGAATGGGAAGTCCTGCACCAATAGCTGCTGCCATTGGTTCTTCGATTATGTAAACTTTGCGTGCACCTGCTGCGTAACCTGCATCTTTAACTGCTCGTTGTTCAACACCAGTTATTCCACTTGGCACACAAACCACAAGTCGAGGTTTTGCTAAGAATCTACGTTTGTGAACTTTTTGAATAAAGTAGCGAAGCATTCTTTCAGTGGTATCAAAATCTGCAATCACACCATCTTTAAGGGGACGAATGGCAACAATATTTCCAGGAGTACGACCAACCATTCTTCTGGCTTCTGTACCAACTGCAACAATTCCGCCTGTGTTTTGATTTATGGCAACTACGGAAGGTTCATTTAAAACAATGCCGCGACCTCGTTCGTAAACCAAAGTATTTGCGGTACCAAGATCTACTGCTAAGTCTCGTCCTAAGAACCCTCTACTAAAACTTGCCACTTATGTCCTCTTTATATTTGTTGGTGATTTACTACTTATATTACGCTTTGTTACTTCAAGCCTGGAAAGAAGAGTGCAATCTCTCGTGCAGCAGACTCAGGAGAGTCTGAACCGTGAGTAACGTTGGTTTGAGTTTCAGTAGCAAAGTCTCCTCTTATGGTTCCCGGTAAAGCGTTAGCTGGATTTGTTGCACCCATCATTTGGCGCCATCCCGCAATTGCGTTTGGACCTTCGATTACGACTGCTAAGAGAGGCGAAGAAGTAATAAATGAAACTAAATCTTTAAAAAATGGTTTACCGTCGTGTTCGGCATAATGAGTTGCTGCTGTTTTTTCATCAAGTTTTCTTAATTCTAAGGCGACTATTTTCCAGCCTTTAGTTTCTATTCTTTTTAAAACTTCACCCATAAGTCCACGTTTAACACCATCTGGCTTTACTAAAACTAGTGAACGTTCAGTCACAAATTTTCCTTCCAATATATTTCAATATTTATATGCTACTGAGAGCATGAGTTCAGGTTTTATTTGATGCCTTTAACTCATCAGTTCTGCGCCCAATTCTGAGTGCTGCAATCCACAGACCCAGGAAAACCAGCCCCAATACAAACATCCAACTGACAACGAACCCAGCACCAATCAAAACAAATTGAGTTAAGTACCCCACATAGATTCCATATTTTTTACTCAATGTACCCATGGCAAAAATTGCTAAAAAGATCTGAGTAAGCGATATCGCGATAATGGTCGAATTGTTAATACTAGATTCCTGCAAAGCTACTGGAATAAAAAGGAATGAAACAATTATTTCAAAAGCTAAAACAGATGATCCTAAAGTTCTCATTTATTCAAACCTCCTTTTATAAATAAACCTATTTCTCCTGCTAAAACAACAGACCCAAGTGCAATAATTCCGGCAGAATTTCCTAAATCTTTGGCTACATTCATCGCTAATTTTATTGCTTCTGAAGAATTATCGCTTGATTCTATTCTTGTTGCAAATTGAGATATGTTTTTTACTTTTTTAGCCAAGTCAACAACTGATAATGCTCTTATAGAGTTTGTCTGCGTCAAGATTACCACTTGGGCAAACCCTTTAAGTTCTTCCAAAATTTGATCTACATCTTTATCTCCCATAAAAGCCAGAATCAAAATTAAATTATCAAATTGAAAAGATTCAGTTATCCCTTGTTTGGTTGCCCTTATCCCAGCAGGATTATGAGCCGCGTCAATAACAATTGTGGGATTTCTTTTCAAAATTTGTAATCTGCCAGGTGAACTAAATTCTGCAAATGCTTCTTGGACTAAATCATGATCTACTTGTCGATCCAGGAAAGCTTCAACTGCAGTAAGTGAAACTGCAGCATTTGATGCTTGATGCTTTCCGAAAAGTGGTAAGAAAAGTTCACTGTGTGTTCCGTAAGGATTAGCGATGGTTAATTGTTGACC
>CAMATO010000017.1 GCA_945861165.1 Bifidobacterium breve | reverse complement strand
CATCCGCTCTGCCCAAATTTATATGACTACCCGATAAAATAAATCTTTGATTTTTTTGTGGGCCGCTACGTACTATAAGTGCGGCATTACCTTTTTCTAAACCTTCAAGATGGCCATCTTCAATGGCAGGAAGTGGGCTGGTGTCAGATAAAACAACTGGAATTGCACCAGTATTTTCCATGTTCATTTTAGTTGTCCTCCACTGCTAACCCTAAGTGAATATATCTCAAGGGTCAACCTGAGGTCGAGGTTTTATGTTAGTTTGCTTGAGTGAGTTTTGTGTAACCTTCAGCATCCAACAGAGCTGAAAGTTCAGATTCATTAACTCCTGATAACTTAACCATCCAACCTGAACCGTATGGATCTGAATTAAGAATCTCAGGCTTATTCGCTAGCGTCTCATTAACTTCTTTAACAACACCTGTAACAGGAGAATAGATATCGCTTACTGATTTTGTTGATTCAACCTCTCCGCAAGTTTGACCAGCACTCAACTTGTCGCCAACTTTAGGCAAATTAGTGAAAACAACATCACCCAGCGCAGATTGAGCAAAATCAGTGATTCCGAAAGTCACAGCACCATCAGCTTCGATCTTCACCCACTCGTGCTCTTTAGTGTATTTAAGGTCGGAAGGTGTATTCACAATAATTTCCTTTTCTATGTTTAATCAACAGGTACAGCATATTGCAAAGTAGTCAAAGGGACACTTGAATCAATATCTAATGCTGCTAGTTCGTTAATGATTACAGTTCCACCAGAAGTGGTTACGACTTCTGCCATTCCTCCCGGAATCTTTAAAGCGGTGGCGAGTGTTTCGGGATCACCTAGAACAGATATTTTATAGGGACTTCTTACCTTTGATAGGTTAATGCTGATCCCTTCAGTGGTATCAGTGAAAAATGTACTGTTAATAATTCTTATGCCGTTTATTTCAATTGCAACTGCTCCGGCATCTCTCAGTTCTTGCACGGTGTCAAGAATTGTGAATGAGTTAACGGAATAAAGCTCACCTGTGAGTAAAACTTGAATACCACGACCCGAAACCGGTGCGGTGCCCGAAAGTAAGATCAGCTGATCAATTCTGTCTTGTGCTGCCTTTCGAGCCGCATCACTAGATCCATTTTTCAAAGACTCTAAGATTTGGTTTTGTTTGATTAATTCAACTTCCAAATCATCTTTTTGGTTTGTCAAATCGTCAAGAATTAACACTAGTTCATCTTCTCGAACTGAGGTGAGTAATTCTGGCTTACTATTTTGCTTGACAGCAATTGTGATAAAAACACCCAGTAGCACGGTTAAGATAATTACTACATATTTCCGACTTTGAGGAGTTTTGAGTGCAATTTTTGAGGAAACTTTAGCTTTCTTTTTCATTTACGATCGAAAAGGTTACGTCTAATAGCAGCTGAATTAGCAAATATTCTCATTGCTAAAACAACTACAACTCCAGTGGAAAGTTGAGAACCGACTCCCAATTGATCCCCTAGGAAAACAATTAAGGCGGCAATTAAAACATTGCTAGCAAAAGATGAAATAAAAATTTTGTCATCAAAGACATCCTCTAGATTTGCACGAATTGCTCCAAAAACTGCGTCAAGAGCCGCTATAACAGCTATCGGTAAGTATGGTTGCATCCAAAGTGGCACAGTTGGATCAATAACGATTCCTACTAGGACACCGATTAGCAAGCCAATTACGGGAATCATGATCTATCCCCTACTGTAATCCCTTGCATGTCTGGCAAGGCAACACCGGTTGCGGATAATATAAGTTTCTTGAAATCGGATATTTTGAAACCTAATCCGTAAGTTTTTACCACGAACGCTAAATCTAGATAGTCCGGATGTGAAATGAATCTTTCTTTCATTTTGCTATCCCCTATGGCCGCGATTCTATACGGAGGAAGCAATGGTCGGTAGTTCACTAGGATTGCATCTCCAGCTGATCTGATTGCACTGGTAGTCGTTATTCGGCTTTCATTTATTGTTATTGCTTCAGCGCCACTAGCCCATAAGGCATTAACTAACAATTGAATATCTGTATCAAATACTTTCGCTAGAACAATGTCTGTAACTTCCAACGAATCTGTTTTCTGGGCATCACTGATTTCTATTTCGAAACCTTGCCCAGTTACGTCACTTAGTCCCGCTCCGATTTGCAGTGTGCTTGTATTATCTGCACTTACTCCATGGTAATTCAAATCTGAAATATCGGATTGAATTTGTGCTAATTCGTTATTCACTAAACTTAGTTCTTCTGAAACCAAGCTTAAACTTTTTATATTTTTAGTTATTGTATTTCTTAAATCCTGCCTTGTTTTTTCAATTATTGGTTCTTGGCGCTGAGTATTTGCTATCGCGATTCCAAAAAAAAGTCCAGAGAATGATAAAACCACTGCAATCCACCACTTTGGATCTCTTTTTCCAACAAATGGTCTACTAGGATTTTTGTAATCGTTTGTTTCAATCTCACTATTCAACAACGCAAGTAAACCCATCGAGGGGGAATTATCGCTTTTGAAAAATGAATCTTTAGACATTATTTGACATTAACTGTTTCGCATGTTCAAAGTACTTAAGTGCTGAGAAAGTGTACAAAAAAACTCCCCATATCGTAAACGACCATCCAATGGTCTGCCAAATAAAATCCTGCGATGGAAAAGCTTCAGCAAAGATCAAGCCTGGTAAGCCTATTTGTAAACAAAACGCTCCCATTTTACCTAAGTAATGTACGGGCAAACCAGTAATTCCTTTTGTCTTCAAATAGAATATTAAAGAAGAAAGAATAAGTTCCCTAAATATTATTACTAGCAAAACTATAATAGGCGCAAGATCAAAATAGAAAATTACGAATATCAATGAAATTATATACAAACGATCTGAAATGGGATCCAATAATTGACCCAATCGGGTGAATTGGTTTAATTTTCTTGCTGCATAACCATCTAACCAGTCAGTGAAAGAAGCCACAAAAATAATTAGACAGCTAAGACTTAATTGATTATTAAGGGCAGTCCAGAGAAAAATTGGTATTAAAAATAGACGAATAAAACTAATGGTATTTGGTACATTAAACATTTATCTTTTTCTTCGCTCTCTAATTTTTACTTTGATATGGATGGGTGATCCTAGGAAACCATATTCTTCTCTCAAGCGACGTTCGATAAATCTGGTGTAGCTTTCATCGATCATGCCGGTTGTAAATAAGGCAAACGCAGGGGGCTTTTGTCCAATTTGAGTTGCGAAAAGTATTTTTGATTGCTTGCCTCCCCTGACCGGATGAGGATTTGCGGCAATGAACTCTTTAATAAATTGATTTAATTTGGATGTCGCAATTCTGGTAGACCAGCCTGCGTAAGCGGTGTGTAACGCGGTGGAGAGTCTATCTACATGCCATCCAGTTAATGCAGACAAATTCACTCGAGGTGCCCATCTCACATTGTGCAAATCTAAATCTATTTCTTTTTCTAGCATTTCTCTGCGATCTTCGTCCAATAAATCCCATTTATTGAAAACTAGAACTAAGGCTCTTCCTGCTTCGGTTACTAAGTTGATTAACTTACGATCTTGGTCTGTGATGTTCTCACTTGATTCCAATATTAGAAGAGCTATTTCTGCTCTCTCTAGTGCTGCTTGAGTTCTCAAACTGGCGTAGTATTCATATCCAGAAGACTCTCTTACTCTTCTTCTAATGCCTGCAGTGTCAATAAAATTCCAGGCCTCATCATTAATCATCACAATTTCATCTACTGGGTCAACAGTTGTGCCGGCAATTTCTGAAACAACTGAACGGTTTGATTTAGTTAATTTATTAAGCAAACTACTTTTACCAACATTTGGTCTACCTATCAATGCTACTTTTGTTGGACCTTTGAGTTGATCTTGAATTCGAGACTCATCTGGCATTCGACTGATTACTAATTCCAGCAAATCTCCAGATCCTCTTCCGTGCAACGCGCTAACTGGGAATGGTTCACCTAAACCTAAGGACCACAAATTTCCAATTTGAGCTTCAGCTTCTATACCGTCAACTTTATTGGCAACTAAAATAACTGGAACTGAGTTTCTTCTAATCAGTTTAACAACTGCTTCATCATCTTCTGTTAATCCAACTTGAGCATCAACGATGAATAAAATTAAGTCTGCTTGATCTATAGCAATCTGTACTTGCTCACTTATTTTGGGTAATAATCCTGTCTTCTCACTTGACCAACCACCGGTGTCAATAAGAATAAAATGTTTTCCACTCCACTCTGCGTCATATTGGATACGGTCCCTGGTCACACCTGGAGTATCTTGGACAACTGCTTCTCTACGACCAATTAGTCGATTTACTAATGTTGATTTGCCCACATTGGGACGACCAATTACTACAACCCGTGGACGATTCTTGTGCGGTAAGACTTCTTCTTCATCAATAAAATCTTCATCGAAGGAGTACTCCTTTTCAAGTTCCTCTACAACTTGATCATCGTTTATGTCTTCGGTGATCCAAATCTGGCTTTCAATCAATAATGATTTCGTTATTTCGTCCTCTGTGGCCACGGCTATGCCCCGCGAACAATTTGGATGAAAGCAGCAACAGATTCCTCAAAATTCAATGTCGAATTATCAAGAATGATTGCGCCATCTGGAATAACTAGTGGTGAGATTTTACGATTGGAATCTAAGTTATCTCTAATTTTTTGAGATTCAAGAACTTCGTTTTCGTCAGTATTAGACTGGAGAGCCCTTCTTTTAGCCCTAATTTCGTCACTGGCAGTTATATAAATTTTTGAATCCGCATGAGGAAGAACCACACTTCCTATATCTCTTCCTTCGACAACAATGCCTTGTGCTGAATTTATCACTAAATCTTGCTGCCTCTGAACTAGGTAACTTCTAAGTTTTGGCATAGCTGCATAAAATGAAACTTTATTGGTCACTTCATCTAGCCTAATCACAGCAGTTATATCTGATTCATTGACTGATACTTGATCTATCCGAGGATCAACTGAAATATTCAAAATAAAATTATGATTTATTAGGTTTTCAAAAATTTCGTTTTCATCGAAAAGCTCCTCTTGTAAACAAAACCAAGTTAATGCTCTATACATAGCTCCAGTGTCAAGGTATTTATAATTGAGTTTCTCTGCAGCTGCTTTACTAATACTTGATTTTCCAGACCCACTAGGACCATCAACTGCAATAACCACGTGTGGGCGAGTTGAGTTACTCGCAGACATTATTGAGCCAAATCTTGTCTTAAAACTTCTGCCCCACGAAGATAAATATGATTGATAGCTTTTCTTTCCAAAGCAGAGTAACTATGCATTAAGATTCGTACCACTAATTTCGGCGCATTGGGAACGTCAATTTCTTTTGAGCATAGAAGGGGTACATCACCTAAGCCAATTTCTCGTGCTGCGGCCGCCGGGAAAGCACAATTTAAATCTTCTGTCGTGGTAAAAATAATACTTACTAAATCCTCGTTTTTAATATTATTTTTAGCAATCATCTCGCTTAATAATTCTATAACAGCGGATTGCATCTCTGTTGCATCATTTTTTTGCAACATAGTTGCACCTCGTAGTCCAACTAGTTTCATAATGTTGCCTCGTCAGTAACTAGTTGTGCGGCTCGATAGAGGCTGCCCACTTCGGTGTGATTTAGCACGCGTGTTTTACCTAGTTTCATATCCCCTAATTTAATGGGACCAAATTGCACTCTTACTAGTTGGATTACTTCATGGCCAATGTGTTCACACATTCTTCGAATAACTCTGTTTCTACCTTCATGAAGAGATATTTCAATTGCTGTTTCCCCTGGTGTGGCACCAACGATGGAAACGGTGTCTGCTTTGGCAAATCCATCACTTAGTTCAATCCCGGTAGTTAAAGCGGAAATTTCAGTTTTATTAACTGTGCCTTTGATTCTTGCTAAATAAATCTTGTTTACTTCCGAGGAGGGATGGGTTAAACCGTGGGCTAGATTTCCGTCATTAGTCAACAAAATTAAGCCTTCAGTGTCCGCGTCTAATCGACCAACGTGAAACAAACGATCACTACGGTTTGCCACATAATCGGCAACAGTTGCCCGATCATCTTCACGCTTCATTGTGGTCACTACACCACTTGGCTTATTCAAAGCAATAACGATAAAACCAGCCGCCGCTGCAATTGGATCTCCATCCACAGTTATGAGATCAATTGCTGGATTTACGCGCCTGCCTTGTTCATTGACTTTAATTCCATTAACAGCAACACGACCTTGTTCAATCAACTCTTCACAAGATCTTCGACTGCCCACACCAGCAGCAGCTAGTACTTTTTGTAGTCGAATTCCTTCTTGATTTTGCATAATTACATGATCGATTCGTCAATAATAGAATCAAGTGCGGCCATATTTGGCAAGTAATCTGCTACTGGTGGTAATTCTTCCAAGTTAGCTACCCCTACGCGTTCTAAGAAATATTGAGTTGTTCGATACAGCACAGCTTGAGATTCGTTATCAGAACCTGCCTCTTCAATTAGTCCACGATTAAGTAATGTGCGCACAACGCCATCCACATTTACTCCACGAATAGCAGCAATTCGTCCGCGTGAAACAGGTTGTTTATATGCAATAACTGCAAGTGTTTCAAGAGATGCTTGAGTAAGCCGCGCTGTTTGCCCATCTTTTAAGAATCGTTCTACAACTTCCCCGCTGTGTTCATTGGTATAGAAACGCCAACCTCCAGCAATTTCTCTCAACGTAATTCCACCCTCACGATTATCAAATTCTTTTTGAATCATTTTTAATGTCTTATTAACTTGAATCTCTGGAGAATTAGTGATTTGGGCAAGAGTTATTGCCGAAACGGGTTCATCAACGACAAGCAGGATTGCTTCGATACCAGCTTTTAGCGAAGGTGCACCAATGGAAGGAACTTCTTCCACAATGTTCTCGTTATCGGTCATGGGATTATTCGGTCTCTTTATTGTCAGAATTAGATTTTGCGTCATTGATTAAATCAAATTCGTTGGTGACGGTAACTTCACCGTACTCAGCACCGATCCATCGAATATATAAATCTGCTCTAGGATTTTCTTGTTCAAGATTTATTTGTGATTCACGAAATAGTTCAAGAATTGCTAAAAATCTTGCAACTATAACAGCGACCCCCACCCCGGTTATAAGAGATCGAAAAGTAGCAAGACCAGTTGTTCTAAGTCGTTCCACAATAATTAAGGCTTGTTCTTGCACGCTAACTGTTGGAGCATGCAAATGAGAAAGAGAAATCGAGGGAACAGCTTTCACTTCTAAAGCTCTTGCTGCCAATCGAGCTAATTCGTTTGGTCCTAATCCCAATAAAACTTCCGGCAATAGATTTGCAAATTGTGGTTCCAAAGAGACAGATCTAGCAAATCTCTTCGACTCAACTAGAAGTTGATCGTTTAACCAAATTGATACATCTTTGAAAGCCTTATATTGCATTAAACGAGCAAATAGTAGATCGCGGGCTTCTAAACGAGCAATGTCTTCTTCGTCCTCAACTTCCCCTGAAGGAAGTAATCTTGCTGTTTTTAAATCTAAGAGAGTTGCTGCGATAACCAAAAATTCTGTTGCTTCATCTAAATCCCAATCATTTCCCTGATTTTTGATGTATTGCAAAAAATCATCTGTAACAATATGTAGAGCTAATGCGGTTACTTCCAATTCATGTTTAGCAATTAAAGACAACAGTAAATCGAACGGGCCTTCAAACTGATTTAATTTAACGTTAAATTTATCGGCCGAATTCTCTCTTACAATCGGCACTGTTGAGGTAATAGTCATCAGATCTTGGCTATAACTTCTCTGGCTAATCTTTTATATGCTTTAGATCCAGTTGAGCTTGGTGCGTACTCTGTAATAGGAGCACCAGCTGCCGTGGTTTCAGGAAATTTTACAGTTCTAGCAATAACAGTCTCAAATACTTTGTCTCCAAAAGCTTCCTCGACCCGTTCTAGAACTTCTCTGCCATGTACAGTTCTTGGATCATACATAGTTGGCAATATTCCTATGATCCTTAAATTCGGATTGATTCGACCTTTAATTTTTTCAACAGTTTGAGTCAATAAAGCTAAACCTCGTAAGGCGAAGTATTCGGTTTCAAGTGGGACGATGCAACCTTCTGATGCTGCAAGAGCATTCACGGTCAAGAGACCTAAAGATGGTTGGCAGTCAATAATAATGTAGTCATATTCATCAATAAGTGGTCGAAGAGCGCTTGCTAAAACTTGTTCTCTACCTACTTCACTAACTAATTCAAGTTCGGCTGCAGATAATTCAATGTTGGAAGGCAATAAATCAAGATTTGCTACCTGAGTTTTTACTAAAACGTCACGAGCCGGAATTTGTTCTCCGACTAACACGTGGCGCAAAGTTTTTTCCAATTGATAAACAGGAATACCTAAACCAACTGATAAAGCACCCTGCGGATCAAAATCAACAAGTAAAACTTTTCTGCCATATCCAGCTAAAGCTGAACCAAGATTAATAGTGCTAGTGGTTTTACCTACCCCACCTTTTTGGTTCACCATAGAAATGATTCGGGCAGGCCCATGAGAATTTAGTGGTAGTGGAACTGGAAATTCGTTGGCGGTTTTTTGCCCTTTTACTATTCGGGAACCATCATCTTTAACCGCAGTGACTGACACTTGAAACCTTACTTTCCGCACAGCCGACCCGGCTGGGCTTATTGGTTAAGCCTATGTGAGAACTCTATTACCAACACCATGCGCTCTAGTTGATTAATTACGAGCACGCGGATGTGTTTCGGCAAAAACTTCCCTCAATCTTTCAACAGTGATATGGGTGTAAATCTGGGTGGTGTTCACCGAACTATGTCCTAGTAACTCCTGTACCACGCGTACATCTGCTCCACCTTCCAACAGGTGAGTCGCAAAAGCATGCCTTAAAGAATGTGGTGTCAAATCATCAATTTTTTGGGCTACAGCGTATTTATTTACTACCTCCCAAATACTTTGTCGTGACAATCTGCCACCTTTTGAGTTCAACAACAAGGAATTAATTGGTTTCTTACTATTAATAAGTGAATTCCGTTGTCTTGTCAAATAATTGTTTATCGCAACTTTGAGAGATTTACCTAATGGAACAATTCGTTGTTTTGATCCTTTACCAAAACGAATTTTGATTAAGTTGGAATCTATGTCAATATCATCTAAATCGGTGTTAACTAACTCAGATATTCGTGACCCTGTGCCATAAAGAAACTCAAAAATCAGTTTGTCCCTTGTTGAATTTGGATCTGGACTATCGATTGAATCAATAAGTCTCATCACTTCTTGGGAAGACATTGTTTTAGGTAACCTTAAAGATTTTGAACCAACTGTTAAATACTGTGCTGGATTTGAGTTGGATACGTTTTCCAGTACCAGAAATTTATGTAAACCCCTGATTGAGGCAATCATGCGCGACAAACTAGCTTCAGCATGATCTTTTCGGTAGGAATTTAAGAATCCTTGAATTAAATCTGTGTCAATACTTTCACATGACTTATTTCCAGTTACAAACTGAGCATAGGATTTCAAATCACGATCATATGATTCGAGAGAATTCTTGGCCAAATTTCTCTCGGTAGACAAATGATTAAGATAAAGCTCTATCGCCTGATCTAATCTCATTACACTGAGATTAATTTCTCCGCCGCCGTGTATGAAAGATTGAAAGACTCTGCCACTGCCTGATAAGTAATTTGTCCTTCATGAACATTTAGTCCAAGTTTCAGTGAATCATCTTCTAACATGGCTTTTTTCCAACCTTTGTTAGCGATAGCTTTGGCATAAGGCATTGTTACATTGGTTAATGCATAGGTTGAAGTATTGGGTACAGAGCCTGGCATATTTGCTACGCAATAAAAAATAGAATTATGAACTTGGTAAGTGGGATTGTCATGTGTGGTGGCTTTTGAATCTTCAAAACAACCACCTTGATCTATGGCAATATCAACTAACACAGATCCAGGTTTCATTCTTTTAACCAAATCATTTGATACTAATTTAGGTGCTTTTGCACCGGGTACCAAAACTGCACCGATTACTAGATCAGCTGCTAAAACACTTTTTTCGATTTCATACGCGTTTGATACTAAAGTTTGCACTTTGCCATCAAAGATTAAATCCAATTCTTTGAGACGATCAACATTTAAATCAAGAATTGTGACATTGGCTTCAAAACCTAATGCGATAGTGGCAGCGTGTTGACCTGAAACTCCCCCGCCGATAATCACCACATTTCCTTTTTTAACACCAGGTACACCACCAAGTAATAATCCGCGGCCACCTTGAAATTTAAGTAAAGAATGTGCCCCAACTTGTGGTGCTAATCTTCCTGCCACTTCAGACATGGGTGCCAATAAGGGTAGTGATCTATTTTCTAGTTCGACTGTTTCATAAGCAATCGCTGTTATCCCTGATTTAATTAATGCATCCGTGCATTCTTTGGAAGCTGCTAAATGTAAATAGGTAAAAAGGATCTGACCTTTACGCATTCTGTTGTATTCTGCTGCGATTGGTTCTTTTACTTTTAAAATCAAATCTGCTTTGGCCCAAACATCTTCGGGCTTATCAATAATTTTGGCACCAGCTTTGATATATTCTTCATCAGAAATTGCTGAACCTATTCCCGCACTTTTTTCAACTATTACTTCATGGCCATTCTTAATAAGTTCAACTACTCCGGCAGGAGTTATAGCGACCCGATATTCATGGTTTTTGATTTCCTTGGGAACACCTACTAACAATTAATTTTCTCCTTTTAGCAATCTTTATCTTCAAAGCATATTACAAAATTCAGTCTTTCTACTTTCTGAGTTCAATAAATCGGAATATCAGCGTGAATCAAGCACGGCTTTTATTAATCCTTGAAAAAGTGGGTGAGCATTGGTGGGGCGGGATTTGAATTCCGGGTGGGCTTGAGTGGCGACGTAGTAGGGATGAACACTTCTATCCAGTTCTATAAATTCAACAAGTTTGCCATCCGGTGAAAGCCCAGAGAAAACTAAGCCACTTTCAGATAGTTTATCTCGATATTCGTTGTTAACTTCATATCTATGTCTATGACGTTCACTAATTATATTTGCTCCGTAAACTTCTTGCACAATTGTATTTGGCATCAGATGAGCTTCAAAACTACCTAAACGCATTGATCCACCCATATCTTTTTGGCCATTAACAATGTCAACTTGATCCGCCATTGTTGCAATTACTGGATAGGCGGTGTCGGCATCAAATTCTAATGATGAGGCACCATGCATGCCCACAATTTCTCGGGCGTATTCAATGACCATGCACTGCAAACCTAAACAAATTCCTAAGGTTGGAATCTTATTCTTTCGAGTATGAGTTAGTGCGCCTAGTTTACCTTCAATACCTCTCACACCAAACCCACCAGGAATTAAAACTGCATCAACGTCACTCAACTCTTTTTTTGCACCATATGGTGTCTCACAATCATCAGAAGCCACCCATTTGATATTTACCTTGGCATTATTTGCAAAACCACCAGCTCTAAGTGCTTCGGACACAGAAAGATAGGCATCAGGTAAATCAATATATTTTCCAACTAAACCAACTGTTACTTGATGCAACGGCTTATGAACTCTTTCTAGTAACGCATCCCAACTTTTCCAATTAACATCTCTGAAGGGCAAACCTAATCGTCTGATAACAAATGCATCCAAACCTTCTCGATGAAGTACTCGGGGAATGTCATAGATACTTGGTGCATCAACTGCTGCAACTACTGCTTCTTGATCAACGTCACACATCATAGATATCTTTTTCTTAATTTGATCTGGCACTAAACGATCTGAACGAAGCACTATGGCATCAGGTTGTAAACCAATACTTCTCATCGAGGCAACACTGTGTTGAGTTGGTTTTGTCTTCTGTTCCCCAGATGGACCAATGTATGGCAACAAACTTACGTGTAAGAAAAAGGTATTTTCTCTTCCTATTTCATGTCTAATTTGTCTAGCAGCTTCCAGGAAAGGTAAAGATTCAATATCACCAACAGTGCCACCAATTTCAGTTATCACGACATCAACATCGGCAGATGCCATTCCTCTTATTCGACCTTTTATTTCATTCGTGATGTGAGGAATAACCTGAACGGTATCCCCTAAATATTCTCCTCGTCGCTCTCTGGCAATAACACTTGAATAAACTTGTCCAGTTGTTACGTTAGCTGATTTTGATAACTCGACATCTAAAAATCTTTCATAATGACCAACATCTAAATCTGTTTCGCCACCATCTTCGGTGACAAACACTTCCCCGTGTTGGAAAGGATTCATTGTTCCAGGGTCAACGTTTAGATATGGATCCAATTTTTGCATGGTAACTTTTAATCCACGAGAAACTAACAAATTTCCTAAAGAAGATGCGGTAAGACCCTTACCTAATGATGAGGCAACTCCGCCAGTAACAAAAATGTGTTTAACTGTTCCGGCTGACAATTTGGCTCCCGTGGTAACTAGGTGTGTAAGTTGAAAAAACTTAACCCCACGGAATTACATCTTATAACGACTAGGTGTGAGACATCCCCAAGAGTTCGCGTGCGTGTTCCAAAGCCGAGGCCGAATCTTCGATGCCGGCCATCATTCGTGCAATTTCGGTGACCCGTGCATTTTGATCAAGTTCGGTAACACTGGATGTTGTCACATTGCCAGTCGCTGACTTCTCAACTTTTAAATGTTTATCCGCAAAAGCCGCCACCTGAGGAAGATGTGTCACGACCACTATTTGGTGATGTTGCGCCAAAGCTTTCAATCGTTTTCCAACTTCAATAGCAGCAGCCCCACCTATGCCAGCGTCAACTTCGTCAAAAATCATTGTTTTAGATGCCACATTTTGGGAGAATACTAATTCAACTGCCAACATGATGCGAGACATTTCTCCACCACTGGCAACCTTTGTGATCGGTCTTAATGGTTGACCTGGGTTGGCGCTAAATTCGAATGAGATTTGATTAACACCATGATTATCGAAAAGTAAAAGATGATCTTTGCCAGCAATTGATATTTTTAGACCTTGCGGATCATCATTTGTTTCTACACTCACCTGGAACTTGGCGTTAGGAATAGAAAGGGAAGTCAATTCTTTCTCTATGGCCTTCGAGATATTTAGCGCAGATTCAATTCGGGTGTCATGCAAAATTTGTGCCTTAAGTGATAAATCCTTGAGAATAGTCTTTATTTCCTTTTCAACATTTTCAATGGCAGCTGGTAGATCTTCAATATCAAGTAGTTGGTTTTGAAATACTTGAATATTTGCTAAAGCATCCTTGGAGGTGGGACCGTATTTGGTGAGCATTTTTTTGATTAGAGCACGCCTTGCTTCAAGTTTGTCAATTGTGGCAGGGTCCCTATCAAGGGATGATAAATCGCGATTCACATCACTTGCGACATTTGATATCTCAGCTTCCAAATTAGAAATTTGGTCTCTTAGGGAAGCAATTCGGTCACTTTTTGCAGCAGCTGCGTCAAGTGCTTTTCTGGCTGAAGTAATTTGAGAAGAAATTGAACCTAAGGAATCTTCCCCACCGTTTAATAACTTATCTGCCAAGGCCAATGATTCAAAAATGTCATCGCTATTGTTAATCAGATTGATTCTTTCAGTGATGGTGATTTCTTCATCAACTTCTAAATTTGCTTCTGTTAATTCTTTTAACGATTCTTGTAATTGGGATATCTTTAAAGCATTTTGTGATCCAGCCTTGTTTAATTCCTCGAGACGCTTTCTAGTCTCAACATATTTGGTGTATAACTCTTGATAACCCTGCAACATTGTTAAATGATTTGGCCCCGCAAATTGATCTATTAGTTCTCGTTGATAATTAGGTTTATTAAGTAAAACTTGATCGCCTTGGCCATGTATTGTGATTGAACTTTGAGTTATTTCCTCCAAGGTTGCACTGGGAACAGATCTGCCCCCTAAAATGATCTTGCCTCGGCCTTCTCGGGCAATGGTTCTGCTTAATTGTGTTCCACCATCTTCAATGGCTATATCCAATTCCTCTAATCTGGCACGGATATTTCTATCATTAGGAACTTGAATGAATGCTTCTACCACTGCTGTTTTTTCATTAGCACGTACTAAATTATTATCAACTTTTTCACCAATTACCATTTGAAAAGCGGTGAGAATCATTGTTTTACCGGCACCTGTTTCACCCGTCAACACAGTGAAACCAGCAGACATTTCTAATGAAACATCTTCAATAACACCAATATTTTGAATGCGTAGATCATTTATCATTTACGCTTATTATTTCCTCGCCAGCCCTCAACAGGCAATTGAAATTTTTTAACTAATCTTTCAGAAAATGTCTCATTACCAAGTCTCGCTAAATGCACATAAGTGGAAGATTTTTTAACTTCGATTCTCATTCCAGGTAACAAATCAAAGGACCTTCTGCCATCTGCAGTTAAATGTCCAGGCGTCCCATCGTGAGGAACTTCTATGGCAATAATTGAATTAGGGCCAACCACTAAAGGTTTGGCAAATAACGCATGTGCACTAATTGGCACCACAACTAGAGCTTCCACACTTGGCCAAATTACTGGACCTCCTGCACTAAACGCATAAGCAGTTGAGCCTGTGGGAGTAGCCAAAACTATGCCATCACCCCACAGTCGAGAAACAGGTTCTGCATCAATTTCCAAAATTAGAGCAAACATTTGCCCAGGCTCAGATTTTTCTATGGCAACATCATTTAGGGCAAAGGATTCAAAAACAGTTTCATTATCTTTTGTCACTACTACTTCTATAGCAAGACGTTTTTCTTCTTTCCAATCATGATTTACAATCGACTTTACAACATCTTCTATATGATCTACTTCTGCTTCAGCCAAGAAACCAACATGGCCAAGATTTATTCCTAAAACAGGAATATTATTATTTCTGGTAAGTTCTACCGCACGTAATATTGTTCCGTCGCCACCAAATACAAGAGCTAGGTTTGGGTTTTCGTTTTTACCAATAATGAATTCATCTATTACAAATCCTGCACTTTCAATCAATTTCTTGTCACTTAAAGGTGCACAAATTGAGACTTGGGCTTGAGATAATTGTTGGGAAACTTGGGCAGCAACTTTATTTGCAGCTGGTGAATCGTTATGTAACAGAATTAACACAACTGGTTTTTTACTCATGACTGTGGACCCTTAGCAATTGCTGATTCGATATCTGCGTCACTAATAGTCGCACCACCTTTCTTTAGCCACACAAAGTATTCAACATTGCCCTTAGGACCTGGTAAGGCGGAAGCAACTACCCCATCACAACCCAATCCAAGTTGAGCCCCGGATTCAATAACTTTTCTGATCGCTTCTTTTCTCAAACCAGGGTCACGTACAACTCCCCCGGCGCCTAAGGAGTCTTTCCCTACTTCAAATTGTGGTTTAACCATCAACAAAAAATCAGCTGTGACAGCTGCATTAGCAATCAAAGCGGGCAAAACTTGAGAAAGGGAAATGAAAGATAAATCTGCAACCACAATTGTGGGCACTGGTTGCAATGTTGCCGATGGCATATTACGAATATTGGTTCGCTCCATAACCACTACTTGAGGATGATTTCTGACTTCCCAAGCAAGTTGTCCATAGCCCACATCAACACAAAAGACTTTGGCAGCTTTTCTTTCTAAAAGAACTTGACTAAAACCACCAGTAGAAGAACCAGCGTCTAAACATATTTGATTCTCAACATCAATATTTGACCACTCATCAAGTGCACTAATTAATTTATGGGCACCACGACTTACGTAGTGATCAACCTCAGTTTCAATTAATATGGAAACTTCGTTGTTAACTCTACGATCAGGTTTTAAAGCTGGCACATGATCAACTAAAACCGAACCTGAATTAATTAACTCAATGGCAATTTCGCGAGATCGGGCTAATCCTCGCCTAACAAGTTCTTGATCGAGTCTGTTTAAAGTCACTCTGAGTTATCTGTTAAGGCATCGTGAAGTCGACGATGTACATCTTCAAAAAGCGCAACGTGTTCAATTGCCGGTAAAT
>CAMATO010000016.1 GCA_945861165.1 Bifidobacterium breve | reverse complement strand
TAGTGGCAGCAGCTCTGGAAGAGCGAGGAGTTGATTTTTGGCTTCAGACAGGTGAGAGATACAGCATAAAAAATAGGTTAGAACCAAGGATCACTTTGGCAACCATTCATGCCACTAAAGGCTTGGAATGGGAAAACGTTTTCATAATGGGAGCAAGTGATGGACTGTTGCCTTACGTACAAGCAGACTCAGATGAAGAAATAGCAGAAGAATTAAGACTTTTCTACGTTGCAATTACTAGAGCAAAAGAAAAATTATTTATAACCTGGGCAAGAAGCAGAGATACTGGGGGAAAAGACAGAATAAAGTCAAGATTCTTGACTAAAATTGATACAGAGACTTTAACAAAAGCTAATGATGAAACCGAATTTGCGCCTTCTAAACAAAGACATAACTATAAAAAAGAACTCATGCGCTGCACGATTTGCGATAAAGCACTGGTCAGTGCAACCGAAATTATTTTACAAAGATGCAAAATTTGTCCTAGCCCCACTCCTCAAGAATATTTGACTGCCGGCTTGGAGTGGAGATCAAATCAGGCCGTGGTGGATGACATTCCTGAATTCCTGGTCTTAAGTAATGCTGCGCTAGAAGCGTTCGTAGATGCACTATATGCCGCAAAAAGTGAGGAAGCTTGCATTCTTATTCCTGGGGTTGGGGTTGATAAGTGTGCAAAGTATTTTGAAGAACTCGCAACAGTACTTGCCGGGGTAAAGCCAGCTGAACCTAAATTGATTGATTTAAAACCTTAAACATCAGGTTGTGGATAACTTTTATCCACACTACCGAAAATGTGTTCTAATCCTTAAAGACTATTTTAAGGAGAATTTTGAGACTAATTCTAAATCCAGAAATAGATGTTTTGTGGCGCGATAAGTCAACTTTACAAGTTAGAAATCCTGATGGGACAAGTAACACAATCTTTGATCTACCACCAGAAATGAAGTTAATAATAAATAGTTGCACCGGTGTAATAAATATCTCCGACATTTTAATTGAGTTAAGTATTGATGAGCGAATGCATGAGGATGTAAATATTGCATTACGTTTTCTTATAGAACATAGAATATTAATAAATCAAACTTATTTGTATGAGCAGTCTGAGAAATTACATAAGAGCTATGTACAGATTCTTGGAGTTAACAACTTCGCATTTCAAGTTGGGCACCTCTTAGCAGCTGCTGGGGTAGGGCGAATAGTTTACTACTCGCTAATTAAAAAAAGTGCGGAAGTCACTTTGGGAGACATAAATATTTTGGGACCACGAGCAAAAGAAATTGGAACATCTCTGGGGCAAAGTCTAAGAAACTCACTTTTAGTTCTAGGCGCAAGATCTGAAAAACCAAATAATGACCCTCGACCTAATTTAGTAGTCATCTGTGAAGATGCAGAATCATTTGAGATAAACGAATTAATGATCAATAGAGTTCCTCATGTTTTTATTGGTAAAACCGGAGAGCAAATAAACATAGGCCCTTTTGTTATTCCTGGAATTGAAACTTGCAACAACTGTCTGCAAATAAATTCTCTCAAAAAGAATTTATTTATCTTTCCATTGGAAAGACGAAAAAAGAAAGCAAGGCAAATTGATAAGAATCCAACATTAACTACTTTGGCAACCTCTTTGCTTAGCGCCAATTGCATTTCGTTTTTAACTGAAGATTCACAAAATGTAGGACCTAGTTTGTTAAACGTAATTTGTGATCTTGAAGCTACTGGTCCAACTATCGTTTTTCGCAAACTTCAACAAAATCCACAATGTGGATGTCGATGGGAAGCTGCTTAATAATGCAGATTGCCCCTGGTTTAATTTCTTAAACCAGGGGCAATGAAGACGTCTGCTGTCTTTACGCTTTGCCGAGGATGCGGGTCACCTTGGTGCCGCAGGTTGGGCAAATTCCTTTGGCCATGCGACGGCCATTAGTTTCGTGAACTTCACCAGTGAATTCGCGCTTGGCTTTGCACTTCACGCAGTACGCTTCGCCTGTATATGCCTCTCCGGCCATGTGTCCTCCTTGCGATCGCGCAGGATTATTCCCACGCATCAGTAACCCTAGGCGTATCAGGGGCCGGTGAGGGCGGTTTTAAGCGTGCCACGCCGAATTATTGAGCACAATCCCTCACAAACCAGACAAGTAGCCCGAGGGGGGATTGAAATGGTGAAACCGCTGGGCCACAGCCAAATTCAGACTTTATGCACTTTCCCCAGATACATAAAATGAACTAGACGTTTTCCCAGCGGTGTCAGTAGTGGAAAGTTATGCCACGATTGGTGTGTGCGTCAAACGTGCCTGTTGATGATGTTGTGGATTAACTGTTCACTCTGTGGGTAAAAGGGTACATAACCTGGGGATAAAGATGTGGGTAACAAAAAGTTTCAGAATGAATAAGGGCTCTGAACTGCAGGTTTACTTGAGAGTGTTTGTGGATAAAAAATAGTTTTAACCCCTAACGTTAAATTCATGCCTAAAGCGATGAACTTGCCACCTAATGTGGAAGTTAGGCGCTCAAGTAAACGTAAAAGGACAGTTTCAGCTGCACGAGAAGGAAATAAAACTGTATTAAACGTCCCACTTCGAATGAGTATTTCTGAAATAGAACAACTTGCTCGCGATTTGATTACCCGCATGGACCAAAGAGATCCTCGAGCTTATTTTTCTGATGAGCAATTATTTAAAAGAGCTCAAGAATTATCTGCCACATATTTATTTTCTCAAGCTGACCCAAAATCAGTTGCCTGGTCAACTCGTTTGAGTTCCACTTGGGGAATTTGCACCCCACTAGAAGGCACAATCAGAATAACTTCACGTTTACAAGGAATGCCGCAATATGTTTTGGATTACGTTTTATTACATGAACTTGTTCATTTAGTAGTAAATGATCATGGAAAAGATTTTGATGCGTTCATGAAAACATTTGAGAAAAAAGAAAAAGCAGAAGGCTACTTAGATGCGCTTGATGAATTGCCATCATCGGTTTGGGAATCAGGTTCTTTAGGTGCAATTCCTGCCGAATCTAATGCGGAAATATCAAGCGGGGCTTGAATTCTATTAAAGAATTCAGGATCTTGTAAATCTTCTATACTTGGTAGTAAGTCTGGATGATTCCATAAATTGTCGCGTACATTCGTACCAAAAGTTAATGTTTGTTTGCTCCAAAAATCTGCTGCTTCTCGAATCAATTTAGGTCTAAGTTCTAATCCAATTAGTGCACCGAAAGTTTTTTCTGCCGGGCCACCAACGGCTCTTCTTCTGATCATTGCTTCTTGCATTGAACCTATTCCTGGAAGTCTGCCTAAGGCTGCAATGTTTACCACTTCATAAACCCAACCTTCAATTAAAGCTAAAAGTCTTTCAATTCTGATTAAGGCAGCGCTTTGAGTTTTGTTAATTTGTGGTTCAAATAAACCACCAGATAAAGCTTCCTGAATTGAGTTAGGATTTGTGGGATCAATTTGACTCATCATTTCGGCAATTTTATTATTATCAACATTTATTTGAGATGAGTATTCTTCAATTGCATCTAACAAGGTTGGGGCAAGCCAGGTGACACTTGAAAACAATCTTGACGCAGCGCTTTCTCTGAGCGATATAAATGCGATGATTTCTGATTCATTTATTTGCAATCCCGATGCAAAATCTTTAATATTTCGGGGGATCAGGGCAGGAGTTGTTGTGTCGCCGAGGGGAATTCCAATATCTGTTAAACAAAGCACTTCGCTAGACAAAGCCGCTATTCCGTTACTAATTTGCATGGAAAACATTGCTGCTGACATGGGCTTTAAGGCTGCCAGTAAGGGCTTAAGTATTTCCTGCTGAGATTCGTCCATGCCAGGAAGGTTTGGTAAAGAATTATTCATTGAATTTTGTACACGTTGGGCAACTGGATCAACTATTTTTTTCCAAGTATCAACAGTTTCCTCAATCCACTCACTTCGACACCACGCTTTACTACTCGAAGAAGCAGCCGGAACTGAGGTGACACCGTTTAACCAGGTTTGAGCTAATTGAACATTGGTGTTAACTACTTTTTTTTCAGAATCGCTAAGACTTGGATCTCCTGCTTGCACAATGTTTGTGCGCGCCATATTTACAGCAGCATCCCAGCCCACTGGGGCATTTCCTGCACCTTGCATCATTTGTCCAAGTTGGCTTAAAAGTTTGCCAATTTCTGCTGGATCTATGGGACACCTCACAATTATTCATGCAATGCGAATACTTAAGTATCTCGCGACTGGCCGTAGTCTTGCTGCATGAAGGTACTTATTTGGCTCCTAATTCCAGTAATCGCTGGGCTGTGGGCCACAATTTATTTAAAAATCAAATACAGAACCACTAGACCAGCTAATGCCCATAAAGGGATGTCACTATTAACCGACTTCAGAGACGCCATGACCAGGCCAATGCCAAGAAATAATGATAAAAAAAACAACGAATAAAAAGAAATCAAAACTGAGTGCATTAAATAGAATAACTCCCACTCTGGTAGTCGTTTTACTAATTAGCGCATTATTACTAATTCCAGTTCCCTTCATAAAGATTTCTGCGGGTCCACTTTTCAACACAGTGGGCATAGAAATGGATAAAGAAGTTATTTCAATTAGCGGAGTTGAAACTTATGCTTCAAAGGGTGAGCTCAATTTCACAACCGTCTCAGAAACAGGTGGCCCCTTTGGTCGACTTGTTTTAGTTGATGCAATTTCTGCTTGGATAAATCCAACCGAAGCAATTGTTCCAACTAGGGATCTTTATCCAGAGATTATTGATCCAGAAAAAATAAGGCAGGAAAACGAACGGGCTTTTTCAAATTCCCAAACTGATGCTATTGCAGTAGCTTTAAGTTATCTTAAAATTCCTGTCACCATGAATGTTGTAGTAGATAGCGTGGTGGTTGATTCACCAAGCGATGGAATTATTGAGCCTGGAGATATTGTGATAAGCGTTGATAACAAAGAAGTCAAAACAGCCAGTGACGTTGTTAAGTATGTACAAGTGCATCAACCAAATGAAAAAATTAATTTAACATTATCTCGTAACCTAAAAAAATTGGAAGTAACAGTAGTCGCAACAGAATTAAAATCTGATACAAAAAAAGCTTCTATTGGTATTTCAATTGGGCCAAGGATAGATCCGCCTTACGACTTTAACTTTGGAGTAGCAGAAGTGGGTGGACCAAGTGCGGGATTGATGCTTACTTTAGGAATTATTGATGAACTAACCATAAATGATTTAACAGGTGGAAAAATAATTGCTGGTACGGGAACAATTAATTACTTGAGCGAAGTTGGACCCATTGGTGGCATAAGACAGAAACTCGAAGGGGCTAAAAAAAGTGGTGCCCAATTATTTTTAGCCCCGTTAGATAATTGTGATGAAGTGACTAGTGATTACTACAAATCAATGCCGGTGGTCGCAGTTTCAAATCTGGCAGAGGCGCTTAGCGCCATAGAGAAATTCACTAAATCCGGTGGTATTCAAGGTTTAGAGACTTGCCAATAAGTCGAGATTTAGGGATATTTCTCCCACAAATTAACCCCGATTGGACGAACAATAACTTGTTTCGTATTGTCGAAATATGAGCTTTCCTCGTCCGGATTTTGCCTTCAATCGGCCAAAGAATAAAAATACTTATCTTTTAGTTTCACTAGGTGCCCTATTCATAGCTTTGATGAGTTTGACCGGTTATTACACAGATTGGCTGTGGTACAAATCCGTTAATGCACAAAATGTTTATGTCACAGTCTTGGCCTGGAGAATTGGTTTATTCATATTTTTTGCTGCCATAACTGGTTTCATCATCTGGCTCAATGTTTACCTTGCCTACAAGTACAGACCAATGTATGCATCGGTCACTCCTGATCAAGTTTCCTTGCAAAGATACAGAGAAGCACTAGATCCCATCCGTAAATCAGTATTTATCTTTGGACCAATTCTTTTAGGATTTCTGGCCGGAGGATCAGCATCAGCTGAGTGGCGAAATTGGATTCAAAGACTGAACTCTGTTCCATTTGGGGTTAAAGATCCGCAATTTGGAATTGATATAAGTTTCTTTATTTTTGATTATCCGCTTTATAGAAATCTTGTTACTTTTGGAATTAGCACAATTATTTTGTCAGGTGTAGCAAGTGGAATCATTCACTATATTTACGGCGGCATAACACTACAATCACCAGGTCAAAAAGCTACAAAGTTTGCGCAATCACAAATATCTGTTTTAGTTGCTTTACTGTTTACCTTAAAAGCATTTGCTTATTGGTTAGACAGATTTGGTTTAGCGCTTAAGCAAGATTCATTATTAGTCGGCTTAAAATATGCAGATGTGAACGCAGTTTTACCAGCTAAGTCTTTAATGATGTACTTATCTTTAATTGTGGCAGTCTTATTTATAATAAATGCTTTTAGAAGACAATGGTTTATTCCTAATATTGGAATTGGTGCATTGCTTATCACTGGAATATTGATCGGTGGGGTTTACACAACCGTTATTCAACAGTTTGTGGTTAAACCAAGTGAAGCTGATAAGGAAGCTCCTTACATACAAAAATCTATTGAATCCACTAGAGCGGCTTATGGTCTAGCTGATGTGGAAATTTCAGATTATGCAGCTAGCACTGAACCAAGTGCAGAAATAATTTCACAACAAACAGGAACCATTGAAAAAATTCGATTAATGGATCCAGCACTACTTTCGCCCACTTTTAATCAATTGCAACAAATCAGAGGTTTCTACAGTTTCGCTGACACACTAGATATTGATCGTTATGCAATTAATGGTTCAAATCAAGGAACGATCATTGCGGCCCGCGAAATCAATTTGGCCGGAATTCCAAGTGCGCAAAGAAATTGGATTAACTCTCATCTTGTTTATACACATGGATTTGGTGTGGTTACAGCAAAAGATAATGCGGTAAAAATTGATGGAGAACCAGATTTCACAACTAGTGATATCCCAACTAAAGGTTCTTTAAAGATAGCTGAACCTCGAATCTATTTTGGTGAAAATTCTCCGAATTACTCAATTGTTGGTGGAGCAGCCGGTAGTGATCCACGCGAATTAGATTATCCAGATGACACCAGTGCTAATGGTCAAGCAAATAACACTTATGCCGGAACCGGGGGAGTTGCGATAGGTAACTTCTTCAATAGAGCTTTATATGCACTGAAGTATCAAGAAATAAATATCATTCTTTCTAATTTGGTAAATAATGATTCTAAAGTTTTGTATTACAGAGATCCTGGAGAAAGAGTGCAAAGAGTTGCACCTTGGCTAACCCTTGATAGTGATCCTTACCCAGCTGTAATTGAGGGAAAGATTGTTTGGATTCTTGATGGCTATACTTCAACAAATTATTATCCTTATTCAACTAGAACAAGTTTAGATTCTGCAACAGCTGACTCCGTTACTCAAACCTCAACTGCTTTAAGAGCTCAAGCTGCAACTTCCGTTAACTACGTAAGAAATTCGGTTAAAGCAACAGTGGATGCCTATGACGGAACTGTTTCAATTTATGCTTGGGATGATACTGAACCAATCTTAAAATCTTGGGCAAAAGCATTTCCGGGAACAGTGAAACCTCGATCAGCAATGCCTGCTGCAGTGGCAGATCATGTTAGATATCCTGAAGATTTATTTAAAATACAAAGAGAAATTTTAAGTAAATATCACGTCAAAGACGCAGGAGCTTTTTATGGTGGTCAAGATTTCTGGGTAATTCCTAATGACCCAACTAGACCTGGTGTGCAAAGTTCTCAGCCTCCTTATTACTTGCAATTACAAATGCCTGGAGATGCACAACCAGTATTTTCATTAACCACAACTTTTGCACCCACCAGAAGACAAACCCTTGCTTCATTCATGGCAGTTTCTAGTGATCCTAAGAATAATTATGGAAAAATTAGAGTTCTGCAACTTCCTAGAAACACCACAATTCCAGGACCAACGCAAGTACAAAATAACTTTGAATCAGATCCAGATGTAAGCGCACTACTTTCTTTGCTAAGACGTGGTGGTTCTGAAGTTGAACTAGGAAACCTTTTGTCTCTACCAATCGGTGGGGGATTGTTATATGTTGAACCAGTTTATGTACGAGCTACAGCAGGGGATAGTTATCCATTGCTTAGAAAAGTGCTGGCATCCTTTGGGCCAAATGTAGTTTTTGAAGACAACATAGAAGACGCGATCACAGCATTGTTTGGAACTTCAACTGGTACAACAAGTGTTCCAGCAAACCCAGAAACAGATTCCAATCCAAGTCCACAAATCCCAAGTGAAACAGGAAATGCAGAAACTGATTTAGCGAACGCAATAAGTGATATGCAAAAAGCAGTTGCTAATGGCAAGAAAGCACTAGCAATTGGAGATTTCACCGCATATGGGAAAGCGCAAAAAGAACTGGAAGATGCATTAGCCAGAGCAATGGACGCACAAAAACGACTTAATTCAGCAAGTGCGATAAAAATAACACCTGCAAGTTTTGTGCGCTAGATAACTCAAATCATTTGAGTTATTGGCCTGCCATTAAGATTGAGTTAACCGACGCGGGGTGGAGCAGCTCGGTAGCTCGCTGGGCTCATAACCCAGAGGTCATAGGTTCAAATCCTGTCCCCGCTACTTACGAAAAGAAGACCGGAAAATATACCGGTCTTCTTTTTTTGTGTTCTGCAACATATGCGTAGAGTAGATGTATGAATGAAGTTGCTGGCAAGTTTGAGAAAAAAAAGTTAGGAAAAATATTCCTAACGGCTCCTGGGCCTTCAATAAAACAAATGTTTTCCCAATTACTTCGAGCAAGAAAAGATCCCGCAGGATTTCTTGTTGATATGAGAATTAAATATGGAAATGTTGTGCAATTTCCTTTACCAATAATATCCATTTATCTGGTAACTCACCCCGAAGACGTTGACCGAGTGATGAGAGTAAATGCGAAAAATTATGGAAAAAGAACAATCCAATATGAAAACTTGGCATTAGTCACAGGTGATGGATTGCTTGCAGCAGATACTGACAGTTGGAAAAGACAAAGAAAATTAATTCAACCAGCTTTTCATCATGAAGCAATCATGAGAGTTGGTCCAGACACTGTTTTAGTAACTGATCGGATGCTCGATAAATGGGAAAAACTTTCAAATAATTCTGTGGTTGATATCGATGACGACATGATGCACACAGCTTTAGAAATTGTGGGCAAATCACTTTTCGGAACTGATTTAGCAGGAGATGTGGAAAAAACTGCCCAAGCAACTCTAAATGCTCTCGACATTATTGTGGCTAGAGCAAGAACCCCAATCACTTTTCCTAAATGGATGCCAACCCCAAACAACAAGAAATTAGCCAAAGCACTTAAGCAACTTGATGGTGCAGTGCAAAGAATTTTAGACGAAAGAAAAAAGATTGCAGGTGTAGCAGGTGTCGATCGAGACGTTGACATGCTTGATTTACTTCTGGCCGCTCACGATGATGAAGGCGGTTTAAATAGTAAAGAACTAAGAGATCAAATTGTTACCTTTATTGTGGCTGGCCATGAAACCGTGGCAAGTTCTTTAACTTGGACCTGGTGGTTACTAGGGGCACATCAAGATGTGCAAAAGAAATTACAAAAAGAAGTCGATGAAGTCCTTAAAGGCAGGGCGCCCACTGTTAAAGATGTGGAAAATCTTCCGTTCACTAAAGCAATTGTTGACGAAGCTTTAAGAGTTTTTCCACCAGGCTGGGTTGTGAGTAGACGATCATATGAAAAAGATATTTTGGGTGGATATGAAATTCCCGAAAAATCTGTGGTAATAATTTCACCTTGGGTGACACATAGACATCCGGCTGCTTGGAATAATGCCGAAACTTTTGATCCAAATAGATTTATGCCTGATGCTCCAACCCCCCAAAAGGGAACATATCTTCCATTCGGAATTGGACCAAGAATGTGTATTGGTAAAGATTTTGCAATTCTGGAAAGTATGTTGATGATTAGTAGAATCGCGCAAAAGTGGGAATTGAGTCCTGCTGGTGGGGTTCCAGTTCCCAGAGCATTAGTAATGGTTAGACCAGCTGGTGGTTTACCAATGTATATAAATAGAAGAAATTAATTAAATAGCTTTAAAGTTTGCTCATGCAATAAACCATTTGTTGTCACCATGCTCAGGTCAACCAGTGCATCCCCATTAGTCAAAGATGTCACAGTTCCACCCGCTTCTTTAATTATCGGAATAAGTGCTGCCATATCCCACAGCGCTAATGAAGGTTCCATTGATAAATCTATGGCACCTTCTGCCACCATCATGTGAATCATAAAATCTCCAAAACCGCGAGCACGCCAAACTTTCTTAAGTAATTTTTCAAATTCCTGCTCTTGAGATTGCTTGGCCCATCTATCTTGACTGGAATAACCTAAGTAGGCATCTTCTAAGTTAGATACTTTTGATACTTGTAATTTTCTTTCACTTTGAAAGGAATTTGTTTTAGTTTGAAGAAATGAACCTAATCCAGTGGCGCCAAACCAACGCCTGCCTATGGCTGGGGCTGAAACCATTCCAGTTGTCATTTCCCCATCTACTCTTAAACCAATTAATGTTCCCCAAAATGGAACACCACGAACAAAGTTTTTTGTACCATCTATTGGATCTAAAATCCATTCCCTGTTTGAGCCACCAGCTTGACCAAATTCTTCGCCAATAATTGAATCAGAAGGGGAGTATTTGCTGATTAAATTTCTTAATTTTTCCTCAACACTTTTATCAGCATCACTTACTGGGGTTAAATCAGGTTTGGTTTCAATTTTTAAATCAATAGCCCCAAATCGAGCCATGGATATTTGATCGGCTGCATCAGCTAATTGATGGGTAAATTCTAAATCTTGAGCACTCATTTGTTCCTAATTCTAGCCGTCAACATTTTCAAGTGAACTTAGTAATCTGCGAAATGAATCTAAGCGTGGTAGTAGTGCTGGATTTTCAAATGCTGCAGCTTCAATAGCGCAACTTGTGTCTTGATGGGAACATCCCTTTTGGCACAAAGTTGTTGCCTGCATCAAATCAGGAAAACCTTCCAGTATTTCTTCAACTGTTGCATGCGCTAAACCAAAAGAACGAATACCTGGGGTGTCTATGATCCAAGTTGATTTGTTTACTTTAAGTGCAAAAGCTGAAGTGGAAGTGTGCTTACCCTGTCCAGTTACATCATTAACTACCCCAGTTCTTCGATGAGCATCTGGGACAAGTCTGTTTACTAGGGTTGATTTACCTACTCCAGAAGGTCCGATCAGCACAGTTGTTTTACCGTCAAGAATATCTAAGAGTTCTGCTAATGAAGAAGTTTTATTCACTGAAACAACTGGAATATCTAACGCTTGATACATTTCAGAAAGTTTTTGAGAAGATTCAACATCGGTCTTGGTGGCAATAATGATTGGTTGGGCATTAGCTAATCGAGCAGCAATAACTGTGCGGTCAATTAATCTAGGATTTGGTTCTGGTTCTGAAGTCGCAACCACAATTGCTACCATTTCAATGTTGGCCACAAGGGATCTTTCAATTGATTCTGAATCATCAGCACTTTTTTGCAATGAGTTTTTTCTCTCATTAACTTTCACAATTCTTGCCATATTTTCTGGATTCTTTGTATCAATTCCAACCACTTCAACTAAATCTCCAACAATGACACCTTTTCGTCCCAGCTCGCGGGCTTTAACTGCGTAGATATCTATTTCTTCAGGTTTAGCTAAATGAACAGTAAATCTTCCTCGATCAACTGTGATAACTAATCCAGTTTCAGCGTTTTCAAATTTTGGTCTGTCTTTAGATCTAGGCCGAGACTTATGTTTGCCGGGACGGGAACGAAAATCGTCCTCGTCATAATCCTGCAAATTATTCACACACCCACCAAGGACGTCCACATATTTTCAAAATCAGGAAGTGTTTTTGAAGTTGTTTTAATATCATCAACAAGTATTCCTTCCACAACCAAACCGATAACTGCTCCAGCCGTTGCCATCCGATGATCGTCAAAAGATTTCCACAATCCACCATGTAGTTTTCTTGGTCTAATAATTAATCCATCAGTGGTCTCTTCAGCATCTCCGCCAATTGATTTTATGTTTTCAACTAGCGCTGCTAATCGATCTGTTTCGTGGCCTCGTAAGTGAGCAATGCCAGTCAAAGAAGAGTTGGAGTTTGCTAGCACTGCTATTGAAACTAATACAGGAGTTAATTCTCCGACATCGCTTAAATCAAATTCGATTCCCTTAATATCTCCTGATTGAGAAACTGTTAATCCCTTTTCAGTTAACGAAACTTGTGCACCCATTTTGGTAAGAATTTCAATCCACACATTTCCTGCTTGAGTAGTATTTTGTGGCCAATCTTTAATGGTCACTTCACCTTTGGTAACCATTGCTGCTGCAATGAAAGGACCAGCATTAGATAAATCAGGTTCAATTAACCAGTCTTTTGATTTAATAACGGTGGGATTAACTCTCCAGCTATTTTTTTCAATTGAAGAAACTTTTACTCCTACTTCATTTAACATATCAATTGTCATTTCAATATGAGGAAGACTTGGTAATTTATTACCAACGTGTTTAATAGTTAAACCATTTGAAAATTTGGCACCGGCTAGTAATAGTGCACTTATGAATTGACTTGATTCAGATGCGTCGATAGTTATTTCTCCGCCCTGCACATTGCCTTCACTAATAATGGAGAAGGGAAGTGAACCACTTGATTCATCATCAACAGAAATTTTTAAAGCTTTCAATGAATCAATAAGTGTTTTCATCGGCCGATTGCGCGCACGTTGATCACCATCAAAATGCACGACACCTGCAGTTAAGGCCGCAAGTGGTGGAACAAATCTCATAACAGTTCCCGCTAAACCAACATCTATCGCTAAGTCTTGATGAACTCTTTTCATGGGAGTAATTTCAATTAATTCGTTAGTTCTAGTTATGGTGCAACCTAATTTTTCCAGGGCCTGAAGCATCAGTTCGGTGTCTCTGGCCAACAATGGTTTATGAATCTTTGATATTGAATCGCCCAGAGCAGCTAAAACAAATGCTCTGTTGGTGGCAGATTTTGATCCCGGAATAGACACAGTTGAGTGAATTGGGCGCTTTGCACTAGGTGCAGACCAATTCTGTGGGGCAGATTCACTCATTTGCATCTAAGACTACAGCGTGCACGTAATATCCAGGATGTTATGTGTGGAAGATACGCGGCCAATCGCGATACCGGAACTCTTACTGAAGTGTTCAAATTAAAAAATCTTCCTAGCCAGTTACTGACAGAAAATTTCAATATCTCACCCACGTCCAAAACCTATGCAATAACCGTGGATAAAAATAGAAATAGAACCTTAGAAATTATGACCTGGGGTTTAATTCCTTCCTGGGCTAAAGATAATTCCATGAGTGCAAAAATGATTAATGCCAGATTTGAAACCGTTGACGAAAAACCATCATTCAGAAGCGCCTTTAGTAAACGTCGTTGCATTGTTCCAATGGACGGTTATTACGAATGGTTTAGACCTGTTGATGCAAAAGAAAAAAAGCAACCATATTTTATAAAAGCTAATAAAAGTCCGTTGTTGGCAGTTGCTGGGATTTATGAGATTTGGAAAAATCCAGATCCGAAGAATCACGAACAAGAAATTCATAGTTTTTCAGTAATAACTACTGAAGCAAAACTTGGTTTAGAAACTATTCATGACCGAATGCCAGTACTTGTACCTGATAAGAATTGGGAAGCTTGGCTTGATCCAAATATTCAAAATAAGGAAGAAATTAGATCACTGCTAGCAACGCCACCTGAAAGTTATTTTGATTTTTTTAAAGTTAACAGTGATGTTAATAATGCTAGAAATAATGGAGTTAATTTAATTAAACCACTCTCAGATTAATAATGAGCACATCATATCTTGAAACAACATTTGGAAGCACACGTATTATTAGTCATCACCACTACAAAAAAATGGTAGCTTTCATAACGCACGGTGCAGGTAAGGGATTAGATTCAGTGGATTTAGCCGCCACAATTCATAATTTAAATAATAATGATATTAGTGTGGTTGGCGTTGAAATGCCTTGGTTGGTTTCGGGTAAGAAAATTGCTAGTCCTGCTAAACAACTAGATCAAGTATGGATTGAAGTAATAGAGAATTTGTACACCAGATATGCAGAATACAAAAAAATATTTATCGGGCGAAGCACCGGAGCAAGAATGATTTGTCGAACGGCTGCAAGATTAAAACCCAATTTAATAATTAATTTAGCTTTTCCCCTACGGGCACCAAATGGGAAAATGCGACATGAAGAATTAATCCAAGCTCTTGAAACAAAAATTGAAATGATAATAATTCAAGGGCAAAAAGATAGCTTTGGATCTGCAACTGAGATAGAAAAAGCAGTCGGGGTAAGGAAGAATCTAGAAGTTATTGATGCTGGAAATTTGACACATAAACTTAGTAGCGCTGTGGGAGAAATAGTCATTGAGTGCTTAAACAAAAAAGGCCTGGTAGATAGGCAAGGTAACGTTGGCTTATGACATTTCTTTCCTCCGTTGTGAAAGATCGAACCGAACTTGATGACAAAGATTTGGCTCACCTGCAAGCACTGCTTGCCGATTGGACATTGCTAGCCGATTTGAGCTTGAGTGATCTTGTGCTGTGGATACCCACTTGGCATGGCAAAGGCTTTTTTGCTGCAGCCCAAATCAGACCTGCCACCTCCCACACCAATGTTCCTGAAGATTTAGTCGACGAATTCATTGCTCCGGGGCGAAGAGTTGATTTGGATAAAGCGTTAAGCACGAGAAGAAAAGTTGTAGATCCGACCACATCCGGCTTAAGAGTGGATGCAATTCCTGTGGTCTTCAATGAAAAAGTTATTGCCGTAATTTCTCGTCACACCAACGCAGATGGACGCGGTGGTCGATTGGAACAGGTTTACCTCGCGGCAGCAGAAGATCTAATGGAAATGGTTGCATCTGGAAGTTTTCCTCCCAGTGGTGAAATCAGTAAAGCAAATCAGGCTCCCAGAGTTGGTGACGGGATTATTCGACTTAGTAAACAAGGTGATGTTGAATACGTAAGTCCTAATGCGGCATCTGCTTTTAGAAGACTTGGACTCACTTCAGATTTAATGAATCAAAATTTAGCAAAAGTTGTTGCCAAACTTCAAAACAAGAGTGGTCCCGTTGACGAAGCAATCATGTTAGTGGCAGCAGGTAGAGCCAGTGGTGAAGTTGAGTTAGATAATTCAACTTCTGCAGTGACTCTTCGGGGAGTTCCCTTATTAAGAAATGGGGAAAGGGTTGGAGCATTGGTACTGGTTAGAGATGTCGCTGATTTAAGAAGAAATGAGAAAGCTTTGTTAACTAAGGATGCGACCATTAGGGAAGTGCATCACCGGGTTAAAAATAATCTTCAAACAGTTGCGGCATTATTACGTTTACAAGCCAGACGAGCAAAAAGTGAAGAAACAAAAGAATCTTTAGCTGAAGCACAAAGAAGAGTAAGTGCAATTGCTGTTGTGCATGAAGCATTGTCTAGATCACCTGGTGAAGTTATTCCATTTGATGAAGTTATTAATCAAGTCATCGCACTTGTCACAGATGCTGCAACAACTGTGGAAAACGAGAAACCTATAAGTATTGAATTGCAAGGAGAGTTTGGAGATTTGCCTGCAGAAGTTGCTACTCCAATTGCTATGGCAGTCGTAGAAATTTTACAAAATGCCATTGAACACGGTCGCCCTACCAAGGAACCTGTGCAAATAAATGCCACCAAAAGTGACACTGAAATTCGAATTGTTATTACAGATGGTGGACCAGGAATTGAAAAAGGTAAGGATGTTTTTGCTACAGCTCAATTAGGTTTGCAAATTGTTCGAACACTTATCGTTGATGAACTTGGTGGTGGTTTAACTATTTCCGCTAATTCACCAACTGGGGTGAAGGCAGAAATAGTTGCCCCGATAGTTTTAAAGAAAAAGTAACTAAACCTTTTTGGTTTAGTAGAAGTTGATAGAAGTCGCAGGGGCGCTGTGTCCTAGAGCGCGACGTTCGTCTTCGCTTAGTCCACCCCAAACGCCTGAATCTTGACCTGTCTCCAAGGCCCATTGCAAGCATGGTTCAACCACGGTGCAGGTCTTGCAGATCTTTTTAGCTGCATCTATCTGAAAAACAGCAGGTCCAGTGTTACCTATAGGGAAAAATAACTCAGGATCTTCATCGCGACAAGCCGATTTATGGCGCCAGTCCATGCTCAATACCTCCAATTAGTTCCCCACTACAAGGGTGACATGTTGTGACGCTTTGCACAACCT
>CAMATO010000015.1 GCA_945861165.1 Bifidobacterium breve | reverse complement strand
TTGGCAGGAACTTTTACTGGAGCACCTGTCATAGGGTTACGTGCCATTCTGGCAGGACGTTTCTTCTTTTCCCAAATACCAAATCCTGCGATTGAAACTTTGTCACCTGAGGCAACTGCGTTGGTGATTGTGTCAAAAAATACATCTACAAAATCTAGAGCTTGACGACGATTTGCTTCAAAATGTTCTTGCACTAAATCTGCTAATTCTGGTTTTTTCAACTTTTCTAACCTTTCGAAAGATTTTTGCTTTTTACGGCTGGCGATAAATGTTTTTTATTGCTGGTACTAAAAATAGTCAATAAAATATGGGTTTTTAACGCGACACACCCAAATTTTCCTTATTTTATAAGGGAAATTTGAATTATTGTTTTCAAAAAAATCATATTCTAGAATGCAAATGTTACAGATGGGTTTTAAACAGTTACTGGTTTATAAGCCGGTCTTGATTTTTCAAACTCAGTAATCTTTGCTTCGTGACGCAATGTAAGCCCAATGTCATCTAAACCTTCCAGTAAACGCCATCTAACGTAGTCATCGATTTGAAAATTTGCGACTAAATCACCCGCTGTTACCTGCCTTTTGTCTAGATCCACTGTGATTTGAGTAGTTGAATCCTTTTCCACCAATACCCAAATCTTTTCAATCACATCTTGGGAAACTTCTGCGGTAACTAAGCCCGCTTTACCAGAGTTACCTCTGAAAATATCGGCGTAACGAGAAGATAAAACTACTTTGAAACCATAATCCATCAACGCCCAAACAGCATGTTCTCTAGAAGATCCGGTCCCAAACTCAGGCCCGGCCACCAAAATTGTGGCATCTTTGTATTCAGGTTTGTTCAAAACAAAACTGGGATCTTCGCGCCAGGCTTTAAACAATGCATCCTCAAAACCGTGACGAGTAATACGTTTTAAATATTCAGCTGGGATGATTTGGTCGGTGTCAACGTTACTTCTTCTTAAGGGAAGAGCAGAACCTGTGTGAGTGAGAAACTTTTCCATTATTTGATCTCATCTGGAGTGGAAAGATGTCCAGTAATAGCAGTTGCTGCTGCCACTAATGGTGAAACTAAATGGGTTCTACCACCTGGGCCTTGTCGACCTTCAAAGTTTCTGTTAGATGTTGAAGCAGCTCTTTCGCCTGGTTTTAATTTGTCAGGATTCATTCCCAAACACATGGAACAACCAGCACTACGCCAGTCCGCACCTGCTGCTTTAAAAATGGCAGGTAATCCTTCATGTTCTGCTTGGATAGCAACTTTGGCACTGCCAGGAACAACCATCATGCGCACACTGGAAGCAACTTTGTTACCTTTCAAAATTGCTGCTGCTGCTCTTAAATCTTCAATGCGACCATTGGTGCAGGAACCAAGAAATACGGTGTCAACTTTGATATCACGCATTTTTGTACCAGCTTTAAGATCCATGTAAACAAGGGCTCGTTCTGCTGCTGTTTTCTCAGTTGGATTAGTGAATGAGTTTGGATCTGGCACTACATCATCAATTGATACACCTTGTCCAGGGTTTGTTCCCCAAGTAACAAAAGGTGTTAAAGAATTAGCATCAATAATTACTTCAGCATCAAATTGAGCATCGTCATCAGTTTTTAAAGTCTTCCAGTAAGAAACGGCGTCATCCCAGTCTTTATCTTTTGGCGCATGATTTCGACCTTTTAAGTATTCAAAAGTAGTTTCATCCGGTGCAATCATTCCGGCACGTGCTCCTGCTTCAATACTCATATTACAAATTGTCATTCGACCTTCCATCGACAATGAGCGAATTGCTTCACCGCGATATTCCAAAACATAACCTTGACCGCCCCCTGTACTAATTTTGGCGATTACCGCCAAAATTATGTCTTTAGCAGTTGATCCTTGGGGAAGTTTTCCATTAACAGTTATGGCCATTGTTTTAAATGGTTTTAGTGGCAAAGTTTGGGTAGCAAGCACATGCTCTACTTCACTGGTACCAATACCAAAAGCAAGTGCCCCGAAAGCTCCATGAGTTGAAGTATGAGAATCTCCACAAACAACTGTCATGCCAGGTTGAGTTAAACCAAGTTGTGGTCCAACTACGTGCACAATTCCTTGATCAATATCACCTAAAGAATAAATCTTTAAGCCAAATTCTTTAGCATTATTTCTTAAGGCATCAACTTGAGCACGTGAAACTAAATCTGCAATTGGTTGATCAATATCTTGGGTAGGAACGTTATGATCTTCTGTTAAAAGTGTTAATTCAGGACGGCGAACTTTTCTATTAGCTGCTCTTAAGCCATCAAATGCTTGTGGAGAAGTGACTTCGTGAACTAAATGAAGATCAATAAAAAGTAAATCTGGTTCACCACTTGCTTGGTGCACAATATGTGCATCCCAAACTTTCTCAGCAAGTGTTTGACTCACTTTTATTTCTCCTTATCTTTTTTTTCGCCTCGTGTAGCCCCGACGGGATTCGAACCCGCGCTACCGCCTTGAGAGGGCAGCGTGCTAGGCCGCTACACAACGGGGCTGTAGGAAAATCCGTTTCCGTAATTCTAACAGCGTAAAGAAAAAGTGAAATTCGTAGTTAGCGAATTCTCACACGATCAGGTGTTAGTTCATCCAACTTTGTGATACCTAGCAGTCTCATCGACATTTCTATTTCGGCTTTTAGTAACGCCACAACTCGGTCAACACCTTGTTCACCACCTGCCATCAATCCATATAAATAAGCTCTGCCAATTAATACTGCGTTGGCACCTAAGCCAATAGCTGCCAAAATATCGGTGCCAGCCATTACCCCGCCGTCAATTAAGACTGTGAATTCTTTACCAACTGCTTTTCTAACTTCTGGAAGCAGTTCTAATGGCACAGGAGCTTTATCCATTTGTCTGCCACCGTGCGTGGAAAGAATGATGCCATCAACACCTGCATTTTTTAGCATTACTGCATCTTCAACGGATTGCACACCTTTAATTAATAACTTTCCATCCCAAACTGATTTAAGCCACTTAATATCTTCCAAAGTAATTGAAGGATCAAAAATCTTCGACAATAAATCAGCAACAGTTCCCCCACTATCTTTCATATCAAGGGAAGCAAAAACAAGTGGTTCAGTAGTTAAAAGGTTCATCCACCATTTTGGGTATTTGGCCATGCCGATAAGAGTTTTTAAAGTCAACTTAGGTGGAATTGTTAAACCATTTTTAACGTCTCTATATCTAACTCCACCAACTACGGTGTCAACAGTTAAAACAATAGTTTCATAACCTGAAGCTTTTACTCTTTCAATTAATTTCTCGTTTGGTTCTCTTTCGCGTCTAACATATAACTGATACCAACGGCGAACATTTGGTACTTCTTTTGCTAAATCTTCTGGTGAGGTTGTACCAAGAGTTGATAACCCATAAAGAATTCCATATTTTTCTGCCACACGAGCAACTGCTGGTTCACCTTCATAACCCATCATGCGCGTAAAACCAGTTGCCGCAAATGCGAAAGGTAACGCATTCTTTTTTCCTAAAATGTCTACGGAGGTGTCAACATTTGTCACGTCTCTTAAAACTCGAGGTGAAAATTCAACGTTATTAAATGCTTCTCGAGCTCGATTTAAACTTGCTTCACTTCCAGAAGCACCATCGGTGTAATCAAAAACTGAACGAGGAGTTCTCTTTGAAGCTAATTCTCTAATATCCCAGATGTTAACTGCTTGATTAAGTTTTACTTGTTTTCGATTTAAATTTGGCCATCTAAATCCAATAAGTGAAATTACTTCTAAAGGACGAGGCAACCTGCGCTTAACCATGTTGTCCTATTCCTAAACAATGACGTTGAACCAAAAATTACTACATCACTTATTTTGCTGGGGTACTAGGACTCGAACCTAGACGAGCGGATCCAGAAACCGCTGGGCTGCCAATTACCCCATACCCCACTGGCTTACTTCTTTAAATGTTTTTCAATTCGTAATAATACTTTTTCTCTTCCCATTATTTCCATTGATTCAAATAAAGGTGGTGAAACCCTTCTGCCCGTCACCGCTACCCGCAGGGCGGTGAAGACGATGCGGGCCTTTAAACCCATTTCTGTGACTAAAACCCTGTTTAATTCATCATGCAAACTTTGAGTTTTGAAATCAGACAAAGAATTAATAACTTTCACACTTGCTTGCAATGCGGACAAGATATCAGGAGTTAATGATTTTTCTGCATCTTCGTGATCAACCACAAAGTCTTTTTCCTCCACAAATAGGAAGGAAAGCATCCCTGGAACTTGTGAAAGAGTTTCTAGTCTTTCCTGCACCAAAGGAGTTGCGGCAAGAAGTAATTCTCTTTGTTCTTTACTTGGAGCAGTAGGTAATACCCCAACTTCAATTAATTGTTTTTCCATACGACTTGTTAATTCTTCAACAGAAAGTTTTCTAATCCAGTCAGCATTAATTGCAGTACATTTCTTGATATCAAATCGAGCAGGATTAGCACTTACTCTACTGATTTCAAAGTTATCTGCCATTTCTTTCATGGAGAAAAATTCGATGTCATCCCCAAATGACCAACCAAGAAGTGCTAAGTAATTAAGTAATCCCTCAGGTAAGAATCCTTCCCTTCGATACATCAACAAACTTGATTCTGGATCTCGCTTAGAAAGTTTTTTGTTTCCTTCGCCCATCACGTAGGGAAGATGCCCAAATTCTGGAGTTGTGCCTTGACCTACCCCAATTTCTTTAAATGCTTCATAAAGAGCAATTTGTCTGGGAGTTGAAGACAATAAATCTTCACCTCTTAACACGTGTGTTATTTCCATTAGTGCATCATCTGTGGGGTTTACCAAAGTGTAAAGCGGATCACCATTAGCCCGAACTAAAGCATAATCAGGAATATGTTCGTGTTCAAAACTTAATTCGCCCCTTACTAAATCATTCCAAGTAATAGTTTTGCTGGGCATTCTAAATCTTAAAACTGGTTCGCGGCCCAGTGTTTTAAAGTCTGAAACTTGAGTGTCAGTTAATTCTCGACAATGTGCGTCATAGCCTGGAGTTTGACCTTTTTCCTTTTGAGCTTTTCTTCTTTCTTCCACTTCATCTTGTGTGCAATAACAGTGATAAGCCAAACCTTTTGCGTGAAGTTTTTTTGCCACATCTTGGTAAATATCCATACGTTCACTTTGACGATAGGGACCAAATGGTCCACCAACTTCTGGTCCTTCATCCCAATTAAGGCCTAGCCAGCGCATTGAATCAAGCAGTGCTTGATAAGAATCTTCGCTATCTCTGGCAGCATCGGTGTCTTCTATTCGAAACACAAATGTTCCATTGTGGTGTTTTGCAAAGGCCCAATTAAACAAAGCTGTTCTAACCATTCCCACATGTGGATCTCCAGTAGGAGAAGGACAAAAGCGAACGCGAACTTTATTTGACATTTGCTTTTAACAATCCATAGGTGACAGCATCAGAAATTGCATTCCAGGAAGCAGCAATAACGTTTTCATGCACACCAACTGTGTCCCATTGGGAATTACCATCAGTGGTTTCAATTAAAACTCTGGTTACCGCCCCTGTTCCTTTAACACCTTCCAAGATACGAACCTTGTAATCAATAAGTTCTAATTTGGCTAATTCTGGATAAATCTTTTCTAAAGCAGCTCTTAATGCTTTATCAAGTGCGTTCACTGGACCATTTCCTTGTGAAGTTTGCTCTAAATGTTTGCCACCGGCACTAACTTTGACGGTTGCTTCAGTTTTGACCACACCGTTTTCGGATTGTTCAACGATAACTTTCCAAGATTCAACAGTGAAATATTTTGGATCATGTTCACCCAATTCATTTCTTAACAACAATTCAAAGGAGGCATCTGCTGCTTCGAAGGTGTAGCCACGAGATTCCATTTCTTTAACTTTTTCAACAACTGAAGTTAATACCTCTTTGTTACCTTCCAGGTTGTATCCCATTTCTTTACCTTTTAATTCAATGGACGCTCTGCCTGCCATGTCAGAAACTAAAGTTCTCATGTCATTTCCCACCAGCACGGGATCGATGTGTTGGTAGAGCATTGGATCAATTTTTACCGCACTGGCATGGAGTCCTGCTTTATGAGCAAAAGCTGAAAAGCCCACGTATGGTTGATGTTGATTTGGATTAATATTTGTAATTTCACTTACTGCATGTGCAATTCTGGTCATTTCCTTTATCGCATCACTTGGTACTACGATTTTGCCTTTTTTCAATTGTAAGTTTGCTACCACGCTAAATAAATTGGCGTTACCACTTCTTTCGCCATATCCATTTGCTGTTCCTTGGACATGGGTGGCACCAGCATCAACAGCAGACAAAGTATTTGCTACCGCACAGTTGGTGTCATCATGACAATGAATTCCAATTCGTGCTTTTGTGGCACTTAAAACTTCATGAACAACTTCCCCTAATTCGTTTGGCAGCATTCCTCCGTTTGTGTCACAAAGAGCCACAAGTTCTGCTCCACTTTGAGTGGCAGCATTTACCACTTCAAGAGCAAAGTTTTTATTACTTCTATAACCATCAAAGAAATGTTCAGCATCAAGAAAAACTCGTCTACCCTCAGAGGTTAAAAAAGCCACAGTGTCTTTAATCATGGCAATGTTTTCTTCTAAAGTTGTTTTCAAAGCTAATTCCACGTGTCGATCAAAAGATTTAGCAACCAAAGTAATTACTTGAGCTTTTGAATCAAGTAAAGCTCTAACTTGAGGATCATCTTGGACTTTTGCGTTTGGTCTTCTAGTACTTCCAAATGCTGCTAAAGTTGCATGTTTAAGTTTTAAATCAGTGTGTGCTTTTGCAAAAAATTCTGTGTCTTTAGGGTTAGCTCCAGGCCAACCACCTTCAATAAAACCCACACCTAATGCATCAAGGTGTTTGGCAATATTTAATTTGTCTTGCACCGAAAGGTTTAAACCTTCTTGTTGTGCACCATCTCTTAAAGTGGTGTCATAAATATGAAACGCAGCAGCATCTAGAGAAGAATTGTTGGTCATTTTCTTTTCTCCTTATTCTTTCTGGTTCCAGTAAACAAAAAACCCCTCGCTCTCGCGAAGGGCATCAGCACACTTGGTTTGGGTTTCATCACCCAAAAGTGCGCTTAACTAATAATTTCCTGGTTCTTCATTGCCTTTAGTTTGCCCCATCTGTAACAACTGTATTAAAACCGGGGTAATTTAACCGACCGAAACAGTCCAATTGTGTTCATCTTTTGCTACTCCGGTTTGAATATCCAACAAAGCAGTGCGAATCTTTGCCGTAATCTCTCCAGTTTCGCCATGTCCCACCATAAATTCATCATCACTTGATTTAACTAAACCAACTGGAGTTACAACAGCTGCTGTGCCACAAGCAAATACTTCGGTGATCTCACCTTGCTCACAACCTTTTTTCCAGTCTTCAATAGTTATTTTCTTTTCCACTGAAGTCATCCCTAAATCTTTTGCTAATTGCAAAATGGAATCACGAGTAATTCCTGCAAGTAAAGATCCAGTTAAGGCTGGAGTAATAATTTCATTCTTTTTACCATAAACAAAATAAAGATTCATGCCGCCCATTTCTTCAATGAAACGACGTTCAATAGCATCCAGCCACACAACTTGATCGCATCCTTCTTGAGCAGCTTGTGCTTGAGCAATTAACGAAGCTGCATAATTTCCTGCAAATTTTGCTTCACCGGTTCCCCCAGGTGCTGCTCTTACATATTCTTTACTTAACCAAACTGAAACTGGCTTTACTCCAGCGGGAAAATAGTTTCCAGCAGGAGACGCAATGATTAAAAACAAATATTTACTTGCCGGTCTTACCCCTAAACCAACTTCGGTAGCAAACATAAATGGTCTTAGGTAAAGAGATTTTTCTCTATCTTCTGGAACCCATTTTTTATCAACAGCAATAATTTGCTCAATAGCTTCCACAAATAATTCTTCGGGGATTTCTGGCATCGCCATTCTTTTCGCAGATTTAGCAAAACGGGCAGCATTTGATTTTGGTCTAAAAGTTTTGATTGACCCATCTTTATGCTTATAAGCTTTCAAGCCTTCGAATATTGATTGACCGTAGTGCAATGTCATATTTGCTGGATCAATTGAAAGCGGAGCATAAGGAACAACTCGAGGATTAATAAATCCTTTGCCTTTTTCCCAATCAATCAAAACCATGTGATCGGTGAAATGTTTACCAAAACCTGGGTTTTCTAATATTGCATTTCGATCATTATCAGATTTAGGTGCAGAATTATTGGTAACACTAAAATTGGTCATGAACTCACCAATTTGGTGATTGCATCTCCAATTTCTGAAGTGCTTCGTTTGGTTGTTCCCCTGGTAGTTAAATCTTTTGCAACAGCGGTTTCAATTTTCTGGGCAGCGTCTTTTTCACCCAAATGATCAAGCATCATAGAAACACTCATAATTGCTGCTGTTGGATCTGCTATTCCTTTACCGGCAATATCTGGTGCTGAACCATGAACTGGTTCAAACATTGATGGTGTTGTTTTTTCAGGATTAATGTTGCCACTTGCAGCTAAACCAATTCCACCAGCAATGGCAGCCCCAATGTCAGTCAAGATGTCACCAAACAAATTATCTGTTACTACCACATCAAATTTTTCAGGGTTGGTTACAAAAAACATGGAGGCAGCATCAACGTGCTGGTAATCAGTTTTCACATCACTGAATTCTTTTGCAACTCGATCAAATGTTCTCTTCCACAAATCACCTGCGAAAACAAGTACGTTTGCTTTATGAACAAGCGTTAAATGTTTGCGACGATTTTGGGCTCGCTTGAAGGCATCACGGATAACTCGTTCAGCACCAAAAACTGTGTTCAAAGACTCTTCTGTTGCAAGTTCATCTTTAGTGCCTTTTCTTAAAACTCCACCTGCACCGACATAAGATCCTTCAGTTCCTTCTCTAACTACAACCATGTCAATATTTTCTGGAGTTTTACCAGCTAAAGGAGTTGTAACACCAGGAAATAATTTAACTGGACGTAGATTTACGTAGTGATCTAATTCAAAACGTAACCGTAGTAACAATCCGCGTTCCAAAATTCCAGGTGCAACTTTTGGATCTCCTACCGCACCTAGCAATATTGCATCAAATTTTTTTAATTCAGCTAAAACAGAATCAGGAAGTGTTTCACCACTTTTAAGGTATCGATTAGCACCTAAATCATAGTTTTGAGTTTCGAACTCTAAACCCAATGAATCAAGAACTTTGCAACCTTCATTAACAACATCGACACCGATGCCGTCACCAGGAATTAACGCAACACGATAGGAATTCATAATAAGTACAGCGTAGGGCTGCACTACTTATTTTGTGCCTGCTACCCTTAATTCATAATGATTCGTTGCTTGCTACTTCAAAGCCGCAGCGAGGCCTAACGACTGGCCTCCTCGCTGCGGGAGTTCGCCATTGCTGGTCTCATCCCATAGCGACTAATTGAAGAGGTCAAGAGCTAAATGAAAAACAATAAACAGAAAACTTCCTCGATGAAGTTTCAGCGTTACCAAGCATTCACCCCTATTGATTTAAAAAATCGAACCTGGCCAAATAACAAGATCACCAAAGCACCTCGCTGGTGTGCGGTGGATCTACGAGATGGCAACCAAGCTCTAATTGATCCGATGACTCCTGCCCGTAAGAGAAAAATGTTCGAGTTACTAGTCAAAATGGGTTACAAGGAAATTGAAGTTGGGTTTCCGGCTGCTTCCCAGAACGATTTTGATTTTGTTCGCCAATTAATCAAAGATGACGTCATTCCCGATGACGTTGTCATTCAAGTTTTAACTCAAGCAAGAGAACACTTAATTGAAAGAACATATGAATCACTTGAAGGTGTAGATAATGCCATTGTGCACGTCTATAACTCAACCTCAACTCTACAAAGAAGAGTCGTTTTTGATTTAGATAAAGATGGCATTAAAGACATCGCTGTTAATGGTGCTCAATTGGTTGCAAAGTATGCCGAACAAATGGGTAAAAGTGAAATCTTTTTTGAATATTCCCCTGAATCATTCACTGGTACAGAACTTGAATACGCAGCCGAAGTTTGTAACGCCGTTAACGATGTTTGGCAGCCAACTAAAGATCGCCCTAGTGTTATCAATTTACCTGCCACAGTTGAAATGGCCTCACCAAATGTTTATGCGGATTCAATTGAATGGATGAACCGAAACCTTGATAGAAGAGAAGGTGTAATTCTTTCACTTCACCCACATAACGATCGTGGCACAGGAGTAGCAGCAGCTGAACTTGGTTACTTAGCAGGAGCTGACCGCATTGAAGGTTGTTTATTCGGTAACGGGGAAAGAACTGGAAATGTTTGCCTAGTAACTCTGGGCTTGAACTTATTCAGTCAAGGAATTGATCCTCAAATTGATTTTAGTAACATTGATGAAATCAAAAGAACAGTTGAATATTGCAATCAACTACCAGTGGGTGAGCGCCATCCTTACGGTGGAGATTTAGTTTTCACCGCATTTTCTGGTTCTCATCAAGATGCCATCAACAAAGGTTTAAAAGTATTACAAAGTGATGCCGATCAAGCTGGCAAACCAGTTGATGAATACACCTGGAATGTGCCTTATTTACCAATTGATCCCAAAGATATTGGCAGAACTTATGAAGCTGTGATTCGCGTAAATTCACAATCTGGCAAAGGTGGAGTTGCCTATATTATGAAAACAGAACACCAATTAGATTTACCACGAAAATTACAAATCGAATTTAGCCAAGTTATTCAAAAATTAGCAGATACAGAAGGTGGCGAAGTTTCTCCAACCGTGATGTGGGAAATATTTAAAGATGAATATTTACCAAATCCTGAAAAACCCTGGGGAAGATTCTCTTTAGTTTCAGTTGCTCAAGAATCAGCTGTTGATGGTGACACAACTTTGACAGCAACAATTAAAGATAATGGAAAAGAATTTATTATCAAAGGTGTTGGCAATGGCCCCATTGCAGCTTTTTGTACCGCTTTTGCAACCCATGGCGTTAACTTAAAAGTGCTTGATTATCACGAACATGCATTGTCTGCCGGTGGAGATGCCCAAGCAGCTGCCTATTTGGAATGCTCTATTGATTCTCGAACACTGTGGGGTGTGGGAATCGATCCCAGCATTGTCACCTCTTCACTTAAAGCAATTATCAGTGCTGCCAACAGGGCTAATCGTTAACTTAAATTAACAGTTTTTGCAAATTTTGCTGCAAGTGCATTTGCAATCTCAGATAAAACGCTTTGAGGTATTTCTGAATCAAGAGTCAAGGCCACTAATGCATTTCCTCCTTTAGTTTCACGGGCTAGTTGCAAGTTAGCAATATTGATTTCTGATTTGCCTAATATTCCACCAATAATGCCGAGCATTCCTGGACGATCTTCATATTGTATAAATGCCATCTGGTCACTTATCGCAACATCTAATTCATATTTATCAATTCCTACTAATTTGATTGTGGAATTTGGTCCGGTGATTGTGCCAGAAGCTGAAGCAACTTCCCCAGTGTTCGTCGTTAATTCCACTTTGGCAACTACTTTAAAATTTGGTGATTCCAGTGTGGTGTGAAGGGACGTTTCAATGCCTCGATCTTTTGCTAACAGCGGTGCGTTTACATATGAAACTGGTTCGTGCACAAGTTGAGTTAAAATCCCTTTGATAGCTGATATTTCTAAAATCTTTAATTCATTTTCCACAACTTCACCACTAACTTCAACATGAACACGATTAATAGCTCCGGCCACCAGACCTGCGGCAATGCGTCCCATATTTTCAACTAATGGCAGCAAAGGTCTAACCGGTTTAGCAATTGCTCCCCCACTTACATTTACTGCGTCAGGAACCAGTTCACCACTCAAAGCTAAACGCACAGATTTTGCTACTGCAATGCCTGCTTTTTCTTGCGCTTCATCAGTGGATGCACCTAAATGTGGGGTTGACACAACTTGATCGAGAGTAAACAGTGGTGAATCAGTGCAAGGTTCTGAATCGTAAACATCAATTCCAGCACCTGCAACTCTGCCTTCTTTAAGGGCAGTAAATAAAGCTTGCTCATTAACAATGCCACCACGAGAAGCGTTAATAATACGAACTGTGGGTTTTACTTTCTTTAAAGCTTCTTCCCCAATTAAACCTGCTGTTTCAGGAGTTTTTGGTAAATGAACTGTGATGAAATCACTTTGTTCCAATAATTCATCAAGTGAAACCATTCTCACGTTATGTGTGGCAGCTTTTGCAGGTTGCACGAAAGGATCATAAGCAATTAAATGAACACCAAATCCGGCTAATCTTTGGGCAACTAAAACACCGATTCTGCCAAAACCAACTATGCCAATGGTTTTTTCACTTAATTCAATTCCAGTAAATTTACTTCTTTTCCATTCACCTTTTTTTAAGGCAATATTTGCCGGCACAATATTTCTTGCACTTGCTAACAAAAGAGACACCGCTAATTCTGCAGCAGAAGTTATATTTGAGGTTGGCGCGTTAACCACCATGATGCCTTGAGTGGTGGCTGCAGCTACATCAACATTGTCTAACCCCACTCCTGCTCGGGCAATTATTCTTAACTTTTTTGCACGAGACAAAGCTTCACTGTCTAGCTTTGTTGCTGATCTGACCAAAATGGCATCAGCATCAACAATAGATCTGAATAATTCTTCTCTATTTGCACCATCACAATTTCTTATTTCAAAATCAGGTCCCAGTGCTTTAACAGTGGCAGGAGATAATTCTTCTGCAATTAAGACAATTGGGTTACTCATAAATTAAGTCTACTTATATTATTTTTTCTTGCGACATGAGTCAGAGCAATACTTAACGACATCCCAATTCTTGGCCCAGGATTTACGCCAAGTCATTTTTCGTCCACAACGCACACAAATCTTTTCTGGTTTTGGATGCTTAGAAATGTGTGAGCCCACACACCTAGTTTAGGTCTGTGGGCCCATTTGGCTATTTAGAATTTAGCGTGAAACAGTTCCTTGGAAATCATCCTTAGTTTTATCAACCCAGGCCATCAATCCACGCAGCTTCTTACCTACTGCTTCAATTTGTGATTCTTCGCCTATTTTCCTAAATTTCTTGAATTTCTTGGCACCATTGTCTTGGTCATCAATAAATTCTTTAGCAAAGGTCCCATTTTGAATTTCCTTCAAAATTTTCTTCATTCTTTGTTTGGTTTTTCTGTTGATGATTCTTGGACCTGAAACGTAGTCACCATATTCTGCGGTGTCAGAAACTGACCAACGCATTTTGGCAATACCACCTTCATACATAAGATCCACAATTAGTTTTAATTCATGCAAACACTCAAAATATGCCACTTCGGGTTGATAACCTGCTTCAACTAAAGTTTCAAATCCTGCTTGAACTAACGCAGTTGTGCCGCCACAAAGTACTGCTTGTTCACCAAATAAATCAGTTTCGGTTTCTTCTGTGAATGTGGTTTTAATTCCACCGGCACGAAGTCCACCAATTGCCTTGGCATAAGAAAGAGCTAGTGGCCACGCATTACCTGAGTGATCTTGTTCCACCGCAACAATTACTGGCACACCTCGACTGTTTTGGTATTCGCGACGAACTAAATGTCCTGGACCCTTGGGGGCAACCATGCACACATCAACATCTTTAGGAGGCTTGATGTAACCAAAACGAATATTAAAACCGTGTGAGAAAAATAATGCTTTGTTACTCGTTAAGTTTGGTTCAATTGATTCTTTATAAATATGTCTTTGTACATGATCTGGAGCAAGAATCATGATCACATCTGCTTCTTGTGCAGCTTGTGCTGGCGTTACCACTCTTAAACCTTCAGCATCTGCCTTAACTCTGCTTGGAGATCCTTCTTTTAAACCAACCCGAACATCAATTCCGGAGTTGTGAAGATTTAGTGCATGAGCATGGCCTTGTGAACCATAACCAATAACTGCCACTTTTTTAGATTTAATTATTTCTAAATCTGCATCTTTGTCATAAAACATTTCGGCCATATTTATTTTCTTTCTACTCGTTTTCTACTAAGTCTCTAGTTAGAGCGTAATGTGCGATCAGAAACGGCTTTTGCACCACGTCCGATTGCCACCATGCCCGACTGAACTAGCTCCTTTATTCCGTACTCTTCCAACACCTTTAAGAGTGCTTGAATCTTGTCGTGATTACCCGTTGCCTCAATAGTGATGGCATCTGGGGCTACGTCAACCACTTTGGCTCTGAAAAGTGAAACTGTTTCTAATATGGCTGAGCGAGTTTTACTATCAGCTTTTACTTTCACTAGTAATAATTCTCTTTGCACCGCTGCTGAGTTATCTAACTCCACAATTTTTAGAACGTTGATTAATTTATTTAATTGTTTGGTAACTTGTTCCAATGGTGATTCCGCAACATTAACCACAATTGTCATACGAGAAACACCTACTGCTTCAGTTGGACCCACTGCTAATGATTCAATGTTGAAACCCCGGCGAGCAAATAAACTTGCGATTCTTGCCAAAACACCTGGTTGATCTTCAACTAGAACACTTAAAGTGTGGCGACTCATTCGTCATCACTTCTCATCCATTGTGGTGCTAAATCGCGAGCAAATTTGATTTCAGAGTTACTCATACCTGCTGCCACCATTGGCCAAACCATGGCATCTTTGTGAACTACAAAGTCAATAACTACTGGAGCATCATTTAGTTCTATTGCCTTTTCAATGGTTTTATCTACTTCTTCCCTAGTTTCGCAACGCAAGCCATGACATCCATAAGCGTCAGCTAGTTTCACAAAGTCAGGGACTCTATTGCTATTTAAGTCAGTGTTTGAATAACGGTTGTTGTAAAACAATGACTGCCATTGTCTAACCATGCCCAGGGCATTGTTATTGATCAAACCAACTTTGATAGGAATGTTATTAATAGTACAAGTGGCTAATTCCTGATTTGTCATCTGAAAACAACCGTCACCATCGATTGCCCACACAGTTTTATCTGGTGCGCCAACTTTGGCACCCATGGCTGCTGGAATTGCATAACCCATTGTTCCTAATCCACCAGAGTTAAGCCAAGTTCCAGGTTTTTCATATTTAACAAATTGGGCAGCCCACATTTGATGTTGACCAACACCTGCGGCATAAATTGCATCAGGTCCATTTATGGCACCAATTCTTTCAATTACATATTGTGGTGACAAAGAACCATCTGTTGGATGATCGTAGCCCAGTGGGTATTCAGTTCTTAATCTATTTAGATTTGCCCACCATGCTTCATAATTTCCAATTCGACCTGCTTTGTGTTCATCCTTTAGAACAGCAATAAGTTCAATGATTGTTTCTTTGGCATCTCCCACGATTGGTACATGAGCAAATCTATTTTTACCAATTTCTGCAGGATCAATATCAACATGAATTACATCTGCCTCTGGTGCAAAAGAAGAAAGCTGACCAGTAACACGATCATCAAAACGAGTTCCTAAAGCAATTAGCAAATCACTTTGTTGCAAAGAACCAACCGCTGCAACAGATCCGTGCATACCCGGCATTCCTAAATGTTGAGGATGAGAATCAGGAAACGCACCTCTGGCCATCAAAGTGGTTACTACAGGAATTTGAGTTAGTTCAGCAAGTTGCAATAACTCTTTAGCAGCATTTGATCGAATAACTCCGCCACCCACATAAAGAATTGGTTTCTTGGCAGCAATTATTCTGTCGGCTGCTTCTTTAACTCTTTTTGAATTTGGTTTTGTAGTTGGGTGATATCCCGGCAAATTCATAACTGGTGGCCAATTAAAAGTCGTTTTCGCATTTAGTGCATCTTTGGAAATGTCAACTAAAACTGGTCCTGGTCTTCCAGTTGATGCTAAATGAAAAGCTTCAGCAATAGCTCTAGGAATGTCATCTGCTTTTGTTACTAAGTAATTGTGTTTTGTAATTGGAAAAGTGATGCCTCGAATATCGGCTTCCTGGAATGCGTCAGTTCCAATTGCGTGAGAAGGAACTTGACCGGTAATTGCCACCATGGGAATAGAATCCATGTGTGCATCAGCAATTGGGGTAACTAAGTTTGTGGCACCTGGTCCACTTGTTGCCATACAAACACCAACGCGACCAGTTACATGCGCATAACCTTCTGCAGCATGACCAGCACCTTGTTCATGTCGAACTAAAATATGTCGAAGTTTTTTTGAATCCATCATCGGATCATAAGCAGGAAGAATTGCTCCGCCAGGAATTCCAAAGACCGTATCTACACCTGCTGATTCAAGAGATTGAATCAAACTCTGTGCACCAGTTATTTCGGCCATTTAATTTTTCCTTTAATCGGGGAAGAATTCTTTTTGAAGAGAATCCCTCAATTGTTTCAGTTGCTCTTAGCCCACTAAAAAACCCCCCGGCCTTTTGGGCAAACGGAGGGAGGCGCGTGGGCTAAATCTTGCTAGCCAACGCGCTCGCTAACTACTACGAGTGCATTTCTCATTGACTAAAGAGTACAACCATATTTATAAAAGGTCTAGTTGGAAGTATCAGCACTACTAGTTACAGACTGCACCTTTAGCGGATGAACCAACTAATTTTGCGTATTTTCCTAAAATTCCTGTGGTGTATCTAGGTTCAGCTGGTTTCCAACTTGCTCGACGTTTAGCTAATTCAGCATCATCAACTAGTAAATCAAGTTTTCTTGCTGCAAGATCTAAACGAATCTTGTCTCCAGTTTGAGCCAAAGCAATTGGTCCACCATCTGTTGCTTCAGGGGCAACGTGTCCTATACAAAAACCTGCGGTTGCTCCACTAAATCTGCCATCGGTAATCAACATGACATCTTTACCTAAACCAGCACCTTTAATAGCAGCTGTTACCGCCAACATTTCACGCATACCTGGTCCACCTTTTGGACCTTCGTAGCGAATAACTACGACATCGCCTTTGACAATTTTTCCATGGGTTACTGCCTCCATGGCAAATTTTTCGTCATCAAATACTTTGGCTGTACCTTCAAATATGGGAGATTCGATAGAAGCAGCTTTAATAACCGCACCTTCTGGAGCAAGAGAACCTTTCAGGATTACAAGTCCACCAGTTTTATGGATTGGATTATTAACCGCATGAATAATTTTTCCATCAGGATCTGGTGGATTTATTGCTTTCAAGTTCTCAGCAACAGTTTTTCCAGTGACAGTTAATTCATCACCATGGATAAGGCCTGCATCTAATAAGGCTTTCATAACTACTGGTACTCCACCAATTTTATCCAAATCATTCATTACATATCTACCAAATGGTTTAACATCCGCTAAGTGAGGAGTTTTATCTCCAATTCGGTTGTAATCATCAATAGTTAAATCAACGTTTGCTTCATTAGCAATTGCTAGTAAATGTAGAACTGCGTTTGTTGATCCACCCAATGCCATGACCACAGTGATCGCATTTTCAAATGCTTTTTTAGTCATGATGTCTCGTGCAGTTATTCCTAAACGAATTAGATTAACTACAGCTTCGCCAGCCGCATAAGCATCTGCATCTCTTCTGCTATCAATAGCTGGTGCAGAGGCACTTCCTGGTAGTGCCATTCCTAAAGCTTCAGCTACTGAGCTCATGGTGTTAGCAGTAAACATTCCACCGCACGCACCTTCTCCTGGACAGGCTGCTCTTTCGATTTCATCTAATTCAGATTCAGTAATTTTTCCTAGCGCACAAGCGCCTACCCCTTCAAAAACATCTTGAATTGTTAAATCTTTACCATTTAAATTTCCTGGCATAATTGATCCGTTATAAACAAAAACGTTTGCTAAATCTAATCTGGCTGCAGCCATTAACATTCCTGGCAATGATTTATCACAACCTGCCAAAGTTACTGATCCGTCTAATCTTTCAGCATGCATAACGCATTCAACAGAATCGGCAATAATTTCTCTGCTTACTAAAGATGCACGCATTCCTTCATGTCCCATGGAGATTCCATCGGAGACAGAAATTGTATTAAAGGTCATTGGGAAACCACCTGCTGCAAAAACTCCTGCTTTTGCTTTTTCTGCTAAACGACGAAGTGACATATTGCA